>JBKPRS010000444.1:0-7078 GCA_046734695.1 Actinomycetota bacterium | reverse complement strand
TCGGGCTCGCTGGTCGCGTGGGCGTCGGTGGTCGGCTCGGGCTCGCTGGTCGCGGTGGCGTCGGTGGTCGGCTCGGGCTCGCTGGTCGCGGTGGCGTCGGTGGTCGGCTCGGGCTCGCTGGTCGCGTCGGCGTCGGTGGTCGGCTCGGGCTCGCTGGGCGCGTCGGCGTCGGTGGTCGCTTCGGGCTCGCTGGGCTCGGTGGCGGCCTCGGGCTTGCCGGACTCGGCGTCGGCGGTCGGCTCCGCGGCCTCGGGCTTGCCGGACTCGGCGTCGGCGGTCGGCTCCGCGGCCTCGGGCTCGCTGGGCTCGGTGGCGTCGGTGGTCGGCTCGGGCTCGCCGGACTTGGCGTCGGTGGTTGTGGTCGCCTCGGGCTCCGTCGGCTTGGCGGCCTCGGTTGCGGGCGCCGTCGTGTCCGTCGTGGCCTCGGCCGTGGGCTCGGGCTCGGTCGGCTGAGCGGGCTCGGAGGCGGACTTGGCGTCCGGCTTGGCCGGGCCGGCCTTGGCTTCGGGGCCCTTGCCCGGCGGGGTGTCGCCCTGGCCCTTAGGCTTGCGGGGGCCGCGGGGGGAGCGCTTCTGGGCGCTTTCGTCCGGCTTGCGGGTCTGGCGCCTGCGGGCGGCGGGGCCGCCGCGGGCTGCGGCTCGCTCGGCTGCGGGGTCGGGCTCGATGTCGAAGATGTGGGCGATCTCCGGGAGCCGGGACGCCAGGCGGGCGATCGTCGAGCGGAGCTCGGGCGTCAGCTTCGTCGGCAGCGACTGGGGGATCACCCGGCGGCGGACAGGTGAATACGCGAGCGCGTCCAGGACTGTGGCCCAGCGGTCCGGGCCCGTCTCCTCAGTCAGGGACGCGGCCGTCGCCTCGGCCAGCTGGGTGGCGATGTCGCCGGGGATGGGGGCGCCCGCCTTCGGGGGGCGCGAGCTCAGGCGCAGGGCGCGGACCACCCGGCCGGCCTTGACCGTCTCGGCCAGGTCGGCGAGCCAGGCGGCGTGCTCCTTCTCGACCCGGTTGGCCAGGGCCTCCCGCAGCTGGGCGGCCAGGGCGCGGGCTTCCTCGTCGCGGCCCGCGTCGCCGGCGGCGTTGACCACCGAGCGCAGGTCGCGCAGGTCGAGGTCGTCGACCGCGGCGGCCGCGGCCTCGGCCCGGTCGCGCCAGACCGCGGCCTGGGCACGGGGGCGCAGGTCCTCGGCCACCTTCAACAGCGCGTCGGCTTTGACCTCGGGCTTGCCGGCGGCCTTCAGCTCCTCGTTCTGCTTGTCGATCGCCTGGCGGACCGCGGGGATGCCGCCGATCAGCAGCTGCTCCGCGATCGGGCGCTGCTCCGCCGGGACCGCTTCCAGCAGGGCGTTGCGGTGGGTGCGGCCCGGACGCAGGCGCTTGGGCTTCGGCTTGAGGTCCACCGGCGGGGCGGCCGGGCGGGGCGGGCGGGACGGACGCTCGTGGCGGCCCTCGTCACGGGGCCGATCGCGGTCCCGGTCCCGATCACGATCCCGGGGGCGACGCTCGCGGCGGGCCTCGCCCTCGGGCCCCCGGCGGTTGCGGTCCCGGTCCCGATCACCGCGGGGGCGGCGGTCGCCACCCTCACGGGGGCCACGGTCCTCCCGGCCCCGCTCGGACGGGCGGCGGCGGCCGGAACGCTCACCGCGGTCACGGTCGGACCGCTCGCCGCGGACCAGCGCGGTGGTGACCAGCGGCTGGTCGGGCGGCGCCGACGTCTTGAGCTCCAGGCGCTCGGGCTCGGCGCGGTCGGCCCGGGGCGGGACGACCGCGACGACGCTCAAAGCGTCGAGGTAGCCGTCGATCTCGACCCGGAAGACATCCCCGACCTTGGAGCCGCCGGGCAGGATCGCATTGTCGACCGTGCCCCTGGGTTCACGCGCGCCCGCGGCACGCCAGGTCCAGGACCCGTCCTCACGGGAGCTGGTGAGCTCGATCTCGATCCTGCGGGACATAGATCGTCCACGCTAGCGCAGCCAGCAGGCCCGATTCTCACCCGCAGCCCGCCGTTCACCTGTGGCTCATGTCATAGGCGCTTCAGCGGCGGAGCCAGGCGTCCGGGGCCTCCAGGAAGGCCTCGACCGCGCCCGGCAGCGTACCCGCGGCGATGTCGGCCACGGTGACCTCTTCCAGGATCATCCGCAGCGCGGCCCGGGTCGCCACCCACACCTTGGCCAGGTCGGCGGCCGGTCCGGCGTACGTGACCATCTCCGGCGGGGTCCCGTGGACGTCGGCCAGGGGGCCCTCGACCGCCCTGATGACGTCGGCCACGGTGATCTCCTCGGCCGGCCGGGCCAGCCGGTAGCCGCCCACGGCGCCCCGCTGGCTGGCCACCAGGCCGGCCCGGCGCAGGTCGGCCAGGATGTTCTCCAGGAACTTCACCGGGATCCCCTGGCGGGCGGCCAGCGCGTCCCCCTTGACCGGGCCCGGGGGAGCGGCCGCCAGCTCGGTGGCGGCCCGGACCGCGTAGTCCACCTTCGCCGTGATCCGCATGCGTCGACCTCCGCCCCCGACCCTAACTCCGGGGATGTGATCCAAGACCTGACGGTGTGTTAGAACTAGAACTCGTTCTAGAAATCGCTCACCAGCCGGGAGGGGGCTCCGTGAGAACTGCTCGCCACGCCATCGCGGCGCTGGCCGTGATGGCGCTCGCGACGGCAGCGTGCACACGGGGTGCGGACGAGACCGAGATCGGAGCGGCGCCCGCGGGCTCCTCGGAGGGGGACCAGGCTGCCCCCGACGGCGGCGGCAACGGTACCGGCGCGGACGAAGCCACCGGCAGCCGGCTGGACCAGGGCGGTTTCGGCGACCTGGAGAACGTCTGCCACGACGGCGAGCCCGGGACGGCGACCGAGGTCGGCCTGACCGCGGACGAGATCCACCTGGGCACCGTGACCGACAAGGGCTCGGCCGAGCGACCCGGGCTCACGCAGGAGATGTACGACGCGGCCGTCGCCTTCGCCGGCTGGTGCAACGAGCACGGCGGCCTCGGCGGCCGGAAAGTGGTCATCGACGACCTCGACGCCAAGCTCTTCGAGTACAACCAGCGCATCGCCGAGGCCTGCCAGCAGGACTTCGCCCTGGTGGGCGGCGGTGCCGTGTTCGACGCCCAGGACAACGGGGCCCGGGTCGCCTGCGGGCTGATCAACCTGCCCGGCTACGCGGTCACACCCCAGGCCCGGGTGGCCGACCTCCAGGTCCAGCCCGTGCCCAACCCGGTGTACGAGTTCGCCTCGGCCGGCTACCGCTGGCTCCAGGGCGCCCATCCCGAGGCGGACAAGCTCGGCGTCCTGTGGGTCAACCTCGACGGGCCCTCCACCATCCACGCCCAGATCGTGGAGATGGCGGAGAAGATGGGCTTCGACGTCGTCTTCGACGAGCAGTACCGGCCGCTGGGCGAGACCGGCTGGCGCGGCTTCGTGCAGAAGATGCGCGACGACGGGGTGACCGCCTTCGAGATGATCGGCGAGCCCGAGAACATGGTCGCCCTCCAGCAGGCCATGCAGACCGAGGGCTGGTACCCGACCTTCACCCACCTCCAGCCCAACTACATGGACGAGAAGTTCATGCAGGAGGGCGGCTCCAGCATGAGCGACGCCACCTATATGCGCTCGGCCTTCCCGCCCTTCGACATGGCGGACCAGGTCCCGGCCCTGGCCGACTACCTCGAGCTGATGCAGCGCTACAACCCGGGCGGCAAGACCGCCATGCTCGGCATGCAGGGCCTGTCCGGCTTCCTGCTGTTCGCGGTGGCCGCCAACGAGTGCGGCGAGGACCTGAGCCGGGCCTGCATCCTGGAGAAGGCGGCGGCGCAGGACGGCTGGACCGCCGGCGGCCTGCACTCGCCCCAGGCTCCGGGCAACACGACGGCGACCCGGTGCGACCTGGCGATCCACGCCACCGCCGGCGGCTTCGAGTACGACGAGGCCCTCACCGAGCCCAACGAGGGCATCTACAACTGCGATCCCGGCAACGTGATCGAGCTGACCGACGACTACGGAGTGCCTCGCCCCGCGGCCTGAGCCGCGGCCGCGCGCCATGGACGTCTTCCTCGAGGCCACCATCACCGGCCTGGCCACCGCCGCCATCCTGGCGGTGGCGGCCAGCGGCCTCGTCCTGACCTACACGACCACCGGCATCTTCAACTTCGCCCACGGCGCGGTGGGGATGCTCGGCGCCTTCGCGTACTGGCAGCTGCGCTTCGGCTGGGGCTGGCCGGCGCCGATCGCCCTGCTGGTCGTCCTGGGCGTGCTGGCCCCGGCGCTGGGCCTGGTGATCGAGCGGGGCGTGATGCGCGGCCTGCACGACGCGCCCGAGACGGTGCGGATCGTGGTCAGCATCGGGCTCCTGGCCGCGCTCATCGGCGTGGGCCTGTGGGTCTGGCCGCCCGACGTGGCCCGACCGCTGACCCGGTTCTGGGGCAACGCCTCGATCGAGGTCGCCGGCGTCACCGTGACCTGGCACGACATCGCCGGCCTGGTGACCGCGGCGGTGCTGGCGGTGGGACTGCGCCTGCTGCTGTACCGGTCGCGGGCGGGGCTGGCCATGCGCGCCTCGGTCGACGACCGGCCCCTGGCCATGCTCAACGGGGCGAACCCGCACCGGTCAGCCATGCTGGCCTGGGCGATCGGCTGCACCACCGCGGCCGTGGCCGGGATCCTGGTCGCGCCCTCGGTGGGCCTGTCCCACGTCAACCTGGCGCTGATGATCGTCAACGCCTACGCCGCGGCGATGATCGGCCGGCTGCGCAGCCTGCCGCTGACGTTCCTGGGCGCCGTCCTGCTGGGACTGCTCGACGCCTACGCCCTCGCCTACCTGCCGACGGAGCGGCTGCTGCTGGCGCAGTTCCGCTTCGCCATCCCGGTCGTCGTGCTGTTCGTGGTGCTGCTGGCCCTGCCTCAGAGCCGCCTCCGGGGCCACAGCGCCCGGACATCGCGCGAGGTGGTCCCCCGGCCGGCGTGGTCGGGGGCCCTCGCGACCGCTGCGCTGTTCGTGGCCGCCGGGGTGGTGGCGGCCAACATCGCTTCCGAGCCCGACGCCGTGGGGCTCCAGAAGATCGTGGCCGTGGCCATCATCGCCCTGTCGCTGGTGCCGCTCGTGGGCTTCGCCGGCCAGCTCTCGCTGTGCCAGATGAGCTTCGCGGGCATCGGCGCCATCCTCATGGCCCACCACGGCCAGGGCGGGAGCGCGACCGGCCTGATCGTGGCGACCGTGGTGACCGGACTGGTCGGCGCGCTGGTGGCGCTGCCCACACTGCGCATGTCGGGGATCTACCTGGCGCTCGCCACCGCGGCCTTCGCCATGCTGCTGGACCAGTGGATCTTCGGCCTGCGCGACTTCGACCTCGTGAACACCCGGATCAGCATCTTCGGGACCGGCTCGGTGGCCGTCGACGCCCTGGACGTGCCCGGCGTCGACACCCAGCGGGCCCGGCTGGTGTTCCTGAGCGCGGTGTTCGCGCTCCTGTACCTGGCGGTCGTGGCCATCCGGCGCTCGACGTTCGGCCAGCGGCTGCTGGCGCTGAAGGACAGCCCGGCGGCCAGCGCCACGCTCGGGATCAACACGACGCTGGTCAAGCTGGCGGTCTTCACGCTGTCGGCCGCCATGGCCGGCTTCGGCGGTGCGCTCTACGGCGGGGCCCTGGGCGCCGTCGGGCCGCAGAACTTCGCCTTCGTGCAGAGCCTGCCCCTGCTGCTGGTGGCGGTGGTGGGCGGGATCGGCAGCGCCGCGGGCGCCCTCGCTGCGGGCGTGCTGATCGGGGGCCTGCCGATGCTGGTGGATGCCGCCCCCTGGTTCGAGAACGTCAACCGGGTGCTGCCGGGCACCCTCGGCATCACGCTCGGGCGCAACCCCAACGGCATCGCCTTCTCGGTGCGCGAGGCCCTGGCGCCGCTGCGCCGCCAGCCGGCGCTGGTGGTGGGCACGCTGGTGGGCGTGGCCGCGGTCGTGGCCCTGCGGCTCGGGGACGTGCTCACCGGGGGTCCGTTCGCCCTCGCGCTCCTGGCCGAGCTGGCGGCCGGGGGACTGGCCGCCCAGGTGCTGGAGGCCCGCCGCGCTCCCGCCGCGCCGCCCGACGAGCAGGCCGGCGACGACGTGCCGCTGGAGTGGGCCGGCATCGTCCGTCCCTTCACATCCGAGGAGATCGCCGCCCTCGACCGCGAGATGGGCCTGGAGCCCGAGCAGGTGGCGTCGTGACGGACGCGCTCGTGGTCGAGGACGTGAGCGTCCGCTTCGGCGGCCACCTGGCGCTGGACCGGGTGAGCCTGCGGGCCGCGGCTGGGAAGATCACGGGGTTGATCGGGCCGAACGGGGCGGGCAAGACCACGCTGTTCAACGTCGTCACCGGGCTGGTGGCGCCCGAGTCGGGTCGGGTGCTGGTGGACGGGCGCGACGTGACCCGGTTGGCGCCGTACCGGCGGGCCCGGCGCGGGCTGGCCCGCACGTTCCAGCGGCTGGAGCTGTTCGGACTGCTCACCGTGCGAGAGAACGTCGAGCTGGCCGCCTCGGTGCGGGGGGACCGGCCGGGGCGGGACGCAGACGCGGCACTGGACATGGCCGGGCTCGCCGGCGTGGCCGGGTCGCGGGCCGACGAGCTGCCGACAGGGACGGCGCGGCGGGTCGAGCTGGCCCGCGCGCTGGCCACCGGTCCTCGGGTCCTGCTGCTCGACGAGCCCGCGTCCGGCCAGGACGAAGCCGAGACCGCGGCGTTCCGCGAGGTCCTGCTGACCGTGGCGGGCGAGGGCGTGTCCATCGTGCTGGTGGAGCACGACGTCCACCTGGTCATGGGCACCTGCCACACCGTCCACGTGCTCGACTTCGGGCGGGTGCTGGCCAGCGGGACGCCGCGCGAGATCCAGGGGAACCGGGCCGTGCTCGACGCCTACCTCGGCTCCGTGCCCGGGAGCCGGCGATGACGCCGCCGCAACCGCCGCTGGTCGAGCTGCGGGGCGTGCGCGCCGCCTACGGGTCCATCGAGGTGCTCCACGGCGTGGACCTGACCCTGCGGGTGGGGGAGGTGCTGGCCGTCCTCGGCCCCAACGGGGCGGGCAAGACCACGCTGCTCAACGTGCTCGCGGGGCTGCACCCG
>JBKPRS010000443.1:0-1450 GCA_046734695.1 Actinomycetota bacterium | reverse complement strand
CTGGGCAGGGCGATGTGCTCATCACCGGCATCGGGCCCCTGCGCCTGGCGGTGCACGCGGTCGACTACGAGCGGCACGTGTCGCTGCCGGTGTCCTACGCCTTCGCGCTGGTGAACCTGGCCACCGCCCGCCTGGTGCGCGACGGCGATCCCTACCTGCTGGCCAAGTCCCGGCTGATGCTGGCCCGCCGGGACGCGGGCGAGCGCTACACCGACGTGGCCGCCCGGGTGGGCCGCGCCGCCGATCCTCTGCTGGCCCGCAAGCTCGGCCTGCCCCACCGGCCTCAGCCCGCCCCGGCGTGGGCCCCGGGGGTCGAGCCCGCCGAGCCTCCGTCGCCGCTGGCGCCGCTGCTGGACCAGCTGCTCCGGGGCCGCCCCGAGCGCTCGGCCCTCGAAGCGCTGCGGCGCTACATAGAGAATGGTCTCGACGACCTCGACGAGCGCCACCGCCGCTACGTCGGGGCCAAGGTGGCGTCGCTGACCGAGGCGGTCGCCAGCCCGTAGGGTTCGTCAGCGTGAGCGCCGGTCCGGACCAGGTCACCGAGGCTCCCGCGTGGTTCGAGCGGGCCCTGGCGGTGCCGTACACGGACGAGCACGTGGAGGTGCGCGGCGCGCAGGTCCACTACCTGGCGTGGGGCCGGCCGGGACGGCGGGGGTTGGTGTTCGTGCACGGGGGCGCCGCGCACGCCCACTGGTGGACGCATGTGGCCGCCCACTTCGCCCGGGACTACCGGGTGCTGGCGCTCGACCTGTCCGGCCATGGGGACAGCGACCACCGGGACGAGTACCCGCTGACGGGCTGGACCGACGAGGTCATCGCGGTCACCGAGCACGGCGGGGTCGAGGGTCCGGTGGTGGTCGTGGGCCACAGCATGGGCGGCTTCGTCACCATCGCCACCGCCGCCCTGCACCCCGACCGGCTGGAGGGGGCGATCGTGTGCGACTCGCCGGTGACCGCCCCCGACCCGGAGGTCGATGCCGCCAGGACGGGGAGCGCCTTCGGGGCGCCCCGCACCTACACCTCGGTGGAGGAGGCGCTGGCCCGGTTCCGCACCGTGCCGCCCCAGGACCACTACCTGCCCTACGTCCTCGACCACGTCGCCCGGCGGTCGCTCCGCCCAGTCGAGGGCGGCTGGCGCTGGAAGTTCGACCGCCAGATCTTCGCCCAGTTCGGCGGGGGCATGAGGACCGCGGCGCTGCCCTACCTGTCCCAGGTCCGCTGCCGGCTGGCGCTGCTCCGCTCCGAGTACGGCCTGGTCACCGAGGACATCGGTGCCGACATGTACGAGCAGCTGGGCCGGGTGGCGCCCGTGATCGAGATCGCCGAGGCCGGCCACCACGCCATGCTCGACCAGCCGCTCCTGCTGCTCACCGCGCTGCGGACGCTGGCCGCCGACTGGGACCACTCCGAGCCTCACCGGCGAACTGACTCCCCGTTATAATAACGGCGC
>JBKPRS010000442.1:0-1933 GCA_046734695.1 Actinomycetota bacterium | reverse complement strand
GGGCGGCCGGCGTCGGCGCCCTCACGGAGCTCCTGGACCAGGGGGACCTGGCCCAGGAGGGGGACGCCCAGGCGGGTCGCCAGCTCGTCGCCGCCGCCGGCGCCGAACAGGAAGTAGCGCTTGCCGTCGTCGGCGGTGAACCACGACATGTTCTCGATGACGCCCTTGACCTCGAGGTTCACCTTCTGGGCCATGAACGCGGCCCGCTGGGCGACGCGTTGGGCCGCGGGCTGGGGGGTCGTCACCACGTAGACCTCGGCGCGGGGCAGGAACTGGGACAGGCTCAGCGAGATGTCGCCCGTGCCCGGCGGGAGGTCGATCACCAGGAAGTCCGGGTCATCCCAGAACACGTCGGTGAGGAATTGCTCCAGCGCCTTGTGCAGCATGGGGCCGCGCCAGATGACCGGCTGGTCCTCGGCCGCGAAGAAGCCCATCGAGATGCAGCGCACGCCGTGCGACTCCGGCGGGACCAGCATCTCGTCGATCACGACCGGGGCGTGCTGCACGCCCAGCATGCGGGGGATGGAGAAGCCCCACACGTCGGCGTCGACCACGGCCACGTCCTTGCCCCGGCGGGCCAGGGCCACGGCCAGGTTGGTCGTCACCGAGGACTTGCCGACGCCGCCCTTGCCCGACGCCACCAGCAGCACCCGGGTGGGGCTGCCGGGGTCGGCGAAGGGGATCTCGCGGCCCTCGGCGTGGCCGTGGGCCTGATGGGTGCCGGCGGTGGCACCCGGGTCGCCGTGCAGCTTGGTGCGCAGGGCGGCCCGCTCCTCGTCGGTCATGACCGTGAAGTCGAGGTCCACGCCCGAGACCCCGTCGAGCGCCGTGACGGCGCCGGTCACCCGGTTCTGGATCTCGTTGCGCAGCGGACAGCCGGCCACCGTGAGCGCGATCGTGACGCCGATCTGGGGCCCGTCGATGGCGATGCCGCGCACCATGTCGAGGTCGACGATGCTGCGGTGGAGCTCGGGGTCCTGGACGGGACGGAGGGCGTCGATGATCTGCGCTTCGGTGACGGGCATGGCGCTCCCGGCGGCTCAGGGGATTAGCACTACGGAGATAGGTAGAATACCGGCCGTGGACCGGCCGCCCCTCTCGCCGACCGAATTCGCCTCGGCGGTGACCGCCATCACCTCGGCATTCGGCGACCCCACCCGGCGCGAGATCTACCTGTTCGTCCACGAGCATCCGGACGGCGTGACCGCCGCAGCCGTGGCCGAGCGCTTCGCCCTCCACCCCAACGTCGCCCGCCACCACCTCGACAAGCTGGTGGCCGGGGCCTACGTCGAGGTGGCGATCGCCCGCCCGCCCGGCGGCGGGGCCGGCCGCCCCTCCAAGAGCTACCGGGTCACCGCCCCGGAGATCGTGATCGAGCTGCCGCTGCGCCACGACGACGTGCTGGTCGAGCTGCTGGGCCGGGCCCTGGCCGAGCTGGGCCACGATCGGGCCGAGCACCTCGCCGAGGAGGTCGGCATCGACTACGGCCGGGCCATGGCCACCTCGATGTCGCCCGGCTCCGACTCGCACCGCTCGTTCCAGGCCGCGCTCCACGCCGTGGCGGACGCGCTGACCGCCCACGGCTTCGCGGCCCACGCCGAGCGTCACGGCGACCAGCTCCGCATCGTCAGCGAGCACTGCCCCTTCGGCGGTGCCGCCATCGAGCACCCCGTGATCTGCGCGGTCGACCGCGGCATGGTCCGGGGCATGTTGGAGGCTCTCTACGGCCAGGACCTCCTCACCGAGACCGCCCTCTCGCTCCCCACCGGGGGCGAGCACTGCGTAACCTCCGTCCACGGGAACTAGCACGGCGGGACGGCAGTCGCCCACCTCTTCCCCTCCCCCCGGGGCGACTGCCGACCGCCCGTCGCGCGCGTATCTCGACCACGCGTCGACTTCGCCGCTGCGCCCTGAGGCCCGGGACGCCCTGGTC
>JBKPRS010000441.1:0-3060 GCA_046734695.1 Actinomycetota bacterium | reverse complement strand
GGGTCGTTGACGGCGAACAGGATGTGGCCGGCCACCACCACCCAGGTGACGATGGCCGTCCAGTCGTGGACGAACGTGGCGCCGGTCCGGTACTGCACGGGCCAGGGCTCGAACCAGCGCATGATCGAGCCGGAGACCAGCATGATCGGGATCATCCCGGCCACGAACGCGGCGTTGGCCTTCTGCCCGGCGTTGAACTTGCCCACCTTGTCACCGGCCTCGCGGCCCCGCGTGCGCAGCCAGCGACGGTCGGCCCGGGTCCAGCGGGCGAGGCTGCGGACGTTGGCCCGCACGTCCCGGCGCCAGGTGCCGGCGTAGGCCAGGATGAGCGGGACGGGCATGGCGAGCCCGGCGACCACGTGGATGTCCTTGACCAGGTGGCGCCGGCCCACGAGGGCGGTGAGCGGGCCGAAGTAGAGGATCATCCCGGTGAGCGCGGCGGTCAGCACGGCCGTCGCGGTGGCCCAGTGCAGCGCCCGGCTCGGGCGCCCGAAACGCTCCAGGACCGCAGCCATCACGAGGTGGGCTCGTCGCTGCGGCCGTTGGAGCCGCCCACCCAGCCGTCGACGTCGTAGCCGTAGTCCTCCCAGTAGCCCTGATCGAGGTGGTCCACCACCTCGATGCGCTCGAGCCACTTGAGCGACTTGTAGCCGTACATGGGGCCCACGTAGAGCCGGACCGGTCCCCCGTGCTCGCGGCTGACCGGCCCGTTCTGCATGCGGTGGGCGGCGATGACGTCGTCGCGGCGGGCCTGGTCCAGCGTGAGGCTCTCGGTGTAGAGGCCGTCGAACGAGTAGATGCGCAGGTGGGTGGCACCCTGGGTGACCCCGGCCTCGTCCAGCAGGGCCGACAGCTTCACCCCGGTCCAGGGAACGTCGGCCACCCGCCAGCCCGTGACGCACTGGAAATCGAGCTTGAGGTCGGTCTGGGGCCGGGCCAGGAGGTCCTCGTAGCCGAGGCTCAGCGGGTGGGAGACCATGCCGTCCACGGTGAGGCGGTAGTCGGCGGTGCTGCGCTCGGGCAGGGAGCCGGTCACGGAGTAGATCCGGAAGCGCCCGGCCGTGGGGATGAACGAGGTCAGACCGGTGGGATCACGCTCGGTGAGCGGGCGCAGGGTGCGCTCGAGGCGGGCCTGGATGGCGTCGCCGAACACGATGCCGGCGGCGCCGAGCCCGAGCATCCCGAGCACGATGCGCCGCCCGATCGGCTGGCCGGTCAGCTCGTCGGTGGCCACACCGCGAGGCTACGCCCGCGCGACCCGCAACCGTCGCGGTCGCTCCGCGAGTTTCGCGGCCCGTAAGCACGGGCGCGGACAGGTCACGTGGTCTCGTGTTGCGATGCTGTGCTGCCTGGAGGCCTCAGCCGAGGTGCTCGGCCAGCCGGGCGAGGCGGGCGTCCCAGCGGCGGCCGGCCTGGGCCGCCCAGGTGGCGAGCTCCTCGAGGGGCTCGGTGCGGGCCACGAAGCGGGTCTCCCGGCCACTGCGCTCGGCCGCCACCAGGCCCGCGTCCCGCAGCAGGCCCAGATGCTTGGCCACGGCCTGCCGGCTCACGGGCAGACCCCCGGCCAGGGCGGTCGCGGTCACCGGGCCGCGCTCGGCCACGGCCCGCAGGACGTCCCGGCGGGTCGGATCGGCCAGCGCCGAGAACACGGCGTCGGGCGGCTCAGGCGACAGCGACGGGGACACGACCGCCGACGAGCACCAGCTCCAGGCCCACGAGCCGGGCCGCCCACAGCGAGATGGCGGTGGCCCTCGCGCCGGCTCTGGCGCTGGCGCTGGCGCGGGCCTGGACCGGGGCGAACGCCGGCAGCGACTCGGTCACGATCACCCGGGTGCCGCCGGTGGCGAGCGGCGAGAGCACGACCGACACGGTGGAGGCGTCGTCCTCGTCGCCGGGCTGCCACCAGGTCCACACCAGCCGCTCCCCCGGCGTCGCCTCGTCCACCCGCACCCGGCGGGACACGGCGTCGGGGTCGTCGAGCCAGAGAGCCCGCTCGTCGGGGTCGGTGACGGCCCGCCACACGTCGTCCACGGCGGCGTCGAGGTCCACGCTGCGAGTCACTTCGTCGGCCATAAGCGCAACTCTACAGTTGCGCTTCGCTCCCGCCACCCCTACGCTGCAAACCCGCAACCGTGTGGTTGCGCGAAGGAGGAACCGGCAGCGTGCTCATCCCCACCGTCATCGAGTCCACCAACCGCGGCGAACGGGCCTACGACATCTACTCGCGCCTGCTGCGGGAGCGGATCGTGTTCCTCGGCTCCGCCCTCGACGAGACCGTGGCCAACCTGATCATCGCCCAGCTGCTCCACCTGGAGGGCGAGGACGCCGACCGCCCGGTCAACCTGTACATCAACTCCCCCGGCGGCGACGTGACCGCCATGTTCGGCGTCTATGACGCCATGCAGTTCATGGGCCCGCCGGTGCACACGGTCTGCGTGGGCCAGGCCTGCTCCGCGGCCGCCGTGCTGCTGGCCGCGGGCGCCGAGGGCCACCGCTCGGCCCTGCCCAACGCCCGCATCCTCATCCACCAGCCCCACGGCGGAGCCCAGGGCCAGTCCGTCGACATGGAGATCGCGGTCCGCGAGATGGTCCTCATGCGCGAGCGCATGGTCGACATCCTCACCGAGCGCACCGGCCAGCCCCGCGACCGCATCGCGACCGACATCGACCGCGACTACATCCTCCGCGGCGACGACGCCGTCGCCTACGGCCTGGTCGACGAGATCATCACCCACCGCAAGCCCCGCCCGGTCCCCGGCTTCCACAAGCCCGAGGACGAGGACATCGCCGCGGCCGGTTGATCAGCCGATACGCAGCTCGGAGCGGTAGATGCGGGTGGGAGCGAGGTCGACGTCGATCGTGGCCGCGATGCGGGCGAAGACGTCGGCGGCTTCGCCTTCGGGGTCGGTTACCACGATCGGGCGGCCGGCGTCGGCGCCCTCACGGAGCTCCTGGACCAGGGGGACCTGGCCCAGGAGGGGGACGCCCAGGCGGGTCGCCAGCTCGTCGCCGCCGCCGGCGCCGAACAGGAAGTAGCGCTTGCCGTCGTCGGCGGTGAAC
>JBKPRS010000440.1:0-7333 GCA_046734695.1 Actinomycetota bacterium | reverse complement strand
TGGCGGTGCCCAGCGTGCCGGCCACGTTCACGAAGTTCCCCGCCTCGCTGGCCGGTCCGTTCGACGACGTCGAGCTGGTCGGCGGCACGGTCGACTGGGAGGTCGAGCTCGTCGCCGTCATCGGCACCCGGGCCGACCGGGTCGAGGAGGCCGAGGCCTGGGCGCACGTGGCCGGGCTCACCGTGGGCCAGGACATCAGCGACCGCACGCTGCAGTTCGCGGCCGGCTCGCAGTTCTCCCTCGGGAAGTCGCGCCGCGGCTTCGGGCCCATGGGGCCTTGGCTCGTCACGGTCGACGAGGTGCCGGACCCGGACGACCTGGCCCTCGGCTGCTCGGTCGACGGCGAGAAGGTGCAGGACGCCCGGACGTCGGACCTCATCTTCGGCGTGCCGCGCCTGATCGCCGAGCTGTCGGCGGTGTTGCCGCTCCTGCCCGGCGACGTGATCTTCACGGGGACGCCCGCCGGGGTCGGTGCCACCCGCCGGCCTCCCCGGTTCCTGGCCCCGGGCCAGGTGTTGGAGTCCTGGATCGAGGGCATCGGCACGATCCGGAACCGGTGCCGGTGACGATCCGGTGGCGTACTACCACGCGCCGAGCAACACCAAGCACGTCGTCTACCGCAGCGCCGGCAACCAGATCCACGAGATCGTGATGAGCATGACGCCCTAGCTGCTCCCGGGACGGGTGGCGGGCTCAAGGCCGCGTCGTCTGCCCGACCTCGATCAGGTGCCCGTCGGGATCGCGGATGTAGCAGCGGATCTCGCTGCCCAGGTCCTGGGGCGGGGTGATGAACTCCGCACCCTTGGCGCGCCAGTCCTCGTAGACCTGGGCGATGTCGGCCACCCGGATGTTGAGGAAGCTGCTGGATCGGGTCGGGTCCGGTGGCGTCTCCAGGATCACCTCGGGCTTGTCGACCGTCGGGCCCCCGCCGACGTTGATGATGATCCACGAGTTCGCGAGCTGGACGATGGACGGTTCACCGGTCCGGACCACCTCGCCGCCGAGCACGTCGCGGTAGAAGGCGGTCGAGCGCTCCACGTCGTCGGAGACGATGAAGTGTGTGAGGAGGATCCCCTGGCTGGGGGTGGGACGCTCCGCCATGTGGACTCCTCCGGCCTCAACCCGGGTAGGGGCGTAGGGTCGGCACGCACGGTAGCCGTCCGAGAAGGGAGACGCGATGAGCGTCTACAAGGTCATCGAGATCATCGGCACGAGCAACACGTCCTGGGCGGACGCGGCGGCTGTGGCCGTAGCCCAGGCCCGCGAGACCCTGCGCGACCTTCGCGTGGCCGAGGTCGTGAAGCAGGACATCGACGTCGGCGAGGACGGCTCGCTCACCTACCGGACGAAGCTGTCGGTGTCGTTCAAGTACGAGGGCGAATCGGCCTAGTCAGGCGAGCTGCGACATGAATTGCTGCATGTCGAAATAGTCGCGCCACGCCGCGATCTTCCCGCCGGCGACCTCGAAGGTGCCCATCACCGGCAGCGAGATCTCCTTGCCCGGGTAGCGGAAGATGTCTACGCGCTCGGTGAGGACCGTCCCGCCGTCGGCGGCGATTGACGCGATGCGGAACTCGATCGACTCCACGCCGGTCGTGAAGCTGGCCAGCAAGGCCCGGATGGCGTCGGGCCCCACGACGGGGTCCACGGGGATGTTGTGGTACACGGCGTCCTCCGTGAAGAAGCCGACGATGCGGTCGAGGTCACCCTCGCCGAAGGCGGTGCAGAACTCCCGAACGAGGTCGATCGGATCGGTGGTCACGGCTGGAAGGCTACGTAGTCGTCTGCGGCCGTCCGTGCTCCAGCGGTAGACAGGGCACATGGCTAGCAATGAGCACAGCCATCCGCTCTTCGCCCGCTACTACGCCTGGGCCTGCCCGCGCATGGAGAAGGTCGGGTATGGCGCGCGTCGTGCCCAGCTCCTCGCCGGCCTCGGCGGCCGGGTGCTCGAAGTCGGGGCGGGCAACGGCATGAACTTCGGCCACTACCCACCCGAGGTCGTCGCCGTCCTGGCGGTCGAGCCGGAACCCCATCTGCGGGCGCTGGCCGAGGCCCGGGCGAAGGAGACCTCCATCCCCGTCGACGTGGTGGCCGGCACCGCTGACGACCTGCCGGCCGCCGACGGGAGCTTCGACGCCGTGGTGGTCTCGCTGGTGCTCTGCTCCGTAACCGACGTTTCCGCCGCGCTCGCTGAGATGCGCCGGGTCCTGAAGCCGGGGGGTGAGCTGCGGTTCTTCGAGCACGTCCGGGCCTCGACCCCGGGACTGGCCCGGGTGCAGCGTGTGCTGGACGCCACCATCTGGCCGGCGGTCGGCGCGGGCTGCCACGCCCATCGCGACACCCGCCGCGCCATCGAGGCGGCCGGGTTCACGATCACGGACCTGGCCGATCTGCGGATCCCCGAGACCGGCATCCCCTCACCGACGTCGCCCCACATCCTCGGTACCGCGACGGTCACCGGTCAGCGGGTAGCGGGCTAGTGGAGCGGCGCTACGACAGCATCGGCCGGGGCTACTCCCGGTTTCGTCGCCGTGATCCGCGCATCGCCGCCGCGCTCGAGGACGCCCTCGGCGACGCCGCCACGGTCCTCGACGTCGGCAGCGGGACCGGCTCCTACCAGCCGGCGCGCGGTCGGGTCGTCGCCCTCGAACCGTCACGCACCATGATCGACCAGCGGGCGCCGGACGCCGCACCCGTCGTGCAGGGCGTCGCCGAGCACCTGCCCTTCCCCGACGACTCCTTCGACGCGACCCTCGCGGTCCTCACGACCCACCACTGGCCGGACCACCGGGCAGGCCTCCGGGAGCTGGTGCGCGTCAGCGGATCCCAGGTGATCCTCACGTGGGATGCCGAGCTGACCGCCCGCTTCTGGCTCGTCGCCGACTACCTGCCGGAGATCGCCGCTCACGAGATGCAGATGCCGACGCTCGACGACGTGACCGAGGCTCTCCTGGCCACCGACGTCCGGCCGGTCCCGGTGCCCGCCGACTGCCTGGATGGGTTCTTCGGCGCCTACTGGCGCCGCCCCGAGCAGTACCTCGACCCGGACGTCCGCCAGTCGATCTCGGCCTTCGCCTTCTGCGACCCGCCCGCGGTCACCGCCGCCATGGCCAGGCTGCAGGCCGACCTGGAATCGGGCCGATGGTCCGCCCGGCACCGTGACCTGCTGGCCCGCGAGGAGCTGGACCTCGGCTACCGGCTCGTCGTCGCCCGCGGCCTCGCACCCACCTGATGCTCACCCGGTGGCGACGGCCACCGCGATGCGGCCCGACCGGACGGACTGCTTGTGCCGGACCGGGAGTCCGAGCCGCTCCGAGAGCGTCAGGAGATCGTCGTCGCTCGTGACGCGCAGACCCGCCGGCGAGAGCAGCGCCCGTAGCGAATCCGGCATCCAGGCGGACCGGCGGGGCTCGCCGGCGAACGGGTTCGGACGGCGGGACAGCGTGGCCAGCCCCTTGGCGATCACGCGCCCGATGGCGGCCCGCCGCGACGGAGCCTGGTAGTTGACCACGAGGCGGCTCCCGGGCGCCGAGAGCGCGGCGAGGGCGGCGACGGTCGTCTCGACCTCCGCGGGCGTCAGGTAGGGCACGACGCCCTCCCACACCCAGGTGGTGCTCAGCGACTCGTCGTGGCCGGCCGTCGCCAGCGCCGGGCCGAGCGTGTCGCGGCCGAAGTCGACCGGCACGTACCGCAGCGATCGGGACACCGGCGCCAGGGAGCGGGCCCGCTCGCGCTTGTCCGCCTGGGTGGCGGGGTGGTCGACCTCGAAGACGTCGACGCCGGCGAGCTCCGGCATGCGCCAGGCGCGGTCGTCGAGGCCGGCGCCCAGGATTACCAGCTGGGGATCCGCCCCCGCCCGCACAGCGTCGTCGATGGCGATGGTGCGGGGCACGATCACCTCGGCCGTGGCGGACAGCATCTCGTACTCGGTCCGGGCTCCCCACCCCGGCGGCGCCTCCCCGGTCCGGGCGCGCTCCACCCCGGCGAGCTCGTCGTCGCGCAGCAGGGAGCGGGCGATCGGGTCGTGGAACCGGCCCATCCCGATCCGACCGTCGGCCACGGCACGGCCCTGGCAGACCAGCACGGCGGTACGGCTCGCCTCGTCCCGGTGCATGCCTCCATGATGGCGAAGCCGCCCGGACGGAATCAGGGCGAGCCAGGGGATCTGACCCGCCGGGCCACCCGCTCGGCCGAGTCCACCAGCGGATAGGCGCACAGCACGCCCAGCGCGATGGCGACCATGGAGCCCACGGTCGAGACGAGCTCCTGCACGCCGACCATCGCATCGCTGTTGTTGATGTAGTCGGTCACGCCGATGAGCCCCAGCGCGCCCGGGACCAGCAGCCAGAACGCGGGCAGGAACGTGACCAGCGCCGGCGGGCCGGTAGGCGTGCGCTCGACCATGCGGGCGGTCGGGGTCATGACGAAGGCGCCGATGAACCCGCCCAGGTAGCCGCCCAGCAGCGCGTTGCCCACCGCCTGGCCGCCGAAGGCGACCAGCAGCACCAGGAACAGCCCGGGCGCGGACCCCCGGGGCGCCGACCCGTGGATCCACACGCCGAGGCCGAACACGAGCACGCCCAGCGGCGCGGCCCACCAGCCGAGGAGGTCGTGGGACGCGTCGACCAGCGAGGACGTCGACGGCAGCCCGAACGCCTGGGCCGCGGCCACCAGGCCGAAGGCCAGCAGGACCAGCTGCAGCGCACCCGCGACCAGCCGGGTCGAGCCCGTGACGATCTGGGCGGCGGACAGCTCGACGACGCCCATGGTCAGGGCCGCGCCGGGCAGGAACGTGACCAGCGGGGCGATCATGGCCCGCAGGTCGGCGTCGCCCCAGCCGTGCCTCGCCAGCGTGAACGTGATGCTGGCCACGACGAACGCGGCCGCCACCGGCATGATCATCTGCACCCTCGGCCGGCCATCACCCAGGCGGCGGAGGACGCCGACCAGCGCGCCGAACGCCGTCGCCAGGGCGACGTCCCCCGGTGTCGGCCGCAGCACGAGGCAGATGCCGGCCGCCATCAGCGCATGCCCGAGGAGGGTGAGGGCCGGGCCGAAGCGAGGCGGCATCCGCATCGCCTCGACCACGGCCAGGGTGCCCTCGGCCGGGTCGACCTCGCCCCGCCGGGCCTGCTTCAGCAGCCGGTACAGCGCGGCGGTCTGGTCCAGCCGCAGGCCGCCCCGCAGCTGGTAGGTGGGCTCGAGCGTGGCCGGTTCGCTGGGGTCGAGCGCCACCACCAGGAAGGTGGGGAGCACCGCGAAGCGGGCCTCGGGCGCCCCGTAGGCGGCGGCGACCGCCTCGAGGTGGTCCTGGATCTCGTTGACGGCCTCGCCTGCCGCGGTCAGGCCGCTGCCGAGATAGAGCAGGAACTGCTGCAGGGCAGCCCGGTCCGGCTTCGGATCGTTCGGCCAGGGCCCCGGGACGGGTTCCACCGATCGAGGTTCGCACACTCACACTCGGTGGACATCCACCCGCTTAGGGTGATGGCACCCGGGCTGACCGCCGTCCGCGCCGCGCCTGGTGCAGATTGCGGCGGATTGCCCTTGCATACTCTCAGGTAAACGTACATTCTCCCTTACCGAGAGTATCGGTGCTCCGAGGGGGACTCTTGGCTGGGAAAGCGCGGGCAGGCGCGATCGCGATCAGAGACACTGCTGGGACCTGGGACGAGCCAGCGTCCCGGTCCCGCAAGACGCGCCTGCCCATCCGGATCAAGCTGGCGATCGCCCTGGCGGTCCCGCTGGTGGCGATGGGGTTGGTGACGCTGGCCGAGGTGGTGAGTCTGTCGCGCGAGGCGCACAAGGTGCGCGACCAGACCGACCTGGCCGCGGCCATGATCGGCCCCAACGGCCTCATCACCGCGCTCCAGGACGAGCGCACCTACGCGTCCGCCTACCCGGTCGGGGTGGAGCAGACGGTGAAGCTCGACGTCGTCGGGTTCGCCGAGACCCGTGCCGCCACCGACGACGCCAAGGCCCGGTTCGAGGAGGAGCTCGACCGGCGCGGCCCGGCGGCCCGCTCGGCCTACACGGCAGCCCTGGCCCGCCTGGAGGATCTCCCCGAGCTGCGCCAGCAGGTCGACGCAGGCGCCGACGCGCCGGTGCGCGATCTGAAGCGGATCGACGTGTCGACCGAGTTCTTCGACGCCTACACCGACATGGTCGATCCGTTCTTCGGGGGCATGACCCAGCTCTCGATCGCCATGGACGACCCTCAGCTGCGCCAGGGCGCCAGGCTGATCGAGATCGTCACCCACCAGCTCGAGGACACGTCCCAGCTCTCCAACGCGCTCGCGTTCCCGGCCATCCAGCCCACCGGCTCCGACGACCAAATCGGCTTCGACCGACCGTCGGAGATCGCCGAGGTCGCCCGGCTGCACACCGGGTACATGATGCAGGCCGCCGCGCTGCGCCACCCGGGCGGACGCTATGAGCGGGTCGCCGAGGACTTCTACCCCGCGGACTTCACCCAGGTCCTCGACGACGCGGCGAATCAGGCGCTCACCACCGGGCAGATCAACGTCGCCGCGATGATCAGTGGCCTGGACACGCCGGAGGGCGAGGAGAACGCCTACGTCGGCTACCGCAACGCGATGGCCGACGCGCTCCAGGACCGGGCGGACGAGCTCAACGCCACCGCCGCCAGCCGGGAGAAGCGGTTCGGCCTCCTGGTGCTGGTCACGCTCGCGACCGCCGTGGTGCTCACGGTGATCGTGTCGCTGTCGATCACCCGGCCGCTCCGGTCGCTGACCCGCCAGGCCAAGGACATGGCCGAGCGCCGCCTGCCCCACGCGGTGGCCGAGATCCTGGAGACCCCGTTCGGCGAGGACGTCGTCGTCCCGGAGGTGTCACCCGTGCGGGTCGTGACCCGCGACGAAGTGGCCGACGTGGCCGCCGCGCTCAACACGGTGCAGGACTCGGCGCTCGATCTCGCCGTGGAGCAGGCGGTGCTGCGCCGCAACATCGCCGACAGCTTCGTGAACCTGGGCCGGCGCAACCAGAACCTGCTCGGCCGCCAGCTCGACTTCATCACGGAGCTCGAGACCCGGGAGACAGAGCCCGACGAGCTCTCCAACCTGTTCCGGCTCGACCACCTGGCCACCCGCATGCGGCGCAACGCCGAGTCGCTCTTGGTGCTGGCGGGCGTCGACCCGCCCCGGCGCTGGACCGCGCCGCTTCGCCTCGGTGACGTCGTGCGCGCCGCGGTCGGTGAGGTCGAGGACTTCCAGCGGGTGGTCCTGCACATCGACCCGAACGCCACCATCGCGGGCGCGGCGGCCGCCGACCTGGCCCACCTGCTGGCCGAGCTCATCGAGAACGCTCTGGTGTTCTC
>JBKPRS010000439.1:0-4210 GCA_046734695.1 Actinomycetota bacterium | reverse complement strand
AACAGCGGCGACCTGCTGCTGCTCTACACCGACGGGCTGGCCGAGGTCCGCAACGGCGACCAGATGTTCGGCGAGGAGCGCATCGCCAACTCGCTGCGGCGAGAGCCCAACGTCGAGGCCGGCGTGCTGTGCAAGAACCTGCTGGAGGCGGCGCGGGACTTCGCCTCCGAGACGATGAGCGACGACGTGGCGATCCTCGCCATCCGCCGCTCCTGACGTGACCACACCGGACCACACCCCCGACGAGCTCGCCCGCCGCACCGAGCGGGCCCTGGCCGGCAACCTGGCCCGGGGCGGCGAGAAGCTGGCCGCCCAGAACAAGCTGTTCGTGCGCGACCGGCTGGCCCTGCTGCTGGACAAGGGCTCCTTCGTCGAGGACGCGCTGCTGGCCAACAACCAGGCGGAGGACCTGCCGGCCGACGGCGTGGTGACAGGCGTGGGCCGCATCGAGGACCGCCCGGTGTGCGTCATGGCCAACGACCCCACGGTCAAGGCCGGCTCGTGGGGCGCCCGCACGGTCGAGAAGATCGTGCGGCTCACCGAGTACGCCCTGCGCCACGAGCTGCCGGTGTTCTGGCTGGTCGACTCGGCCGGGGCCCGGATCACCGACCAGGTCGAGTTGTTCCCGGGCCGGCGGGGCGCGGGCCGCATCTTCTACAACCAGGTGCGCCTGTCGGGCCGGGTGCCCCAGATCTGCTGCCTGTTCGGGCCGTCGGCCGCGGGCGGCGCCTACATCCCCAGCTTCTGCGACATCGTGTTCATGGTCGAGGGCAACGCCTCCATGTACCTGGGGTCGCCGCGCATGGCCGAAATGGTGATCGGCGAGATCACCTCGCTGGAGGAGATGGGCGGGGCCCGCATGCACGCCACCGTGTCGGGCTGCGGCGACAACCTGGTCAGTGACGACGAGGACGCCCTCGACGCGGCGAAGGCCTGGTTCGCCTACTTCCCCCAGAACTGGCGGGAGGCGCCACCCCGCTTCGAGCCCGCGCCGCCGGTGCGGGAGCTGCGCACCGGGATGGTCCCGGAGGAGGAGCAGCGGGCCTACGACATGCACGACGTCATCGAGGCCCTGGTCGACGCCGAGTCGTTCTTCGAGCGCATGCCGCTGTTCGCCCCCGAGGTCATCACCGGGCTGGCGCTGCTCGACGGCCGGCCGACCGGCATCGTGGCCAACAACCCGGCGCAGAAGGGCGGGGTGCTGTTCGTCGACTCGGCGGACAAGTGCGCCCGCTTCATCTGGCTGTGCGACGCCTTCAACATCCCGCTGGTGTTCCTGGCCGACGTGCCCGGGTTCATGGTGGGCACCGAGGTGGAGCGGGCCGGGATCATCCGCCACGGCGCCAAGATGGTCACCGCCGTCAGCGAGGCCACCGTGCCCAAGGTGTCGGTGATCGTGCGCAAGGCGTACGGCGCCGGGCTCTACGCCATGGCGGGCCCCGCCTTCGAGCCGGAGGCGACGCTGGCCCTGCCCACGGCCCGCATCGCGGTGATGGGCCCGGAGGCGGCGGTGAACGCGGTGTACGCCAACCGCATCGCGGCGATGGCCGACGAGGCCGAGCGGTCGGCCTTCGTCGCCGCCGAGCGCGAGGCGTACGAGGCCGACGTCGACCTCTACCGGCTGGCGTCCGAGCTGGTGGTGGACGCCGTGGTCGACTTCGGCGAGCTGCGGGGCGAGCTGATCCGGCGGCTGGAGCTGGCCGAGGGCAAGGACCGCTCGTTCTCGGCCCGGCGCCACGGCGTCCCGCCGGTCTGATCCACGCCCCCGCCGGGTGGCCCAGAGGCGCCGTCAGGTCGTAGCGTCGCGTCGCCGCTGCGGGACCCCGGCCACGTCTGCGACCAGCACGACGGGGACCTCGGCCGCGGCCGAGGTGCCCATGCCCTGGTGCGAGACCTGCAGCCGCTTCCTCAACCCCAACACGCTCGAGCCCGACGGCTCGTGCCCCACCTGCGGGCGCGTCGTCGCCGAGCCGGCACCGGCGGACGCGGCGGCGGGCACGGGTGACACGGAGGTCAAGAAGAAGGCACCCTGGCACTTCAAGATCCTGCTGGCCTTCATCGTCGTCTACCTGGTGTTCCGGTTCATCCAGATCGGAACGTGGATCTTCGACTGGCTCGTGCACTGACCGCGGCAGCACCCGGCAGGCAATGACGCTTACGTGCCCGGACCGGGGGTTGCTACGATGGCATCTCCCCCTCGGGCTGTGGCGCAGTTTGGTAGCGCACTTGACTGGGGGTCAAGGGGTCGCAGGTTCAAGTCCTGTCAGCCCGACATGAGCGGTGACCAGGGTCTCAGGGCCCTGGTCACTCGTCATTGTGGGCATAGTCGCGACTCGCCGCCGCGGTACGACGAGGTCGTCCTGAACCGGGGTGCGACACTGGTGGCATGGAAGCGGCCGTCGTCGGTGGAGCGTTCGGCTCGGCCCCTACGGGTTGTTGGTGCTGGTGGCGGCGGGTGCAGTACCGGGCCGGGTTCGGCGGCTGCTGACGGCATGGAGGTCACCTGCGCCGACTGTGGCTGTCTGGTCGACCGAGGGATCGTCGTCCGACCCTGTGAGCGCTATCCCAGCTGTTGCTGCGAGCACCTTCCCGAACGGTCAGCTCGCTAGCCGGATAGGTCGCCGGCTCGCTTGGCACCGCGGGCCTCGAGGAACTCGGCGAGTTCGTCGTGGCCTTCCTGGGCGGCCACGTCGAGCGGGGTGAGGCCGTCCCAGCCGAGCCAGTTCAGATCGGCGCCCTGGGCCAGGAGGTGTTCGGCGGCTGCTCGTTGGCCGGCGTGGCAGGCCGACCAGAGGGCGCCGGTGATCTCGTCCGAGCTCGGTGGCTCGTCGGCGGTGAGCTGGCCGTCGAGGCGGTCCAGGAGTCCGAGCGCGGCGGCGTCCTTGAGGCGGGTAGCGGCACCGCGGTCGACCAGTAGGCGAGCGACCTGCCACTGCCCGAAGCCCACGGCATTGGCCAACGGGGGTCCGCCGCCGAGGACCGCGCCGGGGGCCTCGATGTCCGCCCCGGCGTCGAGCAGTGCGGTGGCCGCCTCGAGGTCGTCACTGCTCGCCGCCCAGTGCAGTGGAGTCTCAGCGTGGGAGCCGACGAAGCGGGCATTCACGTCGGCGCCCCGGTCGACCAGCAGTCCGATCGTCTGGCCGACGTTGGGGAAGTGTCCTGGCCAGTCGGTGGCGGCGTGCAGCAACGTGCGGGATTGGTCAGGGCTCCCGATCTGCGCGGTGGCCAGTTCGGGGTGATCAGCGAGGATCTGGCGCAGCCCGTCGACGTCGCCCGCCTGTGTCGCCGTGGTCGCGGCCATCGCCAACGGATCATCTGCGGGCACCAGGACGTCGCCGTCCCCACCCGGGGCAGTGGTGATGGGTGACCCGAAGCGCACGACGTTGCCATCCGGGTCGGTGTGCGAGCCCTCCCGCAGGCCGTAGTCGGTGTCGAACGGGGCGACCAACTCGCCGTCCACCCCCGCCGCCGCCCACTCGGCGTACAGGGCGTCCGCGTCCCGGACGTGCAGGTAGCAGCTGACCGTGTTGGTGGCCGGGTCGAAGCCCTCCCGTTCACCCAGGTGCAACAACTCCACCCCGTCACGCATGACGAACCCGTAGCCGCCGCCCTCCCAGTGCTCGGTCTCGAACCCCAGCGCGGCATAGTGCGCCACGGCCCGAGACACATCCCCGGTGGCCAGGATCGGGATCGTCCGGCGCACCGCGCCCGTCCGCCGATCGGCCAGCCACCCGATGCAGCCCTCGCACAGGCAAATCTCGTCATGGCAGCCCAGGCGCACGAGGTCCTCGGTCGCGTGCTCGTTCCCGCAACACCAGCAGTCGGCCCGCTTGTCGGGATCGATCCCCGGCTCGGTCATCCGACGCCTCCCATGACCGCGGCCACAACGGGGCCGGCCACTGCGTTGTCCCACGGAAGCCCCAGCGCGTCAACGCCGGCCATGAACCACGTAACGACCCTGGCGGCGTGATGAAGTTCGTTCGACGGTCCCTGCACGCTGCTGCGAATCGTCTACCGCGCCCCGCGATGGTCCAACCTTCGGTCCGCCGTAGCGCAGCCGGAGGCAGAACGTCAGAGAGTGGAGCGGTTGGTGGTGTCGATGGGGAGCAGATCGGCCAAGCCAGCTACCTGCAGGGTGTACATCACCGTCGGCGATGGCTCCCGCAGCACCAGTTCCAGGCCTGCGTCCTGGCGGCGGCGCCAGACGTCC
>JBKPRS010000438.1:0-15506 GCA_046734695.1 Actinomycetota bacterium | reverse complement strand
GTCGGTCATGCCCGTGTGCTCCATCATCTCCTTGCCCACGACCGTGTTGGGGTCGTGGAAGGCGGGCAGGCAGTGCATGAACTTGACCTTCGGGTTGCCGGACTTCTCCAGTAGGGCCGAGTTGACCTGGTACGGGGTGAGGAGGCTGACCCGCTCGGTCCACACGTCCTTGGACTCGCCCATCGACACCCAAACGTCGGTGTGGACGAAGTCGACGCCCGACACCGCCTGGGCCGCGTCCTCGGTGATCGTGATCTGCGCCCCTGTGCTGCCGGCGATGTCCTGGGCGATGGCCACGACATCCGCGGGCGGCGCAAGCGACGCGGGACCGGCCAGGCGCACGTCCGCCCCGCACAGCGCTCCCATGACCAGCAGCGAGCGGCCCATGTTGAACCGGCAGTCGCCGACGAAGGCGTAGGTCAGTGCGTCGTAGGGCTTGCCGCTGGCCTCGTGCATCGTGAGGAAGTCGGCGAGCATCTGGGTGGGGTGCCACTCGTCGGTGAGGCCGTTGTAGACGGGGACGCCCGCGTACTCGGCCAGGGTCTCGACGTCGCTCTGCTTGTTGCCCCGGAACTCGATGGCGTCGTACATCCGGCCGAGCACCCGGGCCGTGTCGGCCACCGACTCCTTGTGGCCCAACTGCGAGCCCGACGGGTCGAGGTAGGTGACGTGGGCGCCCTGGTCGAACGCCGCGACCTCGAACGCCGACCGGGTGCGGGTCGAGGTCTTCTCGAAGATCAGCGCGATCTCCTTGCCCGCGAGCCGGCGGGCCTCGGTGCCCGCGTACTTGGCGGTCTTGAGCGCCTCGGACAGCTGCAGGAGGAAGCGCAGCTCCCGGGGCGAGTAGTCGATCTCCTTCAGGAAGCTGCGATTGCGAAGGCTGAACATCGCGCGGGCTCCTCGTGGCTCGACGGGGGGCGACAACTCCCCCCGGTCATGCTCAGCCTCCGGCGCGTCCGGGTGGGCGGGGCCTACCCGGCCCGGGGTGGTTACGCAACGTGGCCCGCGGCGTCAGCTCACCGCCATGTCCTGTTCACGACAGGGCCACGGCCTCGCGACCGGCCGTTCAGGCTCGGGGACAGCGACGCCACCCGCGCGCGGGTGGCGTCCACCCACCCGCCGGGGCGCGACCGTCGGGGTGCCCGCGCTGTCGCTGTCACAGCGCGCGGGACGGAGGAGGAAGCGTGGACAACTACTACGAGGGCGTGCCCACCGCCGGACCGCCGCGGACCGGGTGGCTGACGTTCTCCGCGACCCTGCTCGTGGTCAGCGGCATCTTCAAGATCTTCGACGCCCTCTGGGCCTTCAAGTACGACGACGAGCTGTCCCAGGACGTCCAGACGTTCATCTTCGAGCACGACCTGCAGTCGTGGGGCTGGGTGTGGCTGATCGTGGGCATCGTGCTCATCGTCGTGGGCCTGGCCGTCGTCACCGGGTCGGAGATCGCCCGCGGGGTCGGGATCTTCGCCGCCGCCTTCGCGGCCGTAACCTTCCTGCCCTGGATCTACTACAAGCCCACGTGGACCATCCTCAGCGTGAGCCTGGCCATCCTCGTCATCTACGGGCTGGCGGCCCACGGCGGCAAGCGGTCCGGGATCCGGCCCACAGGCCCGAGCACCCCGGCCCCGGCCTGAAGCCCGGGAGGAGCGACCGATGACGGCGACGGTGACCCCGATCCGGCCCGGCGAGGAGCAGGGCCCGGAGTGGTACGGCCTGCCCGGCGACGAGGCCTGCCGCCGGTTGGGCGTGGACCCCGACATCGGGCTCAGCTCGGCCGAGGTCACCGAGCGCCGGGCGCGGTACGGGCCCAACAAGCTGGCCGAGGAGGCCAAGGAGCCGGGCTGGCACGCCTTCCTCCGCCAGTACCGCGACCTGATGCAGCTGGTGCTGGTGGGTGCGGCCGTCGTCAGCATCGTGGCGCTCCAGGACTTCAAGACCGCGCTGGTCGTCCTGGGACTCACGGTGCTCAACGCGCTCATGGGGCTCAACCAGGAGGGCAAGGCCGCGGCGAGCGTCGAGTCGCTGCGCCAGATGCTGATCATCACCGCCCGGGTCCGCCGCGACGGCGAGATGTTCGAGGTCCCGGCCGAGGAGCTGGTGCCGGGCGACATCGTGACCTTCGAGGCCGGCGACAAGGTGCCGGCCGACGGGCGCGTCCTGGTGGCGGCCACGCTGGAGATCGAGGAGGCGGGGCTCACCGGCGAGAGCACGCCGGTGTCCAAACGCATCGATCCGGTCCCCGGCAGCGACGTCGCCCTCGGCGACCGGATCGACATGGCTTACATGAACTCCCAGGTCACCCGGGGCCGGGGCGAGATGGTGGTCACGGCCACCGGCATGGACAGCGAGGTCGGCCACATCTCGGGGATGCTGAGCGGGGTCGAGCAGGAGAAGACGCCGCTCACCAAGCAGCTCGACCAGATCACGGTGATCATCACGATCATGGCCGCCGCGGCCCTGGTGCTGATCGTGGTGCTGGGCCTGATCCGGGGCCAGACCTTCGACGAGCTGTTCTTCGTCGGCATCACCCTGGCCATCGCCGCCATCCCCACCGGCCTGCCCGCGGTGGTCACCATGCTGCTGTCGGTCGGCACCCGGGCCCTGGCGGCCAAGGGCGCGATCGTCAAGCGGCTGCGGTCCGTCGAGACCCTCGGCTCCACGTCGGCGATCTGCTCGGACAAGACCGGCA
Organism: Actinomycetota bacterium; assembly: GCA_046734695.1. Classification (GTDB taxonomy): domain Bacteria; phylum Actinomycetota; class Acidimicrobiia; order Acidimicrobiales; family VFJN01; genus ZC4RG19. The sequence continues at coordinate 12,817 of JBKPRS010000438.1, read as the reverse complement.
CGCTCACGCTCAACCAGATGACCGCCCGCCAGCTGGTCATCGCCGGCCGGCGCTACAGCGTCGACGGCGAGGGCTACGCCACCACCGGCCGGATCCTGCGGGTGGCGGGTGACACGGACTGCGAGTTCGAGCCGTTCACGCTGCCCATGGCGCTGGCCAACGACGCGGTCATCCGCGACGGCGCCTGCATCGGCGATCCCACCGAAGGGGCGCTCGTGGTGCTGGCGGCCAAGAGCGGGCTCGACGTGGAGGAGACCCGGCGCACCTTCCCGCGCGTCGCCGAGGTGCCGTTCGACGCCGAGTACAAGCTGATGGCCACGTTCCACGAGATGGACGGCCGCGATGGCCAGCGAGTGGTGCGCTGCTTCGTCAAGGGCGCCCCCGACGTGCTGCTGGCCCGCTCGACCCGCTACCTGAGCGTGCACGGCGCCACCGAGGAGATGGCGGACGAGGGCTCGGCCCGGGTGCTGGCCGAGAACGACCGCATGGCCGCCGAGGGCCTGCGGGTCCTGGCCGTGGCCCGGCGCGACTTCGACCCTGCCACCTTCGACCCCGGCGGCGACCTGCTGGCGCTGGTGGCCGAGCTGGAGCTCCTGGCGCTGGTCGGCATCGTCGACCCGCCCCGCAAGGAGGCGAAGGACGCGATCGCGCTGTGCAAGGACGCCGGGATCCGGGTCCGCATGATCACCGGCGACCACGCCACCACCGCGGCCGCCATCGCCGGCCAGCTGGGCATCGAGGGCCGGGCCATGACCGGCGCCGAGTTCGCCGCCCTGCCCGACGACGAGCTGAACGCGCAGGTCGACGGGATCGGCGTCGTGGCCCGGGTGGCGCCCGAGGACAAGGTGCGACTGGTCAGCATCCTCAAGGGCCAGGGCAACATCGTCGCCATGACCGGCGACGGGGTGAACGACGCGCCCGCGCTGGCCCGGGCCGACATCGGCGTGGCCATGGGCATCACCGGCACCGAGGTCACCAAGGACGCCGCCGAGATGATCCTGACCGACGACAACTTCGCCACCATCGTGGCCGCGGTCGAGGGGGGCCGGAGCCTCTACGACAACATGATGAAGTACATCCGGGTCCAGATGATCATGCTGGCCGGCTTCATCCTGACCTTCGTGGGGGCCGGGATCTTCGACGTCGCCAACGGCATCCCGCTGACGCCGCTGCAGATCCTCTACATCAACTTCGCCATCGACGTGCTGCTGGCGTTCGGCCTCGGCTTCGACGCCGCCACCCCCGGCCTGATGCAGCGCAAGCCGCGCCCGCCCGACGAGCCCGTGATCCCCCGGAACCTCGGTGTCCGGCTCGGGTTCGCCGGCCTGCTCATCGCCATCGGCGTCGTGTCGGTCGTGGCCTACGGCGAGGACCGCTACGGCCTGCTCGTGGCCACCACCATGGGCCTGGTCACCACCGCCCTGCTCCACGTCGCCGCCTCGATCGAGTGGCGCGACCCCCTGCGCACGGCCTTCACCCGCGACACCATCGCCAACGGCCGCTTCAACCTGCTGGTGGGAGCGGCCATCCTGCTCACGTTCCTGGTCACGGCCATCGACGGCGTCGAGCGCGTCTTCGACACCGTGGACCTGTCGGGGCCGCAGTGGCGGGTGTGCCTGATCGCCGTGATCGCGTATGTGGCGCTGGCGGAGCTGGGCAAGTTCCTGGTCCGCCACTTCGCCCCCGAGGTATGACCGCACCCGCACTCGCCGCAGAGGAGGCCAGCGACCAGAGGCTGGCCCTGCTCCTGGCCATGGCCATGTTCGTGCTGGTCGTGGACACGTCGCTCATGAACGTGTCCATCTCGGCGGTGGTCGAGGACATCGGCACCACCGTGAGCGGCGTCCAGTCCGCCATCGCCCTCGAGGCGCTGGTCTCGGCGGCGTTCATCCTCATCGGCGGCAAGGTCGGTGACCTCATCGGCCGCAAGCGGGCCTACGTGCTCGGGCTCCTCGGCTACGCGGTGGGCGCGCTGGCCATGACCGTGGCCCAGGGCTTGACCGCCATCATCATCTTCTGGGCGGTGATCGGCGGCCTCGGCGCCTCGCTGCTGCTGCCGTCCATGCAGTCCCTGATCCACGGCAACTTCGAGGGCACCGCCCAGAAGAAGGTGTACGCCCTGGTGGGGGCGTCGGCCGCCATCGCCGCCGCGGTGGGCCCGCTGATCGGCGGGTTCATCACCACCTTCACGTCGTGGCGGCTCGCGTTCCTGGGCGAGGCCGTCATCATCGCCGTCGTGCTGTCGGGCATCGGGCGGGTCCGCGACGTGGCCTACACCGGCCCGCGGGGCGTCGACGTGGTGGGCTCGATCCTGTCGGTCGTGGGCATGGGCGGCGTCGTGCTCGGCATCCTGGTGTGGCAGGAGGGCGGCGAGGCGGTCGGAGCGCTCATGGCAGCCGGGGCCGTGGCGCTCGGCAGCCTGGTGTGGTGGCTGCTGCGCCGCAAGCGCGACGGCAAGCCGGCACTGCTGGACCCCGACCTGTTCCGCTCGGTGCTGTTCCGCTACGGAGTCACCGGCCAGATGCTCCAGCAGATCGCCCTGGGCGGGACGATGATCGCGCTGCCGATCTTCCTGCAGATGGTGCTGGAGTACAACGCGATGGAGGCGGGCCTGTCGATCGCCCCGCTCTCGCTCAGCATGTTCGGCGTCGCCCTGCTGGCCGGGCGCCGTGCGGGCCGGCGGCGCCCTGCGGCCATCATCCGGGCCGGCTTCGCCCTGGTCAGCCTCGGGTTGTTCGCACTGCTCCCGGTCGTGCCCCGGGCCACGAGCGGCTGGTGGCTGGTGGTGCCCCTGATCGTGGTGGGCTCGGGGCTCGGCCTGCTGGTGTCCCAGCTCAACAACTACACGCTCTCCCCCATCTCCGAGGAGCGGGTCAGCGAGGCGGCCGGGGTCAACTCCGCGGCCGGGTCGTTCGGGCTGTCCTTCGGCCTGGCCTTCGCGGGCGCCATCATGCTGGCCACGCTGTCGATCGCCTTCACCAGGATGGCCGAGGCCAGCGACGTGCTGCCCCCCGACGAGCAGCAGCAGGTGGCCGACGCCCTGGACGAGGACGCCGAGGTGATGAGCAACACTGCGCTGGACCAGCAGCTGGAGGGCCAGCCGCAGGACATCGAGGACGAGATCATCCGGATCAACACCGACGCCCGCCCGCTGGCGCTGCAGGTGGCGCTGGGCATCCCGATCCTGGCCGCCCTCCTGGGCCTGGCGAACTCCTTCCGGATGATGGGCCAGCCGGACCCCGAGCCGTCCGAGGCCGGGGAGATGGTGCTGGGCGGCTGAGCCCCGGGTGGGCTGCGGGGTCAGTGCCCGAGCAGCACGCTCAGGACCACGACGGCCAGCCCGGCCACCGCGGTTACCGCGGTGAACGCCCAGCGCGCCACCGACCGGCCCGGTGCCACCCGCCCCACGTAGGCGCCGATCCCCACCAGCTGGACGACGGCGACCGCCATGGCCAGCACCCGGGCCGTGTCGCCGCTCACCACGTCGAGGCGCCCGAGCCCGAGCACGATGGCGGGCAGCACGGACGCCAGCAGGATCGGGCTGCCGTCGACGAGGGCCCGGGTGGTCTCGGCCGCGCTCAGCGGCTCGTCGCGGCGCACGTGGTCGCCCAGCAGCTCGGCGAACAGGTGGGCCAGGAACGTCGCCATCCCCACGCCCGCCACCAGCTCGGAGCCGTGGCCCAAGGCGACGTCGGACACCGAGATGACGCTGAGGGCCGCCAGCACCAGGACGGTGCCGTACGCGGCCGCGCTCACCAGCTCGGCGAGCCGCTCCGTGGCGAGGCGCTCAGGCTCGGGCACGGGCCGAGCCTGCCACGCCCGCGCACGTTCTCAGAACGGCGTGGGGATGTGCTGCCCGCCGAGCTCGCCCTCGACGTAGTCGCCGGGCTTGTCGCGGTTGGGCAGCTTCACCTTGGGGCGCTTGATCGGCTCGTAGGGGACCTGGCTCAGCAGGTGGGTGATGAGGTTGAGCCGGCCCCGGCGCTTGTCGTCGGTGTGGACCACGTACCAGGGCGCCCAGACCCTGTCGGTCGCGTCGAACATCTCGTCCCGGCAGCGGGCGTAGTCGTACCAGTGGCGGTACGACTTCAGGTCCATGTCCGACAGCTTCCATATCTTACGGGGATCGTCGATGCGGCTCTGGAGGCGCTTGGTCTGCTCGTCCTCGCCGACCTCCAGCCAGTACTTGAGCAGGATGATGCCTGAGTCGACCATGGCCTTCTCGACATCGGGGACCTGTTCGAGGAATCGCTTGGCCTGCTCGTCCGTGCAGAAGCCCATGACCCGCTCGACGCCGGCGCGGTTGTACCAGCTGCGGTCGAAGATCACGACCTCGCCGGCGGCCGGGAAGTGACCGACGTAGCGCTGGATGTACATCTGCGACTTCTCGCGCTCGGTGGGGGACGGCAGCGCGACGATGCGGAAGACACGGGGGCTGACCTTGTCGGTGATGGCCTTGATGGTGCCGCCCTTGCCCGCGCTGTCCCGGCCCTCGAACACCACGCAGACCTTGGCACCCGTGGCCTTGACCCACTCCTGCATGGCGACGAGCTCGGCGTGCAGTCGCCGCAGCTCCGCCTCGTACTCCTTGCGCTTCATCTTGTCGCTCATGGCACTCCACTCTGACCAGGCCCGGGGTGGGCCGGCCAAACCCTGGCACGGCCGGAAGGCGGCGTCCCTCACCCCATATGGGTGACGACGGCGTCGGTACGCGGGGGCAAGGGTTGGCGCCGTGGGCCTCCCGCCGGTCGTCTCCCCCGGGTCCGCAGCGCTTCCGCATGTCCGATCGACGCTGCGCCCACCCGGCGCGGCCCCGCACTACCTGCGGCGCGGGCGGCTGCTCGACCTGCTGCTGGAGACGTCGGCCGCGCCGTTGACCCTGGTGGTGGCGCCCGCGGGAACCGGCAAGTCCTCCCTGCTCGCGGGGTGGGCAGCCGAGTGCCCGCAGCCCGTGGCCTGGCTCACGCTCGACGAGCGCTACCGGGACGCCGCCCACCTCTGGCGGAGCGTGATCGCCGCCCTCGACACACTCGCGCCCGGGTGCGGCTCGCGGGCGCTGGCCGCGCTCGCAGGCGCCGGCACCGTCGGCGAGGCGGTCGGGGCGCTGCTCGACGGGCTCGACGAGGCGGCGGGCGCACCCTCAGTGCTGGTCATCGACGACATCCACCTCGTCGACGACGATCCGCTGGCGGCGGACACGCTGGCGATGTTCCTGCCGCGCCTGCCGCCGTGGCTGCGGGCCGTCATCGGCTCGCGCCGGGACCTGGTGCTGCCGCTCGATCGGCTGCGCGCCCGCGGCCAGGTGTGTGAGATCCGTTTCCCCGAGCTGCGCTTCACCGACGACGAGGCCACCGACCTGCTGTCCCGCCTGGCCCCGTCGCTGGACGACGGCCAGGTCCACGCGGCCGTGGGCCGCGCCGGGGGGTGGGCGGCCAGCCTGCGGCTGGCGGCGCTCGCGGCCCGCTCGGCCCAGGCCGCCGGCCTCGGGGGCGCGGCCCCGGACCGGGGCGACGACGACTGCCTGGTCCGGGACTACGTGCTCCGCGAGGTCCTGGCGGCGGAGGATCCCGACCTGGTCGGCGCCCTGGCGGACATGGCGGTGGTCGACCGGGTCAGCCCCGACCTGGCCCGGGCCCTCACGGGGCGCTCCGACGCCGGCGAGCTCCTCCGGCGGGCCGAGGCCCGCGGCCTGCTCGTCACCCGCCTCCCTGCGGTGGGGTGGTTCGAGATCCACGCGCGGGTGCGCGCCGCGCTGGTGGCCGACGCCACGGTCCAGGCGCCCGACCGCCTGGTCGAGCGCCACGCCCGCGCCGCCCGTTGGTACGAACACGCGGGCGAAACCGTCCCCGCCCTCGACCACTGGCAGGCCGCGGGCCGGCCCCGCGACGCCCTCCGGCTGCTGGCCGCGTCCCACGCCGAGCTCTACGACGAGGGCCGCGAGGCCGATGTGGTCCGCATCATCGGGGCCATCCCGCCCGAGGTGGCCGGCTCGGACCTCCAGGCCATGCTCGAGTACGCGTGGTGCCACCTGCTGGTGGACCGCCATCGCTTCCGCGAGCTGGTGGACAAGCTCACGTGGTGGGCCGATCAGCCGGGCACCGCCCCGGCCATCCGGCCCCGGGTGACCATGCTCCAGTCCTTCGCCGCCACGGTCGACGGTCGCTGGATCGACGGCGGCACGCTGGCCCGCCAGGCGCTCACCACCATGGGACCGGCCTGGTGGCAGGACCCGCTCGGCCGCTTCGGCTGGAACATGGTGGCCCGCGAGGTGGCGCTGAGCGAGGCGTGGGACGAGGCGGCGGACGACGTGCGCCAGGGCGAGCTGGCCCTGTCCCGCGACCCCGAGCGGCGCCTGACGTTCGAGGGCACCCGCGCGCTGGGCGAGGCGCTCGCCGGGCGGCCGGTGGACGCGCTGCGGGTCGCGGCCGCGGTCCGGGGCGCAGTGGCCGTCACCAACATGACGATGCTGCGCTTCGAGCTCGCGGTGGCCGAGGCCCTGGCCCACCGCGAGATGGGGGAGCGCTCACGGGCGCTGGGCGAGCTGGAGGCCCTGGCCGGCGCGCCCGCGGGCGTGATGCTGTTCTGCCAGGTGCTGGCGGCCGCCGAGCTGGTCCAGGCCCATCTCGACGCGGGGGATCTCGCCGCCGCGCGGCGGGAGCTGGACCGGGCCGAGGCCCTGGTCGAGGCCGAGTCGCTCGGGCCCGACGGGTACAGCGTCCTGGCCCGGGCGGGCACGCTCGTCGCCCTGGCCGAAGGGGCTCTCGCGGCGGCCCGGGACTGGTGCAAGCGGATCGACGACGCCTTCTGGGCCCCGGTGAGCGCCGCCCGGGTCGAGCTCGCCGCCGGGGACCCCGCCGGGGCGGACGCAGCCCTGGACCGGGCCGCCCCCCGCTGCGGCCGCCACCTGGTGGTGCTGGCGCTGCTGCGGGCCCGGGCGACCAGCGATCGGGACCATGCCCTGCGCCTGGTGGCCGAGGCCGTGGAGCGGGCCTCGTCCCTGGGGCTGTTGCAGACGGTGGCGTGCGAGGGCGCCGAGATCGTGGTCCTGGCCGAGCGCGCCGGTTACCGGGCCCCGGCCCAGTGGATGGACCGGCTGCGGCGCGCCGCAGTGCCCGCCGGGCGGGCGGTGGTGGCCGACGACGACCCCGTGGCCTCACTCACCGGGCGGGAGCGCGACGTGCTGCGCCTCCTGGCCGGCCGGCTCACGGTGCGGGAGATCGCGGCCGAGCTCTACGTGTCGCCCAACACCCTCAAGTTCCACCTGAAGACGATCTACCGCAAGCTCGGCGTCGGCTCCCGTGCCGAGGCGGCGGACATTGCCCGCCGGATGACAGCGGTCCCGTCCCGCTAGCCGCAGCGGGAGCGTCCGCCCCGGCCACCTTGGCCGCCTGGCGGGCCAGCTCCTCCCGGGTGATGAGGCCCCGGGCGAACAGGTCGGCCAGCTCGACCATCGCCGCCACCGGGTCGATCGTCGTGGCCCAGCCCCGCTCGGGCCCGTCCGCCCGCAGGGGCGGCCGGACCAGGAGGTCGGGCTGCTGGCTGCGGGGCGTGTTACTGCGGCGCATCGTCACCCTCCTGGGTCGCTCCATGAGTTGCTCGCGGGCGGGTCGGGGTCGGGCGCGTCGGCGACCGCGGCCTCCACCCGGGGCGCGGGGATGCGCTCGCCGGCCACGATCCGGCCGCCGACCCCTCGGGCCGCGAGCGAGAGCTGCTCGGCCCAGCGGTCCTCGGCCACCAGCACCAGGCCCACCTCGCCCTGGCGCACCGCGCTGGCCGCCAGCCGGAGGTCGTTCTCGCTCAGCAGGCCGGTGTCCCCCTCCAGCTCCTGCAGCGCGGCCAGGTCGCCGGCCTCGCCCACCTCCACCACGTCGAGCGCCCCGTCGGCGCCCCGGGCCAGCACCACCAGGTCGAGGACCCGGATCCGCCGCGAGCGCACCATCTCGGTCACGGCCGGCACGACGCCGCCCAGCGCGGCGCGGTCGGGCAGCACGACGACGAAGTACTCGACCAGGTCCGTCGCCAGCTCGGGGGACCGCCCGGGGGGCTCGGGTGCGTCGCTCACGTGTCGCCGTGCCCTCCTCCTGCAACCGGTCGCTGCAGGCATCGTGGACCGGAGGGGAGTAGCGCGGCCCCACCCCATCGCGGGTGGTCAGGGTGGGCAGAGACATCCAACGGCGGGATCGCGCGCGCCATGCGGGACATCGTCGCCGCCAGGGCCAAGCTCCTCGGGATGTAGGAGTTCCACCCTTCCGCGGGTGGCGCCTGCCCACCCTGGCGACGGTCATCGTTCGACCATGGGCTCCGCACGTGCGGACCGCTCTGACTGGGAGGTAGCGACATGCTGTTGGCAGAGTTCGGCACGGGACAAGTGTTCTGGTCGTTTCTCTGGTTCTTCCTGTTCTTCATCTGGATCTGGCTGCTGATCGTCGTCTTCGGCGACATCTTCCGCAGCCATGACCTCTCCGGATGGGCCAAGGCAATCTGGTGCATCTTCATCATCTTCCTGCCCTACCTCGGCGTGTTCGTCTACTTGATCGCCCGGGGTGGCAAGATGCACGAGCACGCGGTGGCCGCAGCCCAGGCCCAGGACCAGGCGATGCGCTCGTACGTGCAGTCGGTCGCCGGCAGCGGCGGCAGCACCGCCGACGAGCTGGCCCGCCTTGCCGACCTGCGTGAGAAGGGCGTCATCTCCGACGCCGAGTTCGAGCAGCTCAAGGCCAAGGCCCTGGCTTCTTGACCGAGTGCGGTCGGGCGGCGGACGCCGCCGCCTGACCGCACGATCGGGGGGACACAGCATGCGCCGACTCCTGTGGGCCGCGGCTACGGCCGCGGTCCCGTTGCTGCTCCTGGCCGCCTGTGGCGGGGACGACGACGACGAGGCCGTCGACCCGGTCGCGGTGGCCCAGCGCCGGGTCGACGATGCCCAGGCCGAGCTGAGCGACGCCCAGTCGGCGCTCGAGGACGCCCACGGGCAGTTCTGCGACGACGCCCGCGACTACATCGATGCGGTCGACCGCTACGGGAGCGCCTTCAGCGACGCCGCGGTGACCGTGGGCGACGTCACCACCGCGGGCTCCGACCTGGAGCGGCCCCAGGAGGCCGCCAAGTCGAGCGCCGATGCCGTGGTCGACGCCCGCGACCGGCTGGCGACGGCGGAGGCGGACCTGGCCGACGCCCAGGCCGCGCTGGACGAGGCCCAGTCGGGCACCAGTGCCCCGCCGGCCGAGACGACCACCACCACGACCCTCGTGCCGCCCGCCACCGTCGACCGGGTCGAGCAGGCGGAGGAGGACCTGACCGCGGCGTTCGAGGGCGTCACGCCGGCCACGCCGCTGACCGAAGCGACCGAGAAGGTCAACTCGGCCGCGTTCGCCCTGCAGGTCGCGTCGCTGCGCCTGTTCGCCGACGCCGGCTGCCTGAGCGACGAGCAGGCGGCGCAGGCCGTCGACGCGGTCGTGACCTACACCACCGCACTGCAGACGTCGCTGAAGACCGCCGGCTACCTCGACGGCGAGGTCGACGGGATCTACGGCCCGGCGACGGTCGCCGCGGTCGAGGCCCTCCAGTCCGACAACGGCCTGCCCGTGACCGGCCTGGTCGACCGGGCCACGGCCACCGCCCTGCAGGCCGCCGTGGAGGCGGCCGGCGGCGAGGCCGCGAACCTGGCCATCGCCCACACCGCGGCCCTGCAGTCGATCCTCACCGCAGCCGGGTACTGGACCGGACCGATCGACGGCCAGTGGACCGACGCGCTGACCACCGCGCTGCAGTCCTTCCAGGCCGACCTCGGCGTCCCCGCCACCGGCGTGGTCGACGCGGCCACCCTGGCCGCCGCCCGCCAGGCACTGGCCGATCTGACCGCACCGGCGGAGACCACCACCACGGCCGACGACGACCGCACGACCACGACCGAGCCGGACGGGCCCGAGACCCAGGAGACGACCGGGACGAGCGTCGACTGACGCGGTCCGCCCCAGCCGCTAGGCGGCGGGGGCGACCGAGGTGTCCGTCCGGTCGCGGGCCCGCTTCCATATCAGGTCCAGCACCACGCTGAGGAGAAGGATCACGACCAGGGCCACCGCGGTGGCCGGCTCGTCGACCAGGGTGGTCACCGCGAAGGCCACCAGGACGATCACCGCGGTCGCCACCCCCAGCACCAGCACGGCCAGGTTGGCGCCGGTCTCGGCGCGGACCCGGATGTGGCCGGCGGTCACCATCGAGAAGACGATGAGGGCGACCGCGCTGCCGATCGAGGCGATGGCGTTGAGGTCGAAGCCGACGGCCAGCACGATCGACGCGATGGCGGTGACCAGCAGGCCCGCTGGCACCCGGTCCGCGAACCGGCGCCCCAGGGTGGGCGGGAACTGGCCGGCCGACGCCAGCTCCTCGCACAGCCCGGCCGCCGGATAGAGGCCGGCGTTGGTGGCGCCCGAGGTGGCGAACAGGGCGGTCACCGTCATCATCCAGTAGCCGGCGCGGCCGAGCGTCGGCTCCGCGGCCACGGCCAGCGCGGTGCCGCCCGAGGCGATCACCTCGTTCACCGTGAGCGTGCCGAACACGCCCAGCGCCACCGCCACGTAGATCACCGTGGCGATCCCCAACGCCAGGTACACGGCCCGGGGCAGCTCGCGGGCCGGGTTCCTCAGGTCCTTGGCCGTGAACGTGATGACGCCGAAGCCCAGGAAGGCGAAGAACGTCAGCGCGATGCTCGACACGATGTCGGCCAGCGACGGGTACTCGGACACCGCCAACAGGTCCCAGTCGATGTTGGCCAGCGTCGTCACGGCGAAGATCGACAGGATGCCGATCACGACGATCACGACGACGGTCTGCGCCCGGGCCACGACCTGGGAGCCGAGGACGTTGAGCCCGGTCATGACCAGCACGACCAGCACCGCGAACGGCTTGACCCAGTCCTCGTTGCCGCCGGCGAACGCACTGGCGGCGTAGCTGCCGAACGACACCGCCACCATCCCGGTGATGATGGCGTTGGCTCCCAGCAGCAGCCAGGCGATCACCCCGGTGACGTGGCCGTCACCGTAGGCCCGACGGACGTACTCCAGCAGGCCCGCACCGGACGGGTAGCGGGCCCCGAACTTGGCGAACGAGTAGCCCTGCAGCCCGGCGACGCCCCCCGCCAGGAGGAACGACACCCACACCGCGGCGCCCGCCACCTCGCCGGCCGCCCCGAGCAGGGCGAAGATCCCCGCCCCGACCATGGCGCCGACGCCGATGAACGCGGCCTGGCGCACGCCGAGGACGCCCGCGCGGCCTTCGTCCACCGTCTCAGTCACCGCGCGATCGGACACCCTGGCGGTGTTCCCGTGATCACCCGCCGGGAGTGACCTTCAGCCCACGAACGCGGCGATGACCCCGCCGAGCAGCAGCCCGGTCCCCAGGCCGGCGGTCACGTCGAGCGGGTTGTGGGCGCCCACGTAGACCCGGCCCACCATGACCAGGAGGATGAGCAGGAACGGCCCGCCCACCACCACGCCGGACAGCGTCGGGGCCACGACGGTCGCCAGGGCCGCCACCAGGATCACGTGGCCGGACGGGAAGCTCGGCCCGCTCGACGGCACGTCGGAGCCGCGCAGGATGGCGCCCGGCTCGCTGGTGCCCGGCCGCTCCCGGACGGCCAGGAAGTCCTTCATCTCGTGCCGGACGACCCGCTCGGTCACGAGCTTGAGCACCATGGCCAGGATCACGCCGATGGCCACGGCCCACTCATGCGTCCGCCGCGCCGCCACCAGGCCCAGCACCGTCCCGACCACCAGGTTGCCGAGCTGCATCGGCAGCCACAGGATCCAGTACAGCCAGCCGGGCAGCCCGTTGACGGCGCGGAACACCCGCGCCTCCCAGGGCGGGATGTCGGGCCGCCGGGCTGCGCCTATGGAGCACACCGTGATGACGAGGCCGACCCCGGAGAGCCAAAACCAGCCGTAGTTCATGGGACGCAGACCGTTGGGTCGGCCTGTTTCTACTCCCCCGGCTGCGGCACCGGGTCGATGCCTCCCCGCCGCCGGCGGCGCCACACGACCAGGGGCAGGGCCACGGCGGCGATGTCGACCAGGGCGAGCGCCGTCAGATCGCTCCAGCCCCAGAGACTCCGCTGTTCGGTCTGGATGTGCCGATCGATCAGCGTGCAGCGGACAAGCGGCGGCCTCGCGCTCGTCCGGGCGAGCACGACCTCGATCGACTCGAACAGCGGCACGCCCTCCTGGAGACACGCCTCCTCGGGCGATCCGAGATCGTGGACGAGCCAGTCGGTCCCCAGCAGCGCCACGATCCAGAGCAGCAGGACCGACAGGGCCACGCCCAGGCGCCACACCCATCGCCACGCCCGCATCGAGCGAGCTTGTCACGGGCCGCCCCCGCGCGCGTGTCGCCCCGGCGATGGCACCATGGCGGCGTGGCGCGGCCCGACGTCGGGACGGCTGGCGAGGAGGCGGTGGAGCTCCGCAAGGAGGCGTTCACCATGGCGCTGTACGTCGCGATCTGCCTGCTGGCGGCCCTGTCGGTGGTGGCCGAGCACGGCGAGGACGACGAGGCGGACACGTTCAAGATCGTGTGGGGCACGAAGCTGGGCCTGGCCGTGGCCCATTGGTTCGCCTTCCGGGTCTCGTCCCGGCTGGTCGCCTCGGGGACGGTCCGCCGCCAGGACGCGGCCGCGGCCGGCGCCCAGCTGGGCGGGGCGGCCGCGGTGGGCCTGCTGGCCACGGTCGGGATCCTGCTGTTCCCGGACTCCGCCGAGCTCGACGTGGTCCGCCTGGTCCTGGCCGCGCTCATCGCCCTGGTCGGCTACGCCGTCGCCCGCGGT
>JBKPRS010000437.1:0-9719 GCA_046734695.1 Actinomycetota bacterium | reverse complement strand
GCGCCGCGGGCAACCCCGTCACCGGGGCAGCCGCCGGTGGGGGACACTGGACGGCATGGCAGACAAGCGGTTCACCGGCGAGGACTTCCGCGGGGCGGTCTTCCGCGACTGCGACATGCGGGGCATGAAGATCACCGACTCGTGGCTGGTGGACGTCAGCATCTCCGGGCTGATCGGCGCGGTGGTCGTCAACGACGTCGACGTCACCGACTTCGTCGAGGGCGAGCTGGACCGGCAGCACCCCGAGCGTGTCCTGGTGCGCGAGGCCCGGACGGCCGGCGACTACCGCGGGGCCTGGGACGCCATCGAGCGGGCCTGGTCCGCCACGGTCGACCGCGCCCGCCGGTTACCCGAGGCCACCCTGCAGGAGCAGGTCGACGAGGAGTATTCGTTCGTGGAGACCCTGCGCCACCTGGTATTCGCCACCGACGCCTGGGCCAGCCGCACGGTCCTGGACGACCCGGCGCCATACCACCGCCTCGGCCTCACCTACTCCGGCTACCCACCCGAGAGCGCCGCCGCCCTCGGCGTCGAGCTCGACGCCCGGCCGTCGTTCGCCGAGGTCCTGGAGGTCCGCGCCGACCGCCAAGCCGTGGTCCGCGGCATCATCGCCGGCCTGACCACCGACGAACTGGCCCGCGTGTGCACCCGCACCCCCGCACCCGGCTATCCCGAGGAGGACCGCACGGTCGGCCACTGCATCCGCGTGGTGATGAACGAGGAGTGCGGGCACCTCCACTACGCGACCCGCGACCTGGCCGTCCTGGAAGCCCGGGCTTGACCCGCCCTCAGGGGTGGCAGTGGTGGCCGTTGGCCGACGGCGCCAGGTCCAGGCCCGGGTTGCGGTCGAAGAAGCCGTAGGGCTTGAGCATGAAGCCCACGTACTCACACGGCATGACAGGCCAGTCCTCGGGCCGGACGAAGTGGGTGGTGCCCAGCGTCAGCCAGGCCACGATGTCCTCGTCCACCAGCGGGCGGTCCGCTGCGGTCCAGCGGGGGAGCCCGTCGCCGCCGGGGTGTTGGTTGGGGAAGTCGCCCGCGGCCCGGCGCTCCTCGGCCGCGAAGGGCGTGATCCACAGGTGCCTGGTGGCGAAGGTGGCCCGAGCCGTGATGGCCGCGGTCGGGTCGGCCAGCAGGGCGGCGCTCACGGACAAGGGCACCAGCTTGTACGCCACCGGCTCGCCCACCGCGTTGGTCGAGCCGCGGTTGACGATCTTCCAGTAGCGCGCCCGCTCCGGTGCGGCCATGCGCTGTGCCGCCCCCTCGCTGGCCAGCAGGGTCGACTGCGAGTCGAAGGCGTTGCCGTAGGGGTTGTCCGGGCCCACGGGGACCGGCACGGCGTCGACCTCGTAGACCGAGTTGGCGGGCCCGTCCACGCACATGTCCAGGCGGAAGTTGAACAGGTGCTGGTGGTGCGGCCCGGCCAGGTCGGGGGTGACCGGGTTGGCGTACGGGACCCGGGTGCCGGGCTCGACCGCCTGGGTCTGGATGATGCCGGTGAGCTTGACCTCGGCTCCCAGCGACCCATCGAGGTAGAAGTACCAGTAGAAGCCGTACTCGTAGTTGCCGACGGTGGCGATGAACGACACGACGAGCCGGCGTGAGCGCCGCACCTCCGCCACGTCGCTGGCCATGTCGTAGTGCTTCCAGAGGATCCCGTAGTCCTCCTCGTGGACGCAGATGGCCTGCGAGATCGTGACCGCCCCGCCGTCCTCGTCGCACATGACCGCGTCCAGGTAGGTGATCTCGCCCAGGCAGTCGCAGCCGAGCTTCAGCGAGTTGGCCAGCTTGCCGAGGCCGATGTCCCCGGCGTCGAACGCGTTCTTCCACCAGTGGTTGAGCGCGGTCGAGCCGTAGGGGACGATCATCTCCGAGAGGCTGCCGCGGTACAGCACGGGCCGGAGCCGGTCGCCGTCCTGGTAGCGGACGTCGTGGACCACCAGGCCCTCGATCGGATGCATGGTGACCCGCATCCGCCACGGTCCCCAGGCGAGGTGTCCGTCCTCGGCCGTGATGCCCGACCCCTCCGGCTGGTGGATCTCCAGCGGGGCCAGGCTGCGGGTGGGCCCCACGCTCGCAGCGTCATAGCGGCCGTGGGCCGAGGGGACCGGCACGACGTCGCCGTCCTCGACGTCGAGCACTTCGCCGGTGTCGCGGTCGACGATGGCCACGAGGTTCTCGATGGGCCGGGCGTACGCGTTGTCGCCCACGTAGTCGATCAGGTAGGAGACCCCCCGCCCGATGCGCCGCCCGGCCTCGTCGACCTCCAGTCCGAAGTTGCTGGCCGGCCACGGGTCGACCTGCACGAGCGAGTAGTCGGTGATGCCCCGGCGGGCCATGGCCGCCTGCCAGCGGGGGTCGGCCTTGATGGCGTCGGCGTCGGCCGTCCACTCCTCGAGCAGGATCGGCACGTGGGCGCCCGGCACATCGCTCACGTCGACCACGGCGCCGTCGTGCAGCGACACGGTCACCCACTGGGTGAGCTTGGCCGGCCGGTCGTAGGTGACCACCGTGACCAGCCGGGGCAGCGGCGTCCCCGCCCAGGCGAGGACGTCCGCCTTGGGCGGCTCGGCCAGGGCGCAGTACACGAAGCGCACGCCCGGCGAGACGCGGCCCGACGCCGCGGTCGCCGCGCATGCGGCCTCGATCTCGGCGGCGGTCAGCGGGGCCAGCGGATGGCGGGGCGGTGGGGTCGGGTGGGTGGCGAGCGGGGCGTCGAGGGCCTGGGTCACGGGGACCTCCTCATGGGCGTCGGGTGGGGGAGCGGGCGGATCAGGTGGGCAGGGCGTCGAGCGTGGCCAAGTGGGCGAGGCGCTCGTCCTCGGAGACCGAGGCGGCGGACCGCCGCCCGAGCAGGAAGACGGCGCCGGCCACGATCAGCGTGACCGCACAGATGACGCCGACGTTGGTCATCCACGTGCCCTTGGAGATGTCGGCGCTGAACGGCAGCGTGAACGTGTAGTAGATGCCGGCGGTGGTGCCGGCGATGCCGACCCCGGCCAGGGCGACCGCCACCCACCGGCCGCCGGGGATGCGCCAGAAGCTCTCCTCGGCGTAGCGGTCGGCGTACTTCCAGCGGGCGACGATCACCGGCACCAGGAAGCAGTAGCCCGATGCCAACCACAGGATCGTCAGCGCGCCCTGGAGCGACAGGAACATCGTCACCAGCGACTGCTGCGAGTAGAGCACGACGATGGCGACCGACGAGATGACGCCCTGGAGCAGCAGCGCGGTGACCGGGTTGCGGGTGCGGGCGTTGAGGTGGGTGAACAGCCGGGGCAGGTGCTTCTCCAGGCCGGACACGAAGATCAGCCGCGAGTAGGCCGACTGGTAGATGGCGAAGGCGGTGAGCATCACGATCCCGATGCCGACCGCGAACACGCCCTGCAGCCACGGGGCGCCGGCGGCGTCGAACACCTTGGCCACCCCGGTGATGGGGTCGATGGCGTCGAGTGGGGTGGCCAGCAGGATCCCGATGGTGCCGATGATGTAGCCCACGGCCAGGGCGATGGAACCAAAGGCCACCATCTTCTTGGCGCTGGTGGGGGTGACGAACTCGGCGCCCATGTTGAACGGCGTCTCCACGCCCAGCAGGTACAGCAGGATCAGGCCGAAGAGCCAGCCGTAGGTCCCGAAGTCGAGCGTCAGCGCGTCGGAGGAGTGGAACGGGACGGCCGACTCGCCAGCCTTGACCGCGGCGACGATCCCGGCCACCAGGATGGCCACGCACAGCACGGCGTAGAAGACGAACACGCCGTTGGCGACCCGCTGGGTGAGCTTGAGCCGGCCGAAGGCGAAGCCGACGCAGGCCCACAGCAGCACCAGCTGGAGGACGATGTTGGCAGTCAGGCCCAGGTCCCAGTGGAAGGCCAGCGAGAAGAAGGCGACGACGGCGGCGGGCGTGAGCGTGCCGGCCAGGATCACCGGGATCCACGACAGGAAGCCGCCGAAGAAGGCGGCCACCTCGCCCATGGTGTGATGGGCCCACACGTAGACGCCGCCCTGGGAGGGCCACAGCCCGCCCAGCTCGACGACCGCGGCGCCCGCCGGCACCAGGAACACCAGGAAGCCGAGCGCCCACATGGACAGCGACGCCCAGCCTCCGCCGGCGACCAGCGCCGAGCCGTAGACGAAGAAGATGATGAACACGTAGACGGCGATGAGGTCGAAGGTGCCCAGCACCTTGGGCAGCACCTGCTCGGGGACCACCTCGGAGACGAGGCGGCCGTTGGTCGACGGCTCGGCGGGCGAGCTCATGGGGTCTCCTCTGTTGGGGTGGACGGGGACTCGGCCGGTTCGGTGGCGACGATGCGGCCGTCGGCCATCCGCAGGACGCGGCTGGCCCGGTCGGCGACGCGCTGGTCGTGGGTGGAGGCCACGACGGTGACGCCCAGCCGGTGGCACAGGTCCACCAGCAGCTCGACCACGGCGTCACCGGTGCGGTGGTCGAGGTTGGCGGTGGGCTCGTCGGCCAGGATCACGCGGGGCGAGCCGATGAGCGCCCGGGCGATGGCCGTGCGCTGCTGCTCGCCGCCCGACAGGCGGGACGGCCGGTGGTCGAGCCGGTGGCCGAGGCCCACCAGCTCCAGCAGGTCGACCGCTCGGCGGCGCACCGACGCCCGGTCCACGGGCTCGAACATGAGCGGCAGCTCGACGTTCTCCACCGCGGTGAGGAAGGGCATCAGGTTGTAGCTCTGGAAGATGAACCCGATGGTCGAGTGGCGCAGCGCCGAGAACTGGCTCTCGGTCAGCCCGCTGGTCGGCTCGCCGGCGATCGACACCTCGCCCCGGGTGGGTCGGTCGAGCCCGCCCAGCAGGTGGAGCAGGGTCGACTTGCCGCTGCCGCTCGGGCCCATGAGGCAGACGAACTCACCGGGCTCGACGGTGAAGGACACGTCGATGAGGGCCCGCACGACGTCGTCGCCCATGGCGAACAGCTTCCAGACGCCGTCGACGCTCACGACCGCGCCGGTCGTGGCGGGGTTCGAGCCGTTGGCGGGGGTGACGTCGAGCACGGGTCTCCTTCCGGCGGGCGGTCAGTGGGCCAGGGAGGCGAGGGGCGGGCGGGCCACGGCCCGGGCACACGGGGCGGCACTGGCCACGGTGGCGGCAACGACCGACACCACCACGGCCAGAGCCACCCCACCGGCCAGCGACACCGGGGAGGGACCGGCGTCGGCCAGGCCGGCCGCGCCCGCGAGGGGCGCGGCGACCGCGCCCAGCACCGCCCCGACGAGGGCGCCGATGCCGGCGGTGGCGACCGGCTCGACCATGAGCGCCGCCAGCACCGAGCGGGGCGGGACGCCGAAGCTGCACAGCACGCCGATCTCGCGCGCCCGCTGGCTGACCGAGCGGGTGGCGGCGATGGCCACCTCCAGCGCGCCCACGAGCAGCACGACCAGCGCGACGACCACCGCCGCCCGACCGACCGCGGCCGCGTCGCCGAAGGTCGCGCCCTGGCGGCGCACGGCGGGCATGAGGGCGAGCACGAGGACGAGCAGGAAGGCGCCGGTGCCCACGGTCACCGCGGGCAGCACCAGCAGGCGGCGGCGCCGCGCCGCGGCCCGCACTCCGTAGGCCAGGGCCAGGCTCACGGCCGTCATGCCTCGTCCGCCAGCAGGGCCACGGGCCGCTGCTGGACCAGCCGGTGGACCGGGATCAGTGCGGCCACGATGCCCAGGGCGGGCAGGTACATGGCCGCCATGCCCACGGCCGACGCCCAGGTCGCCAGCGAGAAGAACGACGGCACCACCGTGGCCACCACCAAGCCGCCGGCCAGCGCGCCGAGCACGTAGGCGGCCACGAACAGCAGCAGGGACTCCGCCAGGAAGAAGTAGAGGACCTCGTCGGTGAGGCCGATGCTGGCCATGATCCCGAACTCGCGGCGACGCTCCTGCACGCTGGCCACGAACGTCGTCACCGCGATCACGAACCCCAGCACCAGGCCCACCTGGGCCACCAGGCCCAGCGCCGAGGAGGTCACCTTGCCTCCCAGCAGGGCGGCCATCTTCTGGTCGAAGCTCACGATGCCGCCGCGGTCCTCGCGTCCCGTGGTGGCGTACACGATGCCGCCGGAGCCGGCGGCGGGCACGTGCGCGGGATCGCTCACCACGGCCAGGCCGGTGGCCTCCCGCACGTCGGCTGCGGTGCCGGTGACCCCGGCCGGCGGGCGCAGGGTGGCCCAGCCCGTGTCGATCCCGGCATCGGCGGCCACGGCCGCGACCACGGTCACCACCGCGCCCGGCCCGTCCGCGGCCTCCACGGTGAGCCGCTCCCCGCCGACGGTGAGCGTGTCACCCGCGGCCAGGCCCAGCCGGTCGAGCGCCTCGCCGGTCGCCAGTGCCTGCCCGGCCGCGCTTCCCGCCCGGCCGACGAGCGCCACGCCGGACCCGGCGCCTCCGGACCCGGGCAGGCGTCCCACCCGGACCTCGGTGACCGTCCAGCCCCTGGGCGCGGCAAGGTCGGGCATGGCGCCGTCGGTGACGACGATGCCCAGGTCGCCGTCGAGGGAGACCCCACCTTCGGGGACGACCCAGTAGGGCGCGTCGTCGATGGCCGCGGTCACCGCCGAGGCGCCGGTCGCCTGGTAGCTGGCGGCGATGGTGCGCACGACCACCACGGCCGCCACCGCCAGGCCGATGCCGGCCACGGCCAGCACCGCCCGTTCCGGGCGCCGCCGGACGTTGGCGAGGGCGAACCGCACCAGCCTGCCAGCCGTGGACCCGGCCGCCGCGCTCACCTCGGTGGCGCGCCCGACTCCCGCCCTGGGCGGCGCCAGGGGGGCGTCGACCGGCACGGTCGCGGTCACGGGGCCGCCGTAGAACGCGTTTCACCATCCACGCCCGTAGTACGCGCCCGCCATGGTGACCGGCCGATATCGCCTTCGTGAAGGCGGCGTTACCAGGTTCCAAGGCCAATCTGGCGTCGGGCAGCGAGTTGCACCCGCTCCACCGCAGCTGTCAATGGGCCGCGGTCACCTCGGCCCGGCGTTGTTGGCCGCCTCGAAGAGGGCCGTCGTGCGGGCGGAGTCGTAAGGGTGCTCGGTGTAGGGAGGGCCTCGCCACTCGCTGCGGGGGAGGGCGAGGAAGTCGCCGCCGTAGACGTGGAGGGCGGCGGCGAGCTCGCCCGTGGGGTTGGTGACGGCGTGGATGACGTCGTCGCCGAGCAGGCAGACGTCCCCGGGCCGCAGCGAGCGACCACCGGAGCGGGCGAGCGTTGTGTGGTCCCGACGGAAGAACGCGTTGTCCTCGCCCCCGGTGTAGACGCCGATCGCGGCCCAGGTCCGGTGGTCGTGGGGACCGATGCGCATGCCCGGCGCCCAGACCACCTTGAGGATCGTGAGCTCGTCGGACCCGTGGAGACGGACGATCTCGGCGCGTGTCGGGGCCAGCGCGCCGGTGGCCAGGCCGGGATCGGCCACCGCCCGGGCCAGCACCTCCCTGATCGCCGCCCGCGGCTCGGGCTCGTGGCAGGACGCCGTGCACGCGGTGATGAAGTCGTCGAGGTCGAACACGCCGCGCCTCCCGAACAGGCCGCTCCGCCAATTGGTAAAGTCGTTGTACGACAAAGTACAGCGGCTTTACCAACGAGGCAACCGTCCAGAGCACGCCCCTGCTGACGACTCTGGTCCGGCGCTGGCACCTCGCCATCCGCCGGCGCATCCACGACGATCTGGTGGCCGCGGGCCACGACCGCCTGTCGCCGGCCCACATGTACATCTTCCAGTCGCCCGGACCCGAAGGCGCCGGGCCGAGCGAGCTGGCGCGGCGGACGAACATGACCAAGCAGGCCCTGAACCACCTGCTCGCGGGCCTGGAGCGCGATGGCTACCTCCGCCGTGTCCCCGCGACCGGCGACCGGCGCGGCACCGTCATCCGCGTGACCCCGCGGGGCCGCGAGGTCGAGCGCCTCATGAACGCCAGCTCGCTCCGGCTCGAACAGGAGTGGGCGCGACTGCTCGACGAGCCCACCGTCGAGCAGCTGCGCGCCCTGCTGATCGAGATCGAAGCCGTCACAGAATGAGCTCGCCGGCTTCGCCCGGCCGACTCCGGGTCAGAAGCCCAGGTCGATGAACTGGTCGACGTTGTCCTGGGTGACCGTGGTGGCGGTGAGCTCGATGCGGCTCGGGACCTCGGGCTCGGCCAGCTCCTCGAAGCCCTCGCCGAGGGCGATGAGGCGGGCCACCCGCACGGCCGAGGCCGACATCGACGGGTTGTAGAGGAAGGTGGCGGAGTACAGGCCGCCCTGCTCGATGCGCTCCATGGCCTCGCGGGAGCCGCCCGCGCCGGTGAGGATCATCTCGTCCTCGCGGCCGGCGTTCTCGATGGCGGACACGACGCCCATGGCCATGTCGTCGTCGTGGGTGTAGACGGCGTCGATGTCGGGCTCAGCCTGCAGGATCGTCTCCATGACCTCCAGGCCCTTGTCGGGCAGGAAGTCAGCCGGCTGCTGGGCCACGATCTGGATGCCGTCGCCGCACAGCTGCTCGATCGTGTCGGCGAAGCCGGCCGAGCGCTGCTCGGTCACCGAGATGCCGGCCAGGCCCTGGATCTCCACCACGTTGCCCTGGCAGTCGAGCTGCTCGGCCAGGTAGTTGGCCGCCGACACGCCGATGCCGTAGTTGTCGCCGCCGATCCAGGTCCGGTAGGCGCTCTTGGTGGAGAACTCCCGGTCGAGGTTGACCACCGGGATCCCCTGCTCCATGGCCTCCAGGGCCACCGGGGTCAGCGGGCCGCCCTCGTGGGGCAGGATGACGAGCGCGTCCGGGTCCTCGGCCATGAGCTGTTCGACCTGGGACACCTGGGCCGCCGAGTCGTTCGTCCCTTCGAGCAGCACGAACTCGACGTCGTCGTACTTCGCGGCCTCCTCCTCGGCGTTCTCGGTGATGGCGGCCAGCCAGCCGTGGTCGGCGCCCGGGGCGCTGAACGCGATCTTGATCGTCTCGCCCTCCTCGACGTTGCCGCTCCCGGAGCCGGACTCGTCCTCGGAGCCACTGTCGGAGGCACTGTCGTCGTCGTCGCCGCTCTCGCACGCGGCCACCCCGAGGGCGACCACGGCGAGCACGGCGATCAACCGGTGCTGTCGTGCGTTGAACATGGTGGGTGTCCCCCTGTTTCCTTCCCGGATGGGCTCACCGGTCGCGGCGTTGCAGCGCCGCGGCGGCGAGGATGATCACGCCCTTGCTGAGTTGCTGGAGCTCTGTCGGCATGTCCAGCAGGTTGAGCAGGTTGAAGAGCAGGCCGAACGTGATGACGCCGAGGAAGGTGCCGGTGATCGTCGCCCGCCCGCCGGCGAGGCTGGTCCCCCCGATCACGACCGCGGCGATGGCGTCCAGCTCCAGCAGGTTCCCGGCCACCGGCGAGGCGCTCCCGAGGCGACCGGACAGCAGCACCGCCGCGATCCCCACGCACAGGCCGGACAGGACGTAGACGCTGCACACGATGCGCTGGGGGCGGACCCCGGCCATGCGGGCGGCCTCGCGGTTGCCGCCGACGGCGATGACGTGGCGGCCGTAGCGGGTGCGGTTGAGCAGCACCCAGCCGCCCGCGGTCACGGCCACGAACACGAGGGCGGCATAGGGGATGCCGGCCACCCGGCCCCGCCCCAGCTCGCGCACGAAGTCCAGCTGGAGCAGGCTGATCGGCGTCTTGTCGCTCATCCACAGGGCCAGGCCCCGGGCCCCGGCGAACATGGCCAGGGTGGCGATGAAGGGCACGATG
>JBKPRS010000436.1:0-14070 GCA_046734695.1 Actinomycetota bacterium | reverse complement strand
GGACGGCCGCGAGGTGTTCCGCCGGGCCGTGCGGGCCGTCGAGGCCTCGATCGCCGGCACGCTGGCCCGTTCGGGCTACACGGCCGACGACGTCGCCCTGTTCGTGCCCCACCAGGCCAACGCCCGCATCGTCGACGCGGTCCTGGCCCGCACGGGCCTGTCCCCGGAGCGCACGTCCTCCACCGTGGACCGCTACGGCAACACGTCGGCCGGCTCCATCCCGATCGCACTCGCCGAGGCGGCGGAAGCCGGTACGGTGACGCCCGGAGATCTCGTGCTGCTCTGCGGGTTCGGGGCAGGACTCACCGTGGGCACCGCGCTGTGGCGCTGGGGCACGCCGACACCACCAGGGAGGGAAGCGGCATGACGCCACGTGTGGCGTTCGTGACCGGCGCATCGGGCGGCATCGGGTCCGCCTGCGCCCGGGCGCTGGCGGCCGCGGGCCACCGGGTGGCGGTCGGCTACGGGGCGTCCGCGGGCGCGGCCGACAAGGTCTGCGAGGACATCTCGGCCGCGGGCGGCACCGCCCTGGCGGTCCACGCCGACGTGACCACCAGGGACAGGGTCGACGCCGCCTTCGCCGAGGTCGAGGAGGCGTGGGGCCCGGTGGAGCTGCTGGTCAACGCGGCCGGCGCCAACCGGGACA
Source organism: Actinomycetota bacterium (assembly GCA_046734695.1). Taxonomy (GTDB): domain Bacteria; phylum Actinomycetota; class Acidimicrobiia; order Acidimicrobiales; family VFJN01; genus ZC4RG19. The sequence continues at coordinate 13,424 of JBKPRS010000436.1, read as the reverse complement.
AGCTCACCGTGCAGCTGGGAGACGACGACTGGCAGCACACCCTCGACACCGACCTCACCGGTCCCTTCCTGACCCTGCGCCGGGCGCTGCGACCCATGGTCAGGGCCCGGTTCGGTCGCATCGTGAACGTGTCCTCCATCGTTGCCGCCACCGGCTCGCCCGGGCAGGCCAACTACGCCGCCGCCAAGGCCGGCCTGGTGGGCCTGACCCGCTCGGTGGCCCGTGAGGTCGCCACCCGCAACATCACCGTCAACGTGGTCGAGCCCGGCCCGGTGACGACGGCCATGACCGACGCCCTCCCCGCCGCCCGGCGGGAGGCCCTGGCCGCCGCCGTCCCCATGGCCCGTTTCGGGACCCCGGACGAGGTGGCAGCGGTCGTGGCCTTCCTGTGCGACGATGCCGCATCGTTTGTGACCGGGACCGTCATCCCGGTGGACGGCGGCCTCGGCATGGGACGCTGACGACCACATCCGCCAAGAGACAAAGGAACCCTCCCCCATGGATCGTGCAACCGCCCTCGAAGCGCTCACCAAGGCTGCGGTCGACGTCCTCTCCGTGACGGCCGACCAGGTCACCGAGCAGGCGTCGTTCGCGGACGACCTGGACGCCGACAGCCTCGACCTGGTCGAGCTGGTCATGCAGCTCGAGGACTCCCTCGACGTGACCATCGACGAGGACGACCTCGGCGAGGTCCGCACGGTCGGCGACGCCGTCGACCTGATCGTGGCGGCGAGCGCCGCCAACGCGTGACGTCCGCACTCGACCACCGGGGCCGGCCCCGGGTCGCGGTCACCGGCATGGGGGTCAAGGCCCCCACCGGGCTGACCCTCGACGCCCTGTGGGACGGCCTCGTCGCCGGGGTGTCGGCGGCCGGGACGGTCACGCTGTTCGACCCGAAGGACCACTCGGTGGGCTTCGCGTGCGAGGTGAAGGACTTCGACGCCGTGCCCTACGTCGGCCCCAAGGAGGTCCGGCGCACCGACCGGGCTGCGCTGCTCGGCATCGCCGCCGCAGCCGATGCCGTCGAGGCTGCCACCGCCGACGCGGCCCTGGGCGCCGACCCGCTGCGCTGCGGCGTGGTGGCGGGCTCGGGCATCGGCGGGATCCGCACGCTGGAGGACCAGGTCATCGCCTATGGCGAGAAGGGGCCCCGGGTGGTCGGCCCGTTCCTGGTCCCGATGATGATGGCCAACGCCACCGCCGCTCTGGTCGGCATCCGCCACGGCTTCACCGGGCCCAACATCGCCGTCGCCACGGCCTGCGCCACCGGAGCGCACGCCATCGGCGAGGGTGCCCGCTACATCCGCGACGGCATGGCCGACGTGATCGTGGCCGGTGGCACCGAGGCGTGCATCACGCCGGTGACCATGGCCGCTTTCGCCCGCATGGGCGCGCTGAGCCGCAACCCCGACCCGTCGCAGGCCTCTCGGCCGTTCGACAACGACCGTGACGGCTTCGTCATGGGCGAGGGCGCGGCCTTCCTGGTGCTGGAGCCCTGGGAGAAGGCCGAGGCCCGCGGGGCCCGCATCCTCGGCGAGGTCGCCGGCTACGGCCTGACGTGCGACGCACACCACATCACCGCCCCGGTGGAGGACGGTGCCGGTGCGGCCGCGGCCATGGAGATGGCGCTGGCCGACGCCGGGCTGGACCCGGCCGCCATCGGACACGTCAACGCCCACGGCACCTCGACGCCCCACAACGACAGCGCCGAGGCCGCGGCCATCGCCAAGGTGTTCGGCCCGGGCGCCGTGCCCGTGACCTCGGGCAAGGGCGTGACCGGCCACCTCATCGGTGCCGCCGGCGCGGTCGAGGCCGTGGCCGCGCTGCTCTCGGTCGACCGGGGCGTCGTGCCCCCCACCGCCAACCACCAGCACACCGACCTGCCGGTGGACGTGGTGGCGGGAGGGCCCCGCGACATCGGCCGCAGCCCGGCCATCTCGACGTCGTTCGCCTTCGGCGGCCACAACGTCGCCCTCGTCCTCAGCCCGGCCTGATGGTGGCGGTGGCGGCCCCGGGGGTCCCGATCCCCCGCCTGCCGATCGGCCGGGGACGTCCCGGCACGGTCGAGGCGGGACTGGGACCTGTGCCCGGGCTGCCGTCGGCGGCCACCGTCGCCTGGTTCCGGGGCAGCCCCGCGGCCCTGCCCGTGGCGGACACCGACGTGATCGCCCGCACCGTGCGCGCCGGCGTCGACGCCGGGGTACCGGTGGTGGGCGTGCTCGGCAACGTCGGGACCGGCACCCACGCGGGCGTCGCCTCGCTGCACGGCTGGGGCTCGGTGGCCCACGCCCTGGCGGGCGCGTCGGGCCTCGTCCCCACGGTGCTGGTCGTGGACGGGCCGTGCCTGGGCGGGCCGGCGCTGCTGCTCGGCCTGGCCGACGTCGTGGTCATGACCAGCCAGGCCCAGGCGTTCGTCAACGCTCCGGAGACCTCGGCCCGCATCACCGGCTCCGCGGTGCTGGACGCCGATCTGGTCGGCGGGTCGTGGGTGCACGGCACCCGCACCGGGGTCGCCGACCACGTCGCCGACGACCTCGACGCCGCCCTCGACCTGGTGGACGACCTGCTCGGCCACCTGCCGCCCAACAACCACGAGACGCCGCCGGAGGCCGTCACGCTCGACCCCGTCGACCGGCCCTGCGACAGGGCTCTGGCGGTGGTGCCGACCGACCGCCGGGCCAGCTACGACGTGCGCAACGTCATTGCCGACCTGGTCGACGACGGGGCCTTCCTGGAGCTGCGGGCCCGCTTCGGGACCAGTGTGGTGACCGGCCTGGCCCGGGTGGCGGGCATGCCGGTCGGCGTGGTCGCCAACCAGCCCAGCCAGCTGGCCGGGGCCCTCGACATCGAGGGCTCGCAGAAGGGCGGCCGGTTCGTGCGCTTCTGCGACGGGTTCGGGCTGCCGCTGGTCACCCTCGTCGACACCCCCGGGTTCCGGCCCGGGCGTGACCAGGAGTGGCGGGGCATGATCCGCCACGGCGCCAAGCTGGCCTTCGCCTACGCCGAGGCCACCGTGCCCCGCGTGTGCGTGGTGCTGCGCAAGGCCTACGGCGGGGCGTACATCGTCATGGACTGCAAGTCGATGGGCAACGACTGCGCCCTGGCCTGGCCCACCGCCGAGATCGCGGTCATGGGGGCCAAGGCCGCGGTCGAGATCCTCAACCGGCGCGAGCTGGCAGAGGTCGACGAAGCCGACCGGGACGCATCCCGGCGCGACCTGGAGGCCGCGTACGAGTCCGTGCACCTGTCGCCCACTGTGGCGCTCGCCCGCGGCTACGTCGACGACGTGATCGACCCGCTGGACACCCGCCGGGCGGTGGCGGGCGCGCTCGCCGCCCTGGCCGCCAAGCGGGAGCGGCTCCGGGCGCGCCGCCACGACAACATCCCCCTGTGACGAAGGATCGCGCCATGCTGCTCGACGGCAAGAAGCTGGTGGTCACCGGCGTGCTCACCAAGGACTCGATCGCCGCGGCGGTCGCCCGCCTGGCCCAGGAGCAGGGTGCCGAGCTGGTGCTCACGTCGTTCGGGCGGGGCATGAGCCTGACCCAGCGGGTGGCCCGGAGCCTGCCCCAGCCCGCCGATGTGCTCGAGCTGGACGTGACCGACCCCGCCCAGCACGCGGCCCTGGCCGAGGAGCTGGGCCGCCGCTGGGGCAAGGTGGACGGCGCCATGCACGCAGTGGCCTTCGCCCCCGAGCCGTGCCTCGGCCAGGAGGACGGCCTGCTGGCCGCCGGCTGGGACTCGGTGTCGACCGCGCTGCACATCTCGGCCTACTCGCTCAAGGCGCTGGCCGAGACGCTCCTGCCCCTGATGCCGTCGGGCGGCTCGGTGGTCGGGCTGGACTTCGACGCCACCCAGGCCTGGCCGGCGTACGACTGGATGGGCGTGGCCAAGGCCGCGCTGGAGGCCACCTGCCGCTACCTGGCCCGCGACCTCGGGCCCCACGGCGTGCGGGTCAACCTGGTGGCCGCTGGGCCGCTGCGCACGCTGGCCGCCCGGTCGATCCCCGACTTCGCGGCCCTGGAGGGGACCTGGGGGCTGCGGGCCCCGCTGGGCTGGGACGTGCGCGACGCGGAGCCGGTCGCCCAGGCGTGCGTGGCCCTGCTGTCGGACTGGTTCCCGGCCACGACCGGCGAGATCGTCCACGTGGACGGGGGCGCCCACGCCGTGGCGCTGTCGCGGGACGAGGTGAAGGTCATCCTCGACCACGGGGCGAAGGCGTGAGCGAGCTTGTCGAGCGAACCAGGAACACAGTGCGTTACTCGGCCCTCTGGGCCGATCGCTCACTGCGCGCAGCCCGAAGGGTGCGCCAGTGAGTGACGATCCGGTCGCGCTGCTCCCCCACCGGCCGCCGTTCCGCTTCGTGGACTCGGTGGACGAGCTCGTGCCCGGCGAGCGCATCACCGCCCGCTACCGGGTGACCGGCGACGAGGCGTTTCTGGCCGGGCACTTCCCCGGCAACCCGGTGTTCCCGGGCGTGATCCAGCTGGAGGCGCTGGCCCAGGCGGGCGCCATCGCCCTGCTGTCGCTCGACCGCTACGCGGGCACGCTCCCGCTGTTCGGCGGCGTCGAGGGCGTGCGCTGGCGGCGCCAGGTCCGCCCGGGCGACGAGCTGGTCCTGACCGTGGAGCTGGAGACGCTCTCGGCCCGGGGCGGCTGGGGGGCGGCCACCGCCACCGTCGAGGGCAAGGCGACCTGCCAGGCCCGCCTGTTCTTCGTCCTGGCCAAGCCCTAGGTTCCCGACACGATGACCGCGCCGCCCGTCGACCAGGCCCTGCTCGACCTGGCGGTGGCGGTGGCCCGGGAAGCGGGTGAGCTCACGCTGGGCTGGTTCCAGGCCCGGGACCTGGCCGTGGACCGCAAGGCCGACGGCACCCCGGTCACCGAGGCCGACCGGTCGGCCGAGCGCCTGGTCCGGGCCCGGCTGGCCGAGCACGCGCCCGGCGACGGCGTGCTGGGCGAGGAGGAGCCGGAGGCCGAGGGCACCACCGGCCGGCGCTGGATCGTCGACCCCATCGACGGCACCAAGGCTTTCACCCGGGGCGTGCCGCTGTACTCGACGCTGCTCGCGCTCGACGACGAGCACGGTCCCGCCCTCGGCGTCATCGTGCTGCCCGCGCTGGGCGAGATCGTCTACGCCGGGCGGAGCCGGGGCTGCTGGACCGGTCCCGACCGTCCCGCCCGGGTGAGCACGACCGCCTCGGTCGACGGCGCCTACCTCATGGCCAGCGGCTACAGCCACTGGGACGACGGCGACCTGCTGGCGGTCAAGCACGCAGGCATGGTGCTGCGCACGTGGGGCGACGGCTACGGCTACGCGCTGGTGGCCACGGGCCGGGCAGACGCCATGGTCGATCCCGTGGTCGAGCGCTACGACGTCGCCGCCATGCCCGTGATCCTGGCCGAGGCCGGTGGGCGGTTCAGCGCGGTCGACGGCCGGGAAGGCGCGGGCGGGGGCAGCGGCGTCGCCACCAACGGGCTGATCCACGACGAGCTGCTGGCGCTGCTGGCGCCCGGCGCGCCCGGCGGCTCAGATCCAGCCGTGTGACTTCAGCCAGCGGAACAGCAGCAGCGACAGGCCGGCCATGACCCCGAGCGCCACGGGGTAGCCCCACCACTCGTCCAGCTCGGGCATGTGGACGAAGTTCATCCCCCAGATCCCGGCCAGCATGGTGGGAAGCACGGCGATGGCCACCCAGCCCGAGATGCGGCGCATGTCCTCGTTCTGCTGCACCGAGACGTGGGTCAGGTTGACGTTGAGCACCTCGGACAGCAGCTCGCGCTGGATCTCGATGCGCCCGACCTCCCGCCGCAGGTGGTCGTAGACGTCCCGGAAGTAGGGGCCCAGGTCGACCGAGCCGAACTTGCGCCCGCCGGCCTGCAGGCGCTCCAGCGGTTCGAGCAGGGGCTCGACGTTGCGGTAGAGGTCGAGCACCTGGCGCTTGAGCTTGTAGATCCGCTCGGCCGGGTTGGTGCGCTCGGGCGAGAACACCTGGGTCTCGATCTCGACGATGTCCTGGTCGAGCCCGTCGAGGACCGGGACGTAGTCGTCCACCACCCGGTCGAGGATGGCGTGCACCACGGCGGTCGGCCCCAGCGCCAAGCGCTCGGGATCGTCCTCCAGCTCCTTGCGCACCGGGGCCAGGGCGCTGGCCTGGCCGTGGCGCACCGTGATCACGAACCCCTCGCCCGCGAACAGCTGCAGCTCGGCGAACTCGATGATCTCGCGCTCGTCGTCGTAGCGGGCCGTCTTGAACACGAGGAACAAGCAGTCGCCGTAGCGCTCCAGCTTGGAGCGCTGGTGGGCGGTGACGGCATCCTCGATGGCCAGCGGGTGGAGCTGGAACTCGGCCGCCACCAGGTCGAACTCCTCCTCCGAAGGCTCGTGCAGGCCGATCCAGACGAAGCTCTCGGGCTCAAGCCGGGTGGCCTCCAACGCATCCTCGACGGCCAGCTCGCCGGAGTGCCGCTTGCCCCTCGTGTACACCGCGCAGTCGACGATCACTGCCTGAATTCTGGCGCAGGCGCCGGCCGATGGCGACGCTCACGCCTGCGGGGACGGGACCTCCGGGTTGCCGGCGCCGAAGCACGGTGCGGCCGGTTCCGGCGTCAGCGGGCCGTTGCGGTAGGTGGCGATGTACTGCTCCAGCCGCGGGTCGTCGACGCTGTCGAGCGCCAGCTGGCGGCCCCAGGAGCTCATGACGATCGCCGACTCCATGTCCTCGTACGGCGTGACGATGACCTTGGCCTGCTGGGCCGCCACGTCGCGCAGCGTGGCCAGCTGCGCTTCGGGCAGGTCAGGCGAGTACGCGATCCAGACGGCGCCGTGCTCGAGGTCGTGCACGAGGTACTCGACCGGCGGTGGGTCGGCGCGGTAGAAGCCGCAGGTGCCGGGGACGGGGAAGTGGTCGCCGCCCACCGGTGGCTTGTGGCTGTAGTCCAGCGCCTGCTCGGTGTGGTTGCGGCTGGGCACGGAGAAGGCCTGGACGCCCGCCACGCCTTCGTCGGCCGGGCCGGTGGGGTCGCCGCCGTTGGTGGGAACCCGGTCGGCGGCGTCGCTGGCGGCACCGTCACCTCCGTCTCCCGAGCACGCGCCCAGCGTGACCAGCACGCAGACAGCCAAGGTGATGGAGACCCAGCGGCGGAGCACGGGCGGTGAGGCTACCGGGTCGGATCGACCATCCACACGACGGCATCGGGTGCGTCGGGACCGGTGAGCTCACCCACGCTGACGGGCACGGGCTCATCGGCGCGGTAGCGGTCCAGCGCGAACTGGTCCAGCTCGATGCGCTCCGTGCGGGTGAAGGGCGGGTCACTCGGCCCCGGTGTCACCGCACCGAGGTAGACCATCCCGCATGCGTGGCCCACGAGCATGTTGCAGGGCCGCTCGGGGGCCAGCCCCACCAGAACGTCGATGCCGTCGACCTCGACCTCGTCGTCCGGAGCGAGGGCGGTGGCGCCGGACAGGTAGTGCGCCAGGGGACCGCTCTGGCCGCCGTTCACGTCCACCACCACCAGCCGCGGCCCGGGCGCGTCCGCGACCACGGCGGCCACGGCGCGCCAGTCCGGCCGCTGCAGCTCGGGGTCACGGGCCACGGTCACCACCGCCACGAGCGAGATGGCGACCAGCGCCCCCGCCGCGACCAACCCCGGCGCCGCCGGGCGGGACGCGCCGAGGCCGACGGCCACGGCCAGCACCAGCGGGAGCAGCGCACCGATCAGGTAGCGGCCCAGGAAGGCGTCGGTCCCGACCAGGGCGATCGCCAGCGGCGCCACGACTGCGGCGGCGCCCATGGCCGCCAGGGTCACGGCGACCCGGCGGTCCCGGGCGTCGGTGCGGGTGGCCAGCAGAGCCGCGGCCACGGCCACGATGATGGCGCCGCTGACCCACAGCCGGGCGAAAGGCGGGCTGGGACCGACGAGCGCGCCCTTGCCCGCCTCCTCGATCCGCGCCGGAAGGGAGAAGCCGGTGATCCAGCTGCGGTTCCCGCCGTGGGAGTACTGGCGGAGCGCGAACGGCACGAGCAGCAGACCCACCACCGCGGTCGGGATCAGTGCCAGCGCCACCGGTTGCCACCGGGGTCGGAGCGCCACCAGGAGGGCCGCGGCCTCGGCCGCCACCAGGAACACACCGAAGTAGTGCAGGGACACGAGCGCAGCCGCGGCCACGGCCCAGGCGGCGAGGCTGTTCCGGGTGCCCCGCCGGGCGTGGCCGAACGCCCACAGCGAGCAGGCCGCCGCCAGCGCCAGCAGGCTGTAGACCCGGGCCTCCTGCGAGTACCACACCAGCAGCGGGCTGACCGCCACGATCACCGCCGCGATGCGGGCCACCCGGCGGCTCTGGTCGAGGGCCAGGGCCGCGGCGTAGGCGACCGGCACCGTGACGATCCCCGCCAGGGCCGAGAGCGACCGCAGCGCCACCTCGCCGTCACCGAAGGCGCGCACCCACGGCCACATGACGAGGAAGTACGTGGGGGTGGTGCCCTCGCGGTCGGCAACATGGCGCACCACGTGACCGAGCCCGCCGTCGAGGGCCTGGGCGGTGAACCACTCGTCGTACCACAGGCTCTGGGCCCCGAGCCCCCAGAGCCGCAGGCCGGCCGCGACGACCACGGTCGCGACCAGGACGGCGTCCGGGCGGGCCCCCAGCCGGCGCTCCACTACAGCCCCTCGAACACCGCCGCCCGTACGCCGGCGCGGGCCAGCTCCTGGAGGAACGGCAGCGGCTCGACCAGCGTGGCCAGCCCGGCGGCGCCGGTGGCCAGCGTCTTGCCGGCGGCGACCCAGCGGGCAGTGACGGCGGCCGCGGTGCCGGCGGCTACCGCGGGCCGGTCCACCGCGCCGAGCACGACGGTGTCGCGGCTGAGGCCGCGGCGGCCGCGGACCTCCACCCGCAGCCCGCCGATCCTGCCCTCGGCGTGGGGCCGGCGCAGCATGGGCAGGCCCGCGGTGAGCCGGTCCCGCCGGGTGGCGGCCAGCCGGGCGGTCACCCGGGACACGCCCGGGAAGGCCGGGACCAGCAGCAGCGCGTCGGGCAGCGCGGCCCGGTAGCAGTCCGAGCCCCCGACCGGATCGGGGAAGAAGCACAGCTCGCGGCCCGAGCCAGGCGGCCGGCGCCGCCAGGTGTGGTCCCGCCAGTCGAAGCCGACGCCCCGCAGCGCCGCGTGGTGCTGGCGGGCGCAGGCCGGTCCGCCGGTGCCGTGGTGGGCCACGTGGATCTCGTCCACGCTGTCGAACTGGCCGGCCGCATGGCGGGCCAGCACGCAGGACAGGCCCGGCCCGAAGCCGGCGCCGACCGCCACGACCACGCCCCGCTCCCGGGCCTCGGCGTGCAGGTCGAGCAGGTCCTCGACGGCCCCGACGCTGTCGGCCACCGAGACGACATGGCGGCCCGCGGCGACGGCCCGCTTGGCCACGGCCAGGTGGCGGGCGGGTGGCGAGGCCAGCACCACGACGTCGGCCGCGGTGGGGTCGGGCTCGTCGACCGCCTCGGCCCGGTCGCCGAGCGAGGCGACGACCGCGGCCCGGCGCCGCCGGTCGGGCTCGTCCACCAGGACGGCCTTGGTCTCGGCGTCGGCCACCAGGTGGCGGGCCGCTCGGGCGCCGACGGCACCCGCACCACAGACGAGGAAGCGCACCGGTGCCCGCTACCCGTTACCGCAGCCCCGGCCCGCTCAGCTCGCGCCAGCCCCCGGACTGGGGCGGAGTGCCGCCGGAACCCCGCAAGCGCAGGACGGCCGCGATGATCCCGGCGATGGCGACGGCGGCGAGCGCCCGTCGGAGCAGAGCCATGGGCGCACCTTAGGACACGCGCGGCGACGCTCCCGCAGCCGGCGGTTCTCGGTTGTGTCCGGACGACTACTGTCAGTGGCGTGGGCGTGTCCGGTGGGCTGTCGCTGGAGGACTTCCGGCTGGTGCCGTGCGAGGGCTTCGAGGACTCCTCGATCCGCACCAGCCAGGCCATGGCCTGGTTCCAGGACCACCTGTTCGTGGGGACCGGGCGGGGGCCGCTGCGTCCCATGGGCCTGTCCCCCGAGGCGCTGGAGGAGTACCCGGTGCTGGCTCGGCTGGCGGCCCGGCGCCGGTCCCGCCGGACCCGGGAGCAGGAGTCCGGCGCCCAGATCTGGCGGTTCGATCCCCGCACCGACACCTGGGAACAGGTGTACGAGAGCCCGTGGGTGATCGGCCTCGACGGCTCGGAGTGCCCCCGGGACCGCTCGGTGCGGGCCCGGGCCGTGTACCAGGGCACGAGTGACCCGTCCCCGGCGCTGTACATGGGCATCGGGTCGATGGAGGGCCAGGTCGTGATCGTCCGCTCCGGCGACGGCTACCGCTTTGAGGAGACCGACCACGACGGGTTGGGCCTCGGGGAGGCCGACATCCCGTCGATCCGGACGTTGTGCGAGTGGAGGGGTGTCCTGCACACCACGCCCGTGGGCAAGAACCACGACCGTGGGCTGCTGGACGACATCCGCACGGACCATCCGATCGTGTTCGCCAGCGCGGACCCGGCCCAGGGCAGCTGGCGCCCGGTGAGCGACCCCGGGTTCGGCGACGAGGAGAACCTGTCGATCGACGAGATGGCGGTGTTCGCCGGCTGCCTCTACGCCGGCACGCACAACCCGGCCCAGGGGTTCCAGATCTGGAAGGCGTCGGCCCGTCCCGCCCGGGGTCGGTACAAGTGGCGCAAGATCATCACCGACGGCGCCTACCGGGGTCCGGAGAGCTCGGTCCCGGTGGGGATGCAGGCGTTCGGCGACGCCCTGTACGTGGGCAGCGGCCTGGAGGAGCAGGGCATGGGCGAGACGTTCGCCTCGGGCCCGTTCGGCGCCGAGATCCTGCGGATCCACCCGGACGACCGGTGGGACCTGCTCGTGGGCTCGGCCCGGGACACGCCGGACGGCCCCAAGGTGCCCCTCTCCGGGTCGGGACCGGGGTTCGACGACGAGTTCGTCCAGGGGTATCGCCGTCTCGTCGAGCACGACGGATGGCTCTACGCGGGCGGCAGCGACTGGCGGTTCGCGCCGACCTATCTGCCGCGGCGGGGGCATGAGCGTCCCGACCTGAGCCCGTCGCGGGAGCGCTACCTGCGGGCCCGAACCGAGGAGTGGGAAGGCGGCTTCGGCTTCTGGCGCAGCCGGGACGGGCTCGAGTGGACGGTGATCACGACGGACGGCTTCGACGACAACCCGTACACGTACGCGATCCGGGAGCTGGTCCCGACCCCGCACGGCCTGTTCGTGGCCACGATCGCCAACCGCAGCTCGCAGTTCGGTGGTGGCCTCCGCGTCTGGGTGGGTCGCCCCTAGGGCGGCGGCTGGTCCCTGTCGCCGTCCGCCCACTCGGGGTCGGGCCGGTCGACCAGCGCCACGAGCTTCTTCGGCGCCATGACGCAGTAGCTCTCGGTGAGCAGTTCGGCGACCTCGTCCCAGTCGACCTCGTCGTCGAGGATCATGCCGACGCCGTCCTTGCCCCAGGCCGGCCGGAAGAACGGATGGCCCACTCGCCTGAGGGCGTCCAGCTCCGCGCCCCGTGACCGGAACACCATCATCGTCACCGGACCGTCGGCCGAGTCGACCGCGAGCACGTGGGCGAACGTCCGGTTGCGGATGCGGAACTGCACACCAGCCCACGCCTGCTTCTCGTGCACCTCCGGCAACCCCAGGCACACACCCCGAAACTGGTCGAGGACCGACGCCTCGACGTCCGCGTACTCGACCTTGCGCACCGCCAGCGACGACGCCCGGGCGAGCCGCGCCTTCTCCTCCCGGTCCGGTTCGTCCACGACGCGGTTGTATCAGCGCTGCGTGACAGCCGCGACCGCGGCTGCGCCCGCCGCCACCGCGTGCCCCAGTGCCAGGGCCACGGCCAGGAGCGCCAGCCCGCCCCGGGACTCGTCCAGCTGCCGCCCGACCTCGGCCAGATCGGCCAGGACGAACACCCCGGCGAACCCGGCAGCGGCCCATGCGACGGCCTGCCGGTCACTCAGCCACAGCGCGACCGCCAGCCCCACGGACACGACGACGCCGAGGGCCACGATCCCGGGGCTCTCCAGATCGACCCCCAGCACCTCGCCTTCCTCGCCGCTCTCGCCGCTCTCCCCCGCCCGCTCGCCACCCTCCACGGCCTCGCCGCCTTCGCCGCTCTCCCCACCCTCCACGGCCTCGCCGCTTGCGCCGCTCTCCCCACCCTCCCGGCCGTGGGCATCGCCCACCTCTCCCGAGCGCGAGTCGGTGTCGCGGTGCTCCCCGCGCTCCGCACTGACGCCGAGCACGAACAGGCCCGCCGTGACGGCGAACAGGACGGCCGCGAGCCGCCGGGCCCGGACCGCCCGGGTCCGAACGTGCTCGCTCACCGTGCCGCCGCTCACCGCTGGACCGTAAACCTTCGACCCAGGTCGAAGGTCAAGTCACTCCTGGGGCAGGTTCTCCTTCGCCTGGTCGTAGCCGCCGGTCGGCGGGTTGGGGTCGGGCCCGTACACGAGGTGGATCACGCCGGTGGCGAACGGCTGCGAGGACAGGAGGCGCATCGGGAGCTCGGGGGCACCGGACTCGAACAGCCGCAGGCCCGACCCGGCCGTCACGGGATGGACGAAGAGGTGCAGCTCGTCGATCAGGCCCGCCGCCAGGAGCTGGCGCACGACCGACGTGGAGCCACTGAGGGCGATGCGCCGGATCGAGGGGTCGGCCTTCAGGTCCGTGACCGTGTCCACGAGATCGCCCTCGAGCTGCTCCGAGTTCCGCCAGGTGAACTCGAGCGGATGGTGGGAGGCGACGATCTTGCGCATGTCCCCGAGCCGCTTGGCGAACTCGGCATCGTCCCCGCCGGCGGCCTCCCGCTCGGGCCACGCCCCGGCGAAGCTGTCGTAGGTGGTGTGGCCGAACAGCATGACGTCGACGTCGTGCGTATCGGAGACGGCCTCGCCCATCTGCTCGTTGAAGTACGGGAAGTGCCAGTTGCCGACCGCGGGGTCGACGACGCCGTCGAGTGCCATGAACATGCTTGCGGTGATGGTGGCCATCCCAGTTCTCCTCCGTCGGGGTCGGGTACGGGTAGAGACGATGCCACCAACGGCCGCTGGTCGCCGGGGAATGATGTCGCCGTGGCCGACACGCTCGGGCTCTGATCACCCGCCCGGGGCGAGGGCGTCCGCCAGCTCGCCCCGCCCGGCCACGCCCAGCTTGTCGTAGACCCGCTGCAGCCGGTTCTCCACCGTGCGCGGCGAGAGGTGCAGCTGCTCGGCGATCTCCTTGTTGGCCCGGCCGCCGGCGGCGAGCACGGCGGTCTCGCGCTCCGCCGGGGTGAGGACGGCACGGGTCTCGACCGCGTGGAGCGCGGGTGTCACCGGGCCCTCGGCCCGGGCTGCGAGCTCGCTCGCCCGGCGCGCGGCTGCGGCGGCCCGGCGGCGGTCGCCGGCGCGCTGG
>JBKPRS010000435.1:0-13491 GCA_046734695.1 Actinomycetota bacterium | reverse complement strand
GGATGGGCGTGGTGTCGAACGTGGCGTCGTTGTCGTCGATGGTGACCACGGCGGTGGCGACGGCGCCGATCGTGGCGCCGCCCGTCGGGTCGGACAGCGCGACCGTGACCGTTTCGTCGACGCCTTCGACCGCGGTGTCGTCGAGGATCGTGAACGGGACCGTGGCCGTCGTCTGGCCGTCCGCGAAGTTGACGATCTGGTCGAGGGCAGTGAAGTCCGTGCCCGGGGTGGCGGTCGCCGGGGTCGTCGTGGTCAGCCGCACCGACACCGCGCCATCCGTCCCGCCGACACGCTCGAGCGTCAGGTCGACCGGGCCTCCGCCTTCGGCGCCCCGGAACGCGCCGGCGGTGAACTGGAGCGCTCCGGGCTGGGCGACGACGGCGGTGGTGACGGTGATCGACCAGCCGCCGCCGATGGAGCCGGTGTCGCCGGCCGCGTCGTCGACCACATAGAGGTTCCAGGTGCCGTTCGGGTTGCTGCCGTTGAACGTGCCGAGGGTGGTGGCCGAGCTGGGCGCGGGTGCGGGAGCCGGGAACGTGTCCGGACCGCCGGAGTCGAGGCGGTTGGTGGGCTGGAACGTGCCGGTCCCGACCGCGCCGGTGGCGGGGATCGGGCCCGCGGCCTGGTCGTCGAAGGTGAGCGCGCCGTTGACCGGGAAGCCGGTGTCGCCCACCACGTCCGACATCACGATCAGGTTCTGGCCTGCGGGGCCGACCAGCAGGACGTCGATGTCGGTGGCGATGGGGTGCACCACGTTGGTGAGCGTGATGTTGACGTCGGTGACCGTGCCCGTCATGCCGCTGATCGTGATGGGCGAGGGATACGGCGATGCCGGTCCCGACCCGTCGCCCGACCCGCCGGGCACCGCGATGGGTGCCGGGTTGGTCCCCGTGGTGACGTCGGCGCCGGCCGGCGCGGGGCTCGTCACCCACGTCAGGGCGAGCAGGAGCAGGGCGACGATGCCCGCGCCTCCGACTCGTCCCCACTTCTGCCGCTGGACGCTGTGCTGGGTCATCCGCCACCCCCTGAGCCTGCGCACCGCGCAGCGTAGTCGAGTTGAGGCGTCTGCGTGGCGGGAATCTCACGTTTCGTGCAGCTTCGCGGGAGGTTGTTGGCCACGCCCAGCAGCCACGGCCGCGCCGACTCGTGCACCGGTCGCACCTCGTGGCGCCGCCGCCAGGCCTCCGCGAAGACCGCGGACGTGATCTCCTCGGCGTCGGCCCAGCTCGCCGTGCGCCGGAAGCAGTGGTTGTAGACGCCGCGGGCGTGGCGCTCGAACAAGGTCCGCTGCGGTTCCCTCAGAGCCAGCCGACGGTGGAGGCGCGGAACCATGTCAGGGCGTCCTGGTCCCACAGGCGGCCGTGGTGGGCCAGGCGGGCACGGTGGTCGGACCAGCTCGTCGGGGACGGCGCCCAGGCCCGCTGGGCGACGCCGGCGAGGCGGGGGAGCAACAGGAACGTGAGGTCGTCGAAGCCGCGGATCGTCTCGGACCAGACCGCCGCCTCCACGCCCGCGACCCGGTCGGCCCGCTCGGGGCCGAGGGCGTGGGCCGGCTCCCAGTCGAACGAGTCGGCCATGGTCCTGGGCGGGTAGACGCGCAGGCCGGCGCGGGCCTGGCGGTCGGCCTGGGCCGGATCGGCGGGCGGGTCGGCGTAGGGCACGTCCAGGTAGCAGTGGCTCAGCGGCGAGACGATCACAGCCGCCGACGCCGCGACGGCGGCCTCGACGTCCTGGCGGGAGCGGGCCATGTCGGCGTCGAGCCGCGCTCGCAGCGCGGCGGGCAGCGACGGCGGCAGGGCGATGTCGGTGAACCAGTACTGGATCACGTCGTCCGCGCCGAGGCCGGCCCGGGCCGACTCCTGCCACCCGAGCGGGCGCTTGCCCTGCGATCGCACCATCTCGCGCACCCGCCGCACGTAGGACTCGTAGAGGTCGTGCGGCATCCCCCAGGGCTCGTCCCCGCCGATGTGGAGGTACGGAGTCGGGAAGATGCCTGCCACCCCGGTGAGCACCTCCTCGACCAGTGGGAACGTGGCCGGCAGCTCGGGGTCGAGCCACACGGTGCGGTGCTCGTGGCCGGGGATGAGCTCGAAGGTCACCCGGTTGCGGCCGCCGGCGAGGCCCGGGTGCATGGCCACGAGGGCGGACGCGTGGCCGGGCGTGTCGACCTCCGGGACGAGCGTCACGTGGCGGTCGGCGGCGTAGGCGACGAGCGCGACCAGGTCGGTGGCCGGGTAGAAGGCGGGATCAGCCAGGGCGTCCTCGGCCCCTCGCCCGAACGGCAGCCGCCAGCTCTGGTCGTCGGTCAGGTGCAGGTGCAGGACGTTCAGCTTGTAGAGCGCCAGCAGGTCGACGACCCGGCGGACCTCGTCGAGCGTGAAGTACGTGCGGGCCAGGTCGATCGACAGGCCGCGCCAGGCGTAGCGCGGCCCGTCGAGGATCCGCCCTCCCGCCACCGTGGGACCTGCCTGCACCAGCGTGGTGAGGCCCCGGGCGACCCCGGACGCCGCCGCGGCCCGCAGCACGATCCCGCCCGCGTCCACGGTGAGGGAGTAGCGCTCGTCGGGAGGATCGTCGCCCGTGGGGGAGAGGCCCGCCGGGGCGGGGAGCGTGTCCAGCTCCTCCGCCGGGCCGAGCTCGATCCGGACGCCCGGGTCGCGGGCACCGACGTCACCGGGCTCGAGGCGGAGGCCCGTGCGCCGGGCGAAGTCCGAGCAGAAGCGCTCGACGACCGGGGCGAGGCCGGCTCCGGCGAACGCGACGGTCGCACCCGTTCGGAACGCGAAGGCGTCGCCGCCTGGCTCGAACCGGGCCGGAGCAGGGATGACCGGGAGGTTCATCGCCGGGATCCTATTTCATCAAACACTCTTGTAGTGAATATTGGTTCGTGCTAGAGATAGGCACATGGCAGAACAGCAGGTGCAACGCCGCCGGTACCACTCGCCCTTGCGGGAAGAGCGGGCGCGGCAGACGCGGGCCGCGGTGCTCGATGCGGCGGATCGGCTGTTCACGAGCCAGGGCTGGGCGGCGACCGGGATGCGGGACATCGCCCGGGAGGCGGGCACCGCGACCGAGACGCTGTACTCCTACTTCCCGTCGAAGACAGCGCTGCTGCAGGCCGTCATCGACTTCTCGGTGAGGGGCGACGACGTGCCGCTGGCGCTGGCCGAGCGGCCCGAGTTCGCCGCCATGGCCGAGGGCACCCGAGCCGAGCGCATCGCCGCGGCGGCTCGGCTGGTGGCCGACATCCAGGTGCGGACGCTCGGCCTCGCCAAGGTCCTGCGGGAGGCGGCCTATGGCGACGAGACGATCGCCGAGATGCTCGACGCCACCCGCGAACGGCAGCGCCGCGACGTCGCGGCCGGGGTCGGGCTGATGCTCAGGCGCGAGGCCACCGACCGCGAGATCGACAGTGTGTGGGCCCTCGTGAGCATCGAGCTGTACATCCTGCTCGTCGAGGTCCGCGGCTGGAGCACCGGAGAGTACGAGTCCTGGTTGACCGACACCCTCGGCGCCATCCTGCCGAGCACGTGAGAAGGAGCGAGCAATGCATCGGACCGATCCGAACGGACAGGCGGACACCCGTCTGATGGGCATCATCCACACCGCCCTGCGGCGCGACCTGGGTCGCACGCGCACGGCGCTGACGGCCTCGCCGCCGCCGGGGCCGCCCCAGCGTGAGGCGATCGCCGGGCATGTGGGCTGGATGATGCAGTTCCTGCACCAGCACCACACGACCGAGGACTCGGGCCTCTATCCCATGGTGCGCGAGCGCAACCCCGCCGCCGCGGCGGTCCTCGACCGGATGCACGCCGACCACGAGGCCATCGCGGGCGGCATCGACGCGGTCGCAGCCCGGGCCGCCGACTACGGCCGCGGCGACGACGACGGCGAGCGCCAGCGACTCCTCGCCGCCATCGACAGCCTCGAAGCCCCGCTGCTGCCCCATCTGCGGCTGGAAGAGGACGTGGCCATGCCGATCGTGGCCGCCACTCTCACCGACGCCGAGCTGCGCCGCTGGGACGAGGAGGACAACATCAAGCCCAAGTCCATCTCGCAGTTGGCGCGCGAGGCCCACTGGATCCTCGACGGGCTCGGTGACGAGGACCGGTACTTCGTCCTGCACCTCGTGCCCGCGGTCCCGCGGTTCGTGCTGCAGCACGGCTTCGCCCGCCGCTACCGGCGCCTGCGCGCCGCCTGCTGGGGTGCACCGGCCCGGCGCGTCCAGAAGAGCGGTCGGGTCGAGGTCGTTGTGCCGGCCGGGCGCGCGGCGGTGTGGGAGATCGTGCGCGATGTCACCCGGGTCGGCGAGTGGAGCCACGAGTGCGTCGGTGCCGAGTGGGTCGACGGTGCCACCGGGGCGGTGCCCGGTGCCCGCTTCCGGGGGCGGAACCGCAGCGGCCTGTTCCGCTGGGGTCGTGTGTGCGAGATCGTCGTGGCGGAGCCGTACGAGCTGACCTGGCGCACGGTGTCCACCGCCCGCTTCCCCGACAGCACCGAGTGGACCATCCGGCTGCACGAGGACGAGGGCGGCACCCTCATCGAGCAGGCGTTCCGGGTCGTGAAGGCGCCCAGGGTGCTCGACGTGATCTACGCCACCGCCATCCCGAACCATCGCGATCGCAGCGAGGCGCTGGCGGGCGACCTGCGCCGGCTCGGGGCCCTCGCCGGCGACGAGGCGGGCAACGGTGCCGAGGCCGAGCCGGTGGCCGCAGGGCGGTAGCGGGCGGGCCTAGGGGACCGGCTGGGCGTCCACGGGCGCCCGCCGGACCCGCAGGCACTCCTCGACCCGGAACACGCGCAGGGTGCGGAGGGTGTCGGGCGGGAGGTGGGGCTCCGCCTCGCTGGTGGGGATGATCTCGGGGTCGGAGACCGTGTAGGTCGTGCCCTGGTCCACGACGGTGGCGGACCCGGCGGCAAGCACGTTGCGGAGCCAGTCGGTGCTCCGTCCGTAGGGCAGGGCGATCACGAAGCCGTCCTCGGTGGGCAGCGCCGAGATGGGCGTCTCGTACTCGCGGCCGCTGGTCCGCCCGACATGGCGGACGACCGAGGTGGAGACGCCTTCCTGGCCCGCGGTCTTGAGCACGTACGGCTTGGTGGCCTTGCTGATGCGGCGGACCGTGTTCTGCACGGCGGGGGACTTGGTCCGCATGCCGATCACGAAGACGATCCCGATCGCACCGAAGGCGAACACCAGGGTGCCGATGAGCTTTCTGAGTGCCCGGAACATGTGGCCTCCTCGACCGACTGCGCCCCAGGTTCACGCACCGTCGCGGCGCCGTCCAGGGGCAATCGGCACTACGGGATGGCGCCCAGCTCCTTGAGCTCGATGATCCGGTTCCAGTCGTGGCCCAGCTCGAGCAGGACCTCCTCGGTGTGCTGCGCGAACTCGGGTGGCATCGAGCGCGGCGCCCACGGGGTGCCGCCGAAGTCGACCGGGGACGCCACCATCTCCACCGGGTCGCCGCCCTCGACGGGCACGGTGACGAAGCCGCCGGCCGCCCGGGCCAGCGGGTCGTCGATCGTCT
This sequence comes from Actinomycetota bacterium, assembly GCA_046734695.1. Lineage (GTDB taxonomy): Bacteria > Actinomycetota > Acidimicrobiia > Acidimicrobiales > VFJN01 > ZC4RG19. Next base: position 7,963 of record JBKPRS010000435.1, on the reverse strand, counting down.
CGTGGGCGTGCTGCACCGGCGCCCACCAGACGTCCTCCCGGTCGAGGATCGGCCCCCACTCGGCCAGCGGCCTGGTGGCGAAGATGGCGTTCAGCCCGTCCACCAGCTCGGCCGCGTTCTGGAAGCGGGCCATGATCGAGGAGAACCGCTCGTCGTCGGCCCACTCGGGGCGCTCGACCGCCCGCAGCACATCCGGCCAGTGGCGGTCGCCCTGCAGGCCGAGCATCCAGAACCGCTTGCCGTCGCCGGCCTCGTATGCGGTGATCAGCGGGTTCGGCGGCGCCCCGACCGCGATGGGGACCGTGGGGTACCCGAGGCGCAGCGACATGCTGATGTCCCAGCCGAGCATGTACATGCCGATGCGCAGCAGCGACACCGACACGAGCTGCCCCTCACCGGAGCGCTCCCGGGCGAACAGCGCGGCGGACACCGCCCCGGCTGCGGCCAATCCGGCCATGTGATCGCCCATCCCGCCCCGCTGGTAGGGCAGCGGCATGCCCTCGGGGGTCAGCGCCGCGGCCACCCCGGCGCGGGACCAGAACGCGCCCACGTCGTAGGCCGCCCGGTCGGCGTCTGCGCCCTTCAGCCCGTACCCGTTGACATGCGCGTAGACGAGCCGCGGGTTGCGGGCCGACACCGTGGTGAAATCGAGCCCGGCGCGGGTCAGCGCCCCGGGGCGGACGTTGGTGACGAAGACGTCGGCGCCGTCGACCAGCTGGGCCGCGATCTCCCGTCCCTCCTCGCTGCCGAGGTTGAGCGCCACACTGCGCTTGTTGCGGTTGTCGAGCTCGAACGGCGGGCTGATCCCGGGCCCCAGCGCCGACAGCAAGCCCCGGAAGGGATCGCCGTCGGGCGGCTCGATCTTGACCACGTCGGCTCCCCAGTCGCCCAGCATGGCCGCGGCTGCGGGCCCCGCGACCCATTGCCCCACCTCGACGACCTTGACCCCCTCCATCGGTCCTGGCATGGGGCGCACCCTAGGCGGCGACGTCCTCCAGGGGCGGGGGATCAGCCCGGGCCCTGCCCCAGGCCGCGCTCGCGGCCGAGGACGATGGCGTGGGAGCGGTCGGCGACGTTGAGCTTGGTGAAGACGTTGGAGACGTGGTTGCGGACCGTCTTGGGGCTGAGGACCAGGCGGCGGGCGATGGCCTGGTTGTCGAGGCCCCGGGCGATGAGGTCGAGGATGTCGTACTCGCGCTCGGTGAGCTCGGCGAAGGGGCGGTTGGCCGGGGCGCGGCGGCGGGCGAGCGCGAGCTCGGTGACGGCCTGGGCCATGTCGTGGTCGAGCACGACGTCGCCCGCGGCCGCGGCCCGCAGGGCGTGTTCCAGCCGGTCGGGATCGGTGCCCTTGACCAGGTAGCCCGAGGCGCCGTCGCGCAGCGCGGTGAGCGCGTGGTCGTGGTCCTCGGACATCGTGAGCATGATGACCTTGACCTCGGGATGCTGGGTGGCGAGCCAGCGGTTGACCTCCAGGCCCGACTCGTCGCCCAGGCGCACGTCCAGCAGGACGATGTCGGGCCGGGCGGAGGCGACCAGCTCGGCCACCTCGGCCGCGTACTGGGCTTCCCCGGCGACCTCTATCCCCGCCATCTCGGCGATGGCGACGGCCAGGCCCATGCGGTACATGGGGTGGTCGTCGACGATGGCGACCCGGAGCGCGGCGTGCTCGCCGGTCCCCGGCCCGGTCATGGCAGTGCCGCCGGCAGCTGGACGTGCAGGTGGGTCCCGAACCGGGGACCGCTCGTGACCTCGACGGCGCCGCCCAGCGCCGCGGCCCGCTCCCGCATGGCGGTCAGGCCCACGCCGTCGGGCCGGCGCTGGTCGATCCCGATCCCGTCGTCGATGACGTCGATCTCGACCGGGTCGTCGGTCACGATGCTCACCCAGCAGCGCGCCGCGTGGGCGTGGCGCACCACGTTGGTGAGCGCCTCGGTCACGATCCGGTAGGCCGCGACCTCGACCGCGGCCGGCAGCGACGCCGGCGCCGACGGCAGCGACAGCTGGATGTCGAGGTCGTCGGCGAAGCCGCGGGAGAACTCGGCCACCGCCCCCGCCAGCCCCAGCTGGTCGAGCGCGGTCGGGCGCAGGTCGCGCACGATCTGCTTGATCTCGTGCACCACGGCGTCGACCTCGTCCGCCAGGCGGACCAGCAGCGCGGGCGACGGCGGGGCCGATCCCGCCGCCGCGGCCCGGTCGAGCTGGCGCACGGCGGTGCGCAGCCCGAGCGAGACCCCGGTGAGGGTGGGGCCGACGCCGTCGTGGAGGTCCCGGCGCAGCCGGCGGCGCTCCTCCTCCCGGGCGGACACCACCGCCAGGCTGGAGCGGCGCAGCTCGGCGGCCAACCGGACCCAGCTCACGGCCAGGCTCAGCGGACCGGCGACCTGGTCGAGCATCTGCACCTCGCGGGCCCGCAGGCCGGGCGCGTCGTCCCAACCGACCACCAGGCGCCCGACGACCTCGTCCCGGTGGCGCAACGTCACCTCGTGGCGGTGGGCCGTGACGCCGCCCACCGACGCGGCCCGCTCCCACCCGCCACCGGTCACCGCCAGGTCGATGGCGATGGCGTCGAAGCGCAGCTCGCGCTCCAGGCTGCGGACCAGGGCCGGCAGCAGGTCGTCGCCGGTGTCGGTGCCGACGTGGTCGACGATGCGCTGCACGACGGCCAGCGCGTCGTCCCGCGACCCGAACACGAGCCGGTCGACCAGCTGGCGGATGTGCCGGCGCGCCGGCTCGATCGCCAGCGCGATGGCGCCCGTACCCGCCACCAGCAGCCAGGTGGGGCCGCTGCCGCCGACGAGCCGGCCGAGCCCGGCCACCAGCACCGTGTAGACCACGACGATCCCCGCCGCGAACAGGGCCCACTCCAGGCCCCGGTGGGACAGCTCCTCCGCGTCCGAGGGAACCCGCCGCAGCTCGCCGATCAGCGCGCCCAGGACCAGCAGCGGCACCGTGGCGATCAGCAGGACGGCCCACACCACGTCGTGGCCGGCCAGGGACCAGTCGACGATGTCCAAGCCGCTGGGCACGACCGCCAGCCACGCGACGACGGCTCCGGTCAGCAGCCACCCGGCGAGCGGATCGCCCGCGACGCCGCGCCCGCGCCACCACTCGATCCCCAGCAGCGCGATCCAGACCAGGCCGAGGCCGGCGACGATCCAGGCCGCGACCACGTCCACCGGCCGCCAATCGGCGGCACTCGCCACCACGAGCGCCACGGTCGCCGTCACCGCCACGGCGATTCCGGCCGCGGCCCGCCGGTCCGAGCGTGGGGCGAGGATCAACAGGGGCGGGACCAGCGCCACCAGCAGCGCGGCGGCGAGGGGGCGGGCCCAGGCGTCCGCATCGGCCAGCCAGGGCCAGCGGGGCGGGCCCCCGATCGACGCCTCGTAGCCCCGGTACTGCACGGACACCGCCACGCCGACGGCGCTCGCCCCCACCAAGGTCAGGGCGGCGCCCAGCGCCCGCCGGCCCGGCCGCGACAGCAGGAGCGTCCCGGCGAGCGAGTACGTCAGGCCGGTCAGCAGCCAGGCCACCAGCCACCAGTTCTGGCCCCCCGGCTCCCGGCCCTCGTTGGCGGCCCGCAGCACGACCACGAGCGCACCGCTGGCGACGACGAGCGCGGTGACCGCGGCGGCGACCCACACCGGCCCCGGACGCGCCCACGCCGGTCGCGTCGCCGAGCGATCGACGGGCTGCTCCATCCGCGCACCTCCGGGCCTGCGCCAGAACCTAGGGCGGCCGGTGTCCCGGGCGAATGGTACCCGCGTCCCGATTCGCGCCCGGGACCGAGCCGGGACCCCGGCCTCCTGCACCCGGGACTGCGGGCGGCGCACGCTCGGTGCTGTTCCCATCACGGACGAGAGGAGCCGGAGATGCACCCCAAGCTGTTCACTGCCGCTGTCGTCGCGCTCGTGGCGACGATGGCCCTCCCTTCCGCCGTGGCCCAGGCGAGCGGCGACGAAGGTCCGACGCTCGTGGGTCGGGCGGTCCTACCTGCCGACGCCCTGGCCGACGGCCCACCCTCGGGGGCGCTGGTCGTTCCCGGCGGTGTCCAGAACGGGATCCTGCTGCCGCGCCCCAGCCAGCCCGTCGAGGGCTTCTCGGCCGTGGTCGCGGGCCGCCAGCCGGGCGAGTTCCTGGCCATGCCGGACAACGGGTTCGGCGCCAAGGGCAACTCGGCCGACTTCCTGATCCGGGCCTACTACGTGCGGCCCGACTTCAAGACCGCCCGCGGTGGCAGCGGCTCGGTGGCCGTCGACACCGGCGCCGGCCAGTTCATCTCGTTCCGCGATCCCGATCACCGGATCGGGTTCCCCATCGTGAACGAGTCCAGCGTCGACCGGCTCCTGACCGGCGCCGACATCGATCCCGAGTCCCTGCAGCGGGGCAGCGACGGCGACCTGTGGGTCGGCGACGAGTTCGGCCCGTGGGTCCTGCACTTCGACGCCACCGGCCGGCTGCTCGACCCGCCCTTCGCCACGCCCGGCGGCCTGATGTCGCCGAACAACCCGTTCCTCGGCGGCAACCCGGCCACCCAGCCGAACAGCCGGGGCTTCGAGGCGATGGGCATCAGCCCCAACGGCGCGTTCCTCTACCCCACACTGGAGGGTGCCACGGTGGCCGAGGCGGGCTCGACCCGGCGGATCGTGTTCGAGTTCAGCACCCGGGACAAGGCCTTCACCGGCCGGACCTGGGACTACCGGACCGAGCAGCCCGCGTACATGGTGGCCGACATGTGGGCCATCGACCGGCACCACATCCTGGTGATCGAGCGTGACGCCGGGCGGGGCCTCAACGCCCTGTTCCGCACCGTCTACGTGGTCGACCTGACCTCGGTCGACGCGGGCGGCGCCCTGGTGAAGACGCCGGCCGTCGACCTCGCGGCCGTCCCGGACCCGGACCTCGTGTCGCTGCCGGAGATCCATCCCGGTGACGTGGGCCTGGGCGACCCGTTCCGGGTCACCTGCGAGTCGGTGGAGTCGATCCACGGGGTCAGCGGCACCAAGCTGCTGATCACCTGCGACAACAACCTCCCCAACACCGGCCGCAACCCGACCATCGCCGACGACACGGAGATGATCGTGGTCAAGGTCCCGGAGCTGCGCGAGCAGAGCTGACCCCGGCGGCGACTGGCCCCGGATCCGACAGTCGTATCGGGTCCGGGGTCAGCTCGTGCGCGTGTCGAGGCCGATGGCGGAGAGCCAGAGGGCCGCGAGGGTCTCGGAGGCGGCGACCACGTCGTGGGCGCTGCGGCCGGGGCCCTCGCCCTCGACGAACCAGCGCTGCGCGAACTCCTCGAGCATGGCGGTGAGGGCGGCGGCCGCGATCTCGGGGTCGATGTCCGGGCGGATGCCGGCGGTCTCGATGCCGTGGCGGACGCGGGCCTGGCGGCGGGCGCGCTCGCGGCGGCGGGTCTCCGCGATCTCGGGATCGATCGTGGCGGCGTCATGCCAGACCTTGGCCAGTTCCAGGTGTTCCACGTGGTCGGACAGGTACCAGAAGATCTCGGCCCGGATCCGGTCGGCCAGGTTCTGGCTGCGGAGGCGGGGGAGCCGGCTCTCGACGTCGGACACCTGGCGGGTCAGGTCGACGAGGATGGCGCGCCGGCTGGCGAAGTACTCGTAGAACGTGCCGTGGCCCACGCCGGCCGCGCGCACGATGTCGGGGACGCTGGTGTTGTGGTAGCCGTTCTCCGCGAACAGCCGGGACGCGGCCTGCAGCAGGGCTCGGCGGGTCTGTTCGCCCCGGCTCGTGAGCCGCTTCACTGCCATGGGCCGTGACTATACGGCTACTGTCGACAGTGCTGTCGGCTCTGGGAGAGGAGGACCGATGTCGAGCTGGAACTTCGCCGACCTCTGGGAGGTCTGCGCGGAGGTGCGGGGCGACGCCCCGGCCGCGGTCCACGGCGAGGAGACCGTGAGCTGGACCGAGTTCGACCGCCGGGCGGACGGCCTGGCCGCGGCCCTGCTCGACGCGGGCCTGGCTCACCAGGACAAGGTGGCCCAGTACCTGTACAACGGCCCCGAGTACATGCAGAGCGTGTACGCCTGCTTCAAGGCCGGCATGGTCCCGTGCAACACCAACTACCGCTACGCCGACGACGAGCTGGTGTACCTCTGGGACAACGCCGACGCCGCGGCGGTCATGTTCCACGCCAGCTTCGTGCCCACGATCGAGCGGATCCGCACCCGGCTGCCCAAGGTCAAGCTGTGGCTCTGCGCCGACGACGGGACCAACGCCCGGCCCGACTGGGCGCTCGACCTCGACGAGGCGGCGCGGAGCCGGGGCGAGGGCGCCGGGCCCGTGCGGGGACCGTGGGGGCGGTCCGGGGCCGACCGGTGGTTCCTCTACACCGGCGGCACGACCGGCTGGCCCAAGGGCGTGATGTGGGAGCAGGACACGCTCGTCCGCCTGATGACGGCCACCAACCCGGTGCCCCTGGGCGACAACGGCACCATGGCCGAGCACCGCGGCCACATCGAGGCCACGGCCGGGGCGGCGCCCGTCGTCCTGCCGGCGGCGCCGCTGATGCACGGCACCGGCCACATGATGTCGCTCGGCCAGCTCACGCTGGGCGGCTGCGTGACGACCATGCCCGGCCGGTCGCTCGATGCCGAGGCCATCTGGCAGGCCTGCGCCGACCACGGCGTGACCGTGCTGGTCATCGTGGGCGACGCGTTCGCCCGCCCGCTGCTGGCCGCTCTCGACGCCAACCCGGGGCGCTGGGACCTGTCCCGGATCGCGCTGATGGTGTCGTCCGGGGTCATGTGGAGCCAGCCGGTCAAGGAGCGGCTGCTCGACCACCTGCCCCAGGTGCTCATCTTCGACTCCCTGGGCAGCTCCGAGGCCGTGGGCATGGCCGCCAGCTTCTCCTCCAAGGGGACGGTGACCGGCACGGCCCGGTTCTCCCTGGGGGCCGGCGCCGTGGTCATCACCGAGGACGGCCGCACGGTCGAGCCGGGCTCCGGCGACATCGGCCGGGTGGGTGTCAGCGGCCTGCTGCCGGTGGGCTACTACAAGGACGAGGTCAAGACCGCGGCCACGTTCCAGGTGATCGACGGCGTGCGCTACTCGCTGCCGGGCGACTGGGCCACGGTCGAGGCCGACGGCACCGTGACCCTGCTGGGACGGGGCTCGGTGTGCATCAACACCGGCGGCGAGAAGGTCTTCCCCGAGGAGGTCGAGGAGGTCCTCAAGACCGCGCCCGGCGTGGTCGACGCGGTGTGCGTCGCCGTGCCCGACGACCGCCTCGTCGAGGCCATCTGCGCCATCGTGGAGCCCCGTGTCGGGGGCGCCGTCGACGATGCGGCGGTGATCGACCACGTGAAGGGGCAGCTGGCCCACTACAAGGCGCCGCGCCACGTGCTGGTCCGCGAGGCCATCGGCCGGGCCCCGAACGGCAAGGTCGACTACAAGGGCCTGACCGCCTGGGCGCGGGAGCAGGTGGCGTGACCTACACCGAGCTGCGCTACGAGGTGGCCGGCGACGTGGGCGTCATCACGCTCGACCGGCCCGACGCCCGCAACGCGCTGACCTACACGACCTACCGCGAGCTGGAGGACGCGGTCCGCACGACTCAGGCTCGCTGCCTGGTCGTGACCGGCGCCGACCCCGCGTTCTGCGCGGGCGACGACGTCAAGCTGCTGATGGCGCCAGCGGGGGAGCGGGCTGCGGCCGGCACCGCCGTCCCCGCGGCGCCTCAGCTCACCCCGGCGGCCGGCGCCCTGTTGGGCACGGACGTGCCCGTGGTGGCGGCCGTGAACGGCGCCGCGGTGGGCTGGGGCATGGAGCTGGCGCTCATGGCCGACATCCGGGTGGCGTCCGAGCGGGCCCGCTTCGGCGAGCTGTTCGTCAAGCGGGGTCTCTGCTGCGACGTGGCCGGGCTGGGCCGGCTGGCGTCGCTGGTCGGGCGTGAGCGCGCCGCCGAGCTGCTCTTCACCGGCCGGATCATCGACGCCGAGGA
>JBKPRS010000434.1:0-6817 GCA_046734695.1 Actinomycetota bacterium | reverse complement strand
GGCCGGGGCCGGCGGTGCCTGCTCGGGTTCGGGCACGACGCCAGGGGCGGCGGTCTCCGTCACCGCCGCGGGTGCCATGGGCGCGGCCGGCGGCGAGGCCGCCGGGCGGTCGTCCAGGGCCAGGGCCAGGCCGAGGGTCTGGGGCTCGCCGGCCACTCCGGCCACGGGACCGCCGTTGTGCTCGGGCCCGGGCGGTCCGCCGTCGTCGTCGAGGCGGTCCTTGATGACCTTGAGCGGCAGGTAGTGGTCCTTCTGCTGGCGCAGGATCCAGCGCAGCCTGTCGATGTCACCCTCGTAGAACTTCCGGTAGCCCGACGGGGTCCTCTCCGGGTCGAGCAGGCCCTGGCTCTCCAGGAACCGGATCTTGGAGATGGTGACATCAGGGAACTCGTCCTGGAGCAGCGAGAGGACCTCCCCGATCGACAGATGGGATCGATCAGTTGATGCTCTGGTCACAAGGCATCTCCCCTCCCGGTCAAGAACACGAGCTTGAACGTGCCGATCTGCAGCTCGTCGCCGTCGGCCAGCGGGGCCGAGTCGACGCGCTCGCGGTTGAGGTACGTCCCGTTGAGCGAGCCCGAGTCGCGGACGTGGTAGCCGGTGTCGTCCCGGATGATCTCCGCGTGGCGGCGCGACACGGTCACGTCGTCGAGGAAGATGTCGCTCTCCGGGTGGCGGCCGGCCTGGATGACGTCCTTCTCAAGGGCGAAGCGGGAGCCGACGTTCGGCCCGCGCTTGACGACCAGGATCCCGATCCCCGCCGGTACCTCGTCGTAGTCCACCGCCACGTCGTCGTACTCTCCCGACTCGGGGAAGAACGTCACCGTGGTGGGGTCCTCGCGCATCGCGGCCAGGGGCGCGCCGCACGACGAGCAGAAGTTCGACCCCGGCACGTTGCGATGGCCGCACTGGTTGCAGAAGACGTCGTCGGCCACGACCTCACCCCTCGATCAGCGCACGATAGCCCTCGGCGTCGAGCAGCTCACCGAGCTGCGCGTCGTCGGTGGGCTCGATGACGAACATCCATCCTTCGCCGTACGGGTCCTCGTTGAGCCGCTGCGGGTTGTCGGTGAGGTCGCCGTTGATCTCGGCGATGGTGCCGCTGATCGGGGCGTAGATCTCCGACACGGACTTGGTCGACTCGACCTCCGCGCAGCTCTCACCCCGTTCGACCTTGGCCCCGACCTCGGGAACATCCACGTACACAACGTCGCCGAGAGCGTCCTGTGCGTAGTCGGTGATGCCCACCCGCACCCGCCCGTCCTCGAGCTTCGCCCACTCGTGGTCGGTCGAGTACCGGAGCTCGGAGGGGATGTCCATGAGGGGGCAGGCTAGCCAATCGAGTCAAACCTCGACGACGGGTTGAGACTTGCGGCCTAAACCCCAGGTAGAGACGCTGCGCTCCGGATCGGCCGCGCGCAGAGTGCGTTAGCGCAGCAGCTGGCGGATGCGGCGGGCGTACTCCTGGGCCAGCCGCCGGGCCGCGCCGTCGGAGTCGCCTTCGGCCCAGATGTGGGTGATCGGCTCCTCGGGGTCGGGCAGGGCCAGCGCCCAGCCGGCGTCGTGGCGCACCTTCACACCGTCGATCAGATCCACCTCGCGGTCCTTGGACAGCTCGACCAGGGTCCGCATCACCATGCCCTTCTGCTCCCACGGCGTCATCACCGTCTCGTGGACGATGTGCACCGCCGGCAGCCCGTCCACCACCTTGGACAGCGGCACGCCCTCCAGCGCCAGCAGCTCGAGCAGCTTGACCATGGCCGCGGCCGCGTCGAACGCGGGCAGGAAGGCGGGGAGGATGAACCCGCCGTCGCTGCTGGCCGCGAACCCCACCTCCGGGCTCGACGCCGCCTCCATCAGGGCCGCCGACGACAGCTTCGTGCGCGTGACCTCCACGCCCCGCTCGGCCGCCAGGCGGTCGGCGTGGCTGGTGGCCGACAGGGGCAGCGCGATGCAGCGGTCCTCGAGGTGGCCGGCGACCAGCCACACATACGCCAGGAGCGCCTCGTCGTCGGAGAGCACGTGGCCCGCGTCGTCGACCAGCGCCAGGTGCTCGCCGTCGGGGTCGATCACCGCCCCGAGCGACGCCCCGGACGCCCGTACCAGCGCGGCGACGCTCGCCGCGTGCTCCTGCCGGTCCCAGGACATGATCCCGGCCGTGGAGGCGAACGGGTTCACCGCCAGCACGTCGGCGTCCAGCTTCGAGAGGATGTTGGGCATCACGAAGGACGTCGCCCCGTACGAGTAGTCGACGACCACCTTGAAGCCCGCGGCCGCGATGCGGGAAACGTCCACCACGTCCTCCAGCGCGCTGGAGTACTGCTCCAGGTGGCGGGGCGGGAAGCCGATGTCGCCGATCTCGCCGGGGAACACGCGGCGGAAGTCCTCCCGCAGGAACAGCCGCTCGATCTTGCGCTGGGCCGATTCCGAGATGTCCGCGCCCTTCGAGTCGAAGAAGCGGATCACCACCGACTGGGGGTCGTCCTCCTCCAGGCGGATCGTGATGCCGGCGTCGGCCTCCGGGCGGGACACGGCGAAGCGCGTCACCGGCACCGAGGCCACCTCCAGGTCGCGCACGTTGCCGCCCGCGGCGTTGATCCCCGCCATCATCGCCCGCTTGAGCATGCGCGCCGAGCGTGACGAGTCGCGGGACGTGATGACCGTGGCGTCCTTCTTCAGCGTGGTGGCGAAGGCCATGGCCACCCGGGTCGCCAGCTCGGGGGTCACGTCCACGTTGGCGAGGCCGGCCACGCCCACCCGGCCGAACAGGCTGCGGGAGCCCCGTGACTCCCACACGATCGAGCTGTTGATGACCGCGCCGCCCTCGACGGTCTTGAAGGGGTAGACCTTGACCCCGGCGCTGAGCACGGCCTGCTCGCCGATGAAGCACTCGTCGCCCAGCACGACGCCTTCCTCGCCCCGCACGCCGTTGCGCAGGTCGCACGAGCGGCCCACCGTCGTGCCCCGCAGGCGCACGCTCTCGCCGATGTAGGTGTTGTCGTGGATGACGGCGCGCTGCAGGTCGGCCCCGGCCCGGACGCGCACGTTGGTGCCGAGCACCGTGTACTCGCCCAGCCGGGCGTTGCCCTCCACGCGGCAGTAGTCCCCGATGATGACCGGGCCCTCGATGCGGGCGTCGGGGTGGATGTCGGCGCCCTCGCCCAGGTACACGCCGTCGCTGATCTCGAAGCCGGGGATCTGCACCTCGACCCGGCCGTCGAGCACGTCCTTGTGGGCGCGCACGTAGGCCTCCAGCGTGCCCACGTCCTCCCAGTAGCCCTCGACTACCGCGCCGAAGAGCGGGCGGCCGTCCTCCAGCAGGCGGGGGAAGACGTCGGAGCTGAAGTCGACAGACCGGCCCGGCTCGATGTAGTCGAAGATCTCGGGCTCCAGCACGAAGATGCCGGTGTTGATGGTGTCGCTGAACACCTGGCCCCAGGTCGGCTTCTCCAGGAAGCGCTCGATGGTTCCGTCGTCGCGGGTGATGACGATGCCGAACTCGAGCGGGTTCTCGACCGGGGTCAGGCCGATGGTGGCCATCGCCTCCCGCTCGGTGTGGAAGCGCGTGATGGCGCCGAGGTCGATGTCGGTGAGGACGTCGCCCGAGATGACCAGGAAGCGCTCGTCCAGCTCGTCGCGGGCGTTGAGGACGGACCCGGCCGTGCCGAGCGGCGTCTCCTCGGTGGCGTACACCATCCGCACACCCAGCTCGGACCCGTCGCCGAAGTAGTTGCGGATGTGGTTGGCCAGGAAGGCCACCGTCACCACGATGTCATCGAAGCCGTGCTCGCGCAGCAGGGTCACGATGTGCTCCATCATCGGGGCGTTGGCGATGGGCATCATCGGCTTGGGGGCGTTGGACGTGAGGGGCCGCAGGCGGGTGCCCTCACCGCCGGCCATGATGACGGCCTTCATGGCCCCGACGGTACCGCCCGGGTCCCTCTCAGCCCCACGCCGGGGCGTTAATTCAGCGCGAAGCGCGGCCTTCGGCCTGCGCCGCCAGGCGTACGCTTGCCGTCCGTGGCGACGGACGACTCGGCCTCGCGGCCCGGAGGGCCCGAGCCCCGGCGCGGGCAGGCGTCGCCGCAACGGCGGGCGCTGTTCCTCGTGCTCGCGGGGCTCGTCGTGACCGTGCTCTCGCTGATCCCGGCCCTCGCGTCGTTGGGACGCGACGAGCCTCCGGACGCGGAGAGCCCGCCCAGCGAGCTTCCCGACGGCGTCACCACCTACGACATCCAGGGCGGTCCGGCGCCCGAGTTCGTCAGCATCCGGGGCCAGGTCCTCGCGGTTCCCGCCGACCAGAGTGATCCGTGGTGGGTCGACGTCCTCAACCCGGGCTCGACGCTGGGCGCCGCGCTCGTCGCCGCGGGAGCGGTCTGGTACCAGACCAGCAAGGGTCGGGCCGGCCTGGAGAGCAGGATCTCCGAGCTCGAGGCCCAGATCCGGTCCGCCGGTGGTTCAGCGTGAGGCGCGGCCTTCGGCCAGCGCCTTGCGGGCCAGCGGCACGTAGAGGGCGGCGGAGTACAGGCTGAGGACCAGGCCGGGGATGCCGGTGCACCAGGCGGCGAACCCGGCGAACTCGTGCCACCAGATGTCCGAGTGGCTGGCCAGGAACAGCGGGAACGCCATCATCAGGAAGAACGTCCCGGCCTTGCCGTACCAGGTGACGTCGATGCGGCGGGCGCCCATGGCCGCGAGGACCAGCGTGGTCCCGCCCACGACCAGCTCGCGGATCAGCACGATCACGGCGAACCAGACGGGCACCGAGCCGTCGATCAGGATCCCGCCCGCGCCCACGAGGAACAGCAGCCGGTCGGCCACCGGGTCGAGGATCTTGCCCACGTCCGACACCTGGTGCAGGTGGCGGGCGAGGTAGCCGTCGACCCAGTCCGTGAGGCCCAGCGCGGCCAGCAGCCAGGCCGCGGCCGCCCGGTCCTCCACCCCGAACAGCAGCCACAGGAACACGGGCAGGCACGCCAGGCGCACCAGCGTCACGATGTTGGGCAGCGTGAGGATGCGGCTCTCGGGAGCGGCGACCGGAACGTCCATGTTGGCGGTGCAGGCTACGCCCCGTCATTACTCTGACGCCCGATGGCGACGCTGTTCACCAAGATCATCGAGGGCGAGATCCCCGGCCGCTTCGTGTGGCGTGACGACCGCGCGGTGGCGTTCCTGACCATCGCCCCCATCACCCATGGCCACACGCTGGTGGTCCCGATCGAGGAGGTCGACCACTGGCTCGACCTCTCCCCCGACCTCGCCGCCCACCTCACCGAGTTGGCCCGGCAGGTGGGCCTGGCCCAGATGCGGGCGTTCTCGCCCCGCCGCGTCGGCCTGATCGTGGCCGGCCTGGAGGTGCCCCACTGCCATCTCCACGTCCTGCCCATCGCGGCCGAGGCCGACCTGTCCTTCGCCCGGGCCGACCACAACCCCGACCCGGGCCGCCTCGACGACGCGGCCGAGGCGCTGCGGGGCGCGCTGCGGGACCTCGGGCACGCCGCCGAGGTCGACGCCTCCTAGGAGACCAGCTCCTCCGCGGTGGCCTCCTCGACCAGGCGGGCGCCCTTGTTGCGCACGTTGTTGACCTCGGTCGACACCGGGCGCAGCTGGGTGATGTTGGCCGGCGCGGGGATCAGCAGCTTGCCCAGGGTCTCCAGGTCGTCGTTGGCGGGATCGAGCCAGGCGTCCCAGGCCGAGGGGGGCAGGATGACCGGCATCCGGTCGTGGATCTCGGCCATCGTGTCGTTGGGCGTGGTGGTGATGATCGTGCAGGACCGCAGCGGGTCCTCGGTGCGGTTGCCCTCCGCGTCCTTGGGGCCCCGCCAGACCTCCCACAGGCCGGCGAAGGCGAAGCGCTCGCCGTCGGGCCGGGAGATGAAGTACGGCTGCTTGCGCTTGGAGTCGGGCAGCTTCTTCCACTCGTAGAAGCCGTCGGCGGGGATGAGGCAGCGCCGGCGCTTGAGCGCGGGCTTGTAGGCATTCTTCGTGGCCAGCGTCTCGGCCCGCGCGTTGATCATGCGGGAGCCGACCTTGGGGTCCTTGGCCCAGCCGGGCACGAGGCCCCAGTGCAGCGCCTCGACCCGCCGGACGCCGCCGTCGGCCGTGACCGCATAGACGTCGTTGGTGGGCGCCACGTTGTAGGACGGCTCCAGCAGCGCCTCGGGCGCGGAGGCGTCGAAGTAGCGGGCGATCTCGTCGGGCGGCGAGGCGGACACGAAGCGGCCACACATGGTCCCGACCGTACCGCCCACGACGATTCGTGCGGCGCGGCCTGCCGGGTTTCCCCGGCTCGGAGGCGGGTACACCCCGCGGCGTAGACCGGCCGCATCGCCCTATCGCCCCCGGGAGGCACCGATGGACTCGACCGCCCTGCTGATCGCCGACCACAACCGTGTCCGCGGCCTGTTCGCCCGGTTCAAGGAGGCCCAGGAGGCGGACGACGCGGGCACCATGGCCGGCCTCGCCGAGCAGATCTTCACCGAGCTCCGCGTCCACACCACGATCGAGGAGGAGATCTTCTACCCCGAGGTCCGCCAGGGTGACGACGAGCTCGAGGACATGGTGGCCGAGGGCCTCGAGGAGCACCACGTGGTGGACGTGCTCATGGAGGAGGCCGAGGCCATGGTCCCCGGCGAGGAGACCTGGGTGGCCAAGCTCACCGTGCTGATCGAGAACGTCGAGCACCACGCCGGCGAGGAGGAGTCCGAGCTGTTCCCCAAGGTGCGCGGCGTCTTCGCCGCCGACGACCTTGAAGGCCAGGCCCACCGGCTGGAGGCCCGCAAGGCCCAGCTCGGCGCCCCCACCATGGCCGACAAGG
>JBKPRS010000433.1:0-3219 GCA_046734695.1 Actinomycetota bacterium | reverse complement strand
CGAGCTGCTGGTGGCCGACTACAACCAGATCGAGCTGCGCTGCATCGCGCACCTGGCCGAGGACCCGGGCCTGGTCGAGTCGTTCCGGGCCCGGCGGGACATCCACACCGAGACGGCGTCGCGGATCTTCGGCGTCGAGCCAGGCGAGGTGACCATCGAGCAGCGGTCCAAGGCCAAGATGGTCAGCTACGGCCTGGCCTACGGCATGGAGGCCTACGGCCTGGGCCAGCGCCTCAACATCCCCACCGAGGAGGCGGCGCTGATCCTGGCCGCCTACTTCGAGGCGTTCCCCGCGGTGCGCGACTACATGGACCGCACGGTGGCCGAGGCCCGCCAGCGGGGCTACACCGAGACCCTGTTCGGCCGCCGCCGCCAGATCCCCGAGCTGTCGTCCCCCAACTTCCGCATCCGCCAGGCGGGCGAGCGCCAGGCCATGAACGCCGGCATCCAGGGCCTGGCCGCCGACATCTTCAAGGTCGCCCTGGTCCGCATCGAGACGGCCCTGGAAGAGGCCGCGATGGCCAGCCGGCTGATCCTCCAGGTCCATGACGAGGTCCTGCTGGACGTCCCCCCGGCCGAGCGCGAAGCCGCCACCGACCTGGTGGTCGAGGCGATGTCACACGCGGTGGAGCTCAGCGTCCCCCTGGAGGTCAACCTGGCCTTCGGCCCCACCTGGGCCGACGCCAAGGGCTGACCGGGCGTGCCCGAGCCCGACCACTGGTTCGAGCCGGTGGCCGAGCACCTGGGGTCGGCCTACCTGCGGTACTCGTTCACCAAGGGGACCGAGCAGGAGGTCGGGTTCCTGGTGGACGCTCTGGGCCTGGGACCGGGGAGCCGGGTGCTGGACGTGGGGTGCGGGCCCGGGCGGCATGCGCACGCGCTGGCCCGGCGCGGGTGCGAGGTGGTGGGGGTCGACATCAGCGAACGGTTCGTGGCGCTGGCGACCGAGGGGGCGCCGCCGGGAGCGACGTTCGTGCGGGCCGACGCGCGCGCGTTGGCGTTCGATGCCGAGTTCGACGCCGCCATCTCCTTGTGCCAGGGGGCGTTCGGGCTGGCCGGGGGACCGGGAGCGCCGCTCGACGCCGACGGCGACGTGCTGGCGGGGATCGCCCGGGCGCTGCGGCCCGGCGGGCTGGCGGCCGTGTCGGCGTTCTCGGCCTACTTCCAGGTGCGGTGGCTGGAGGACAACGACAGCTTCGACGCCGGCGCAGGGGTGAACCACGAGGTCACGGAGGTGCGGGACGAGACCGGACGGGCGGTGCCCGCAGAGCTGTGGACCACCTGCTTCACACCCCGGGAGCTGCGCCTCCTAGCCGCTCGCGCGGGCCTGGACGTGCGCCACATCTGGTCCGTCACCCCGGGGGCCTACGTCGCCGCGCTGCCCACCGTCAGTAGTCCAGAGTTTCTCTTAGTGGCTCGGAGGCCCAGCACAACCACTTAAAGCGTCGTAATCTCACGCCCGGTGGCGTCCCTCTCCTCCGCCGCGGTCGCCTGAATGCCCGCTCACCTCGCGCGCGGGCAGCGACGCGAGGTGCCCTGGCGACGCGCGCTGCTGCTCGCTGCGGTCCTGCTGATGCTGGGCGCCTCGGTCACCGAGGGCCCGCTGTCGGCCGACGCCCAGGTGGCGGCGCCGCCTTCGCCGCCGGTGCTGTCCCTCCGGTTGGTGACCCAGGCGCGGCGGGCGGGCCGTTCACGGTCACCCTGGCGCAGGACGTCCTGCCCACGGTCCTGATCGAGGGACAGGCCACCACCGTGGCGCCGGGCGAGGAGGTCGACGTCACCGGCCTACCCGCCCCGCTGGCGTCGGGCGGCTACCACGTCGGCATGGACCCGGCCCGGCTGCCCGCCGATCCCGCCGGCGGCACGTGGGCCTTCACGAGCCTCAGGTGCGACGGCGACGACCAGCCGGCGCCCATCGATCCGAAGACCGGCCTCGCCGCCTTCTCCCTCGCCGACGGCGACACCCGCACCTGCGTCGTCACCGTCACCTGGACCCCCGTCATGCTCCAGGCGGCGGCCACGCCAGGGACGGCCGCTCCCGGACCGCTGCCGCGCACCGGCGCGGAGATCGCCCGCTCGGTGGCGATCGCGCTGCTGGCCGTGGGCATCGGGTTCGTCATGCTGGCGATCGACCGCCGGGTGCGGCGGCGTCGCGGCTTGCGCCCGAGCTAGCCCGACGGCCGCATCGGCATCTCTGGCTGCGTCAATCCCCGGTCACGGGCCGTAGCGGGGGCCTCCGGGGGACTGCTAACCTGGCACTCCGCGCCATCCGGCGCGCCTTGACGCTGTCCCGTGCAAAAGCAGGACAGCATCTTGAGAGTCCGTGCCCCCGAAGAAAGCAACTTGTTCGTGTCCGACGCCCCGACAACCGACCCTACCGCTCCCGAGCCCGAGCCCGCCGAGGCAGCCGCCCCGGCCGAGGCCGAGTCGCTCGAGAGCGCCTACACCCCCCGCCAGATCGTCGACGACGACCTGGGCGTCAGCTTCGCCGACGCCATCGACGCCACCCTCGTCTCCGTCGAGGACGGCGCGATCGTGACCGGCACGGTGGTGCGGGTCGACCGTGACGAGGTCCTGCTGGACATCGGCTACAAGTCCGAGGGCGTCATCCCCTCGCGCGAGCTGTCGATCCGCAACGACGTCGACCCCAACGAGGTCGTGTCGCTGGGCGACGACATCGAGGCCCTGGTCCTCACCAAGGAGGACAAGGACGGCCGCCTGGTCCTGTCCAAGAAGCGGGCCCAGTACGAGCGGGCCTGGGGCGACATCGAGCGCGTCAAGGAAGAGGACGGCGTGGTGTCCGGCCCGGTGATCGAGGTCGTCAAGGGCGGCCTCATCCTCGACATCGGGCTGCGCGGCTTCCTGCCCGCCTCCCTGGTCGAGCTGCGCCGGGTGCGCGACCTCCAGCCCTACGTGGGCAAGTCGCTCGAGGCCAAGATCATCGAGCTCGACAAGAACCGCAACAACGTGGTCCTGTCCCGCCGGGCCTGGCTGGAGGAGACCCAGCGCGAGCAGCGCGAGGACTTCCTGGCCAACCTCAAGCCCGGCGAGGTCCGCAAGGGCGTCGTGTCGAGCGTCGTGAACTTCGGCGCCTTCGTCGACCTGGGCGGCATGGACGGCCTGATCCACGTGTCCGAGCTGTCGTGGAAGCACGTCGACCACCCCGGCTCGGTCGTGGCGGTCGGCGACGAGGTCGAGGTCCAGGTGCTGGACGTCGAC
>JBKPRS010000432.1:0-9707 GCA_046734695.1 Actinomycetota bacterium | reverse complement strand
TTGGCGGCCAGCCAGTCCCGCAGCTCGGCCCGGAACGCCTCGTCCTCGGGCGCGTAGCCGAAATCCACGGCCGCAAGCTAACACCGGCGTCATCTACCGTGAGCGGCCGTGGACTTCACGTTCGACGGCGACCAGGAGGCTCTGCGGGCCACCGCCCGGGCTTTCCTGGCCGGCGCGTCCGGTCCCCGCCTGCGCAGCCTGGTCGAGGGCGACGGCGCCCCCGCCGCCGTCGAGCGCCTGTGGGCCCGCTCGGTCGAGCTGGGGTGGCCCGGCCTGCTCGTCCCCGCCTCTGACGGCGGCGCCGGCGCCGGGATGCTGGAGGCCACGGTGTTGATGGAGGAGATGGGCGCGCTGCCGCTGCCCGGGCCGTGGCTGTCCTCCTCCGTGGCCGGGACCCTGGCCGCGGTCCGCCTCGGCGACGCCGACATGCTCCCCCACCTCGCCGCCGGCACCCGGCGGGCCACGGTGGCGGTGGAGGAGACCGGCACCCGCGACCCGCTGGACGGCATCGCGGTCACTGCCCGCCGCGAGGGCGCCGGGTGGCGGCTGCACGGGCTCAAGCCGGTGGTGATCGACGGCGACACCGCCGACGTCGTCTACGTGGTCGCCCGCGACCCTGAGGGCGGCGCCGGCCTGGCCGGCTTCGCCGTGTCGGATCCCGCCGCCGAACCGGTCCCCGGCCTGGACGTCACGCGCACGCTGGCCCGCCTCGTCCTGGACGGCCGCCCCGCGCGCCGGCTCGGCCCCGCCGGCGACCAGCGCGCCCTGTGGGCCCGCATCGTGGACGACATCGGGATCGCCCTGTGCGCGGAGAGCGTCGGCGCCGCCGAGCGGGCCCTGACCATGGCGTCGGACTACGCCCGTCAACGGGTGCAGTTCGACCGGCCCATCGCCACCTTCCAGGTCATCCGGCACAAGATCGTGGACATGCTCCACCAGCTGGAGCTGGCCCGGGTCGCCACCCACCACGCCGCCTGGGCCAGCGCGGTGGACGACCCCGACCGCGAGGCGGCCACCGCCATGGCCAAGGCGGTCGTGGCCGAGGCGGCCACACAGATCACCGCCGAGAACATCCAGGTCCACGGGGGCGTGGGCTTCACCTGGGACCTCGACTGCCACCTGCTGTTCCGCCGGGTCAAGGCCAACGACGTGCTCTTCGGCCGCCAGGGCTGGCAGCGCCAGCGCCTGGCCGACCTCGTCGTCGACCGCTTCTAGCCAGCCCAGGCCAGCTGGACCACGAGCAGCGTGGCGATGGCGGCCAGGCAGACGAAGTGGTCGCGGCAGATCGCGCGGGCCAGGCGGCTCTGCTCAGCGACCGGATCGGTGCGGCCACCGAGCCGCACCGCGCTCGGGACCACCCGGGCGCCGGCCAGTCCTATGCCGGTCATCGCGGCCACCAGGGACACGACCGTGACCCATATGGCGACGTCGTCCACCCCGGCCTGGACGGCCACGGTGGTGAGCACGACCAGCATCACCGCGGCGATCAGGCGGTTCATGGGCCGGGCCTCGGTGGTCACCCGGCGGTAGTACCCGGCGATCGAGGCCAGGACCGGCCCGGGTAGGTCGCCGGCCCCACGGTGAGGCAGGACCTGAACGTCGAACATCAGGTCGAACCACAGCACGGCGATCAGGAACCCTGCACCGGCGACGACGAACGGTTGCATGGCCGCCATCCTGTCGTCTCCCGGCCGGCCCGGTAGCGTCGCCCCGGTGCAGTCCCACGAGTTCTCCTTCGAGGTGGACGCCAAGCCCTCCGAGGTGTGGCGGGCCCTGCACCCTCCGCTGCCGCAGGGCGTGATCGAGCACGGCAGCGTGCGCATCGAGATCGTCCACCCTGGTGACGCGGACGGCCTCGGACTGGTGCGGCACTGCACGTTCCGGGTGCCCCGCTACCTGCTGAGCGGCGGCGTGGGCCGATCCTGGGAGGTGATCACCGAGTCGCGGCCGCCCGAGTTCTCCCGCTACGAGGCGGTGGGCAAGCCGCTGTGGTCCCGGGCCGGAGGCTGGCACCGGATCGAGGCGCTGGGCGACGGGCGCAGCCGGGTCACGTTCGGCGAGACCTACGAGGCGTTCAACCCGCTCGCCCGCCGCCTGCTGGAGGCGCGCGTCCACCGGTTCATCTCCGCCGACAACGACAGGCTGATCAGGCAGGCGGTCGAGCGGGGCGTGGCGTCGCAGCGGCGCCGCTCCCCTCGTACGTGACCGCGGGGAACGGGGTCCCGTAGCGGTCGCGGTGGGCGACCTCCTCGACGGGCCGTCGCCGGGGCGGGCCGAGCGGGGTCGCCGGGCGGCCGAGCGGCACCACCGCCAGCGGGCGCACGCCCTCGGGCAGCCCCACCGCGGCGGCCAGGGTCAGCGGCTCCGCGGTGGCCAGCGTGGTCATCGCCGAGCCGTAGCCCCGCGCCGCCGCGGCCAGCAGCAGGTTCTGCACCGCGGGGAACACCGACGCGGCCAGCACCGGGAACGGGAGCCCGCCCCGGCTGTCGCCGGCCACCACGACCAGCACGGGCGCGCCCCCGTAGCCGCCGCCCATGAACTCGTCCACGGCCGCGAAGAACCGCGGCGTCAGGTTCCGCTCCGCGTGGGCGCGGCCGCCCGCCTCCCAGAGCCGCTGGGTCAGGTCCGCGATGGCCCTGCGCGTGGCCCGGTCCCGCACCACGACGAACACCCACGGCTGACGGTTCTCGGCGCTCGGGGCGTGGGTGGCGGCCCCCAGGATCGCCACCAGGTCGGCATCCGGTACCGCCTCTGCCGTGTACCTGCGGCACGCCCGCTGGGCGAGCAGGTGCTCGATCACCGCCTCTGCCACCGCCGTCAACCCGTGGGCTCGGGGTCCCGGGGCAGGCCGAGCAGGCGCTCGCCGATCACGTTGCGCTGGATCTCGCTCGTCCCGCCGGCGATGGTCAGGCAGCGGTTGGCCAGGAACCCGAACGTCCACTGGGCGGCCGGCCCCTCGACGGTGGCGCCCTCGGGCCCGAGCAGCAGCAGCCCCGCCTCCTGGGTGCGCTGGTCGTGCTCGACGCCGAGCAGCTTGCGCACGCTGGCCTCCGGTCCCGGGGCCTCGCCCCGCAGCGACCGGGCCGTGGCCCGCACGCCGATGGCGGCCAGCGAGTGGGCCTCGGCCACCAGCGCGCCGAGCTCGTCCAGCAGCACGGGGTCGGGATCCTCGGCGCGGCGCTCGCCGACCAGGCCGAGCAGGGCCTCGATGCCGCCTCCGAACGACGAGCCGCTCCCCATCGAGACCCGCTCGTTGGCGAGGGTGGTGCGGGCGAGCGGCCAGCCGCCGTCCACCTCGCCGATCACGCAGTCGTCGGGCACGAACACCTCGTCCAGGAACACCTCGTTGAACATGGCCAGGCCCGTGATCTCCCGCAGGGGCCGGACGTCGATGCCCGGCGTGGTCATGTCCACGATGAAGTAGGTGATGCCGAGGTGCTTGGGGGCGGTCGGGTTGGTCCGGGCCAGGCAGATGCCCCAGTCGGCCTCGGCCGCCATGGACGTCCACACCTTCTGCCCGTTCAGCGACCACCCCCCGTCGACCCGGGTGGCCTTCGTGCTCAGGGAGGCCAGGTCCGACCCGGCCCCGGGCTCGCTGAACAGCTGGCACCAGGCGATGTCGCCGTGCAGGGTGGGCCCCACCCAGCGCTCCTGCTGCTCGGCTGTCCCGTGGACGGCGATGGTCGGCGCAGCCCAGGCCCCGACCTGCAGGTGCGGCACCCGCACCCGGGCCCGGCGCAGCTCACGCTCGATGGCGAGCTGTTCGGCCGGGCCGGCGCCGCGCCCCCAGGGCGGCGCCCAGTGCGGCACCAGCAGCCCGGTGTCGGCCAGCCGCCCCCGCCGCTGCTCACGCGGCAGCGCCGCGATCTCGGCCACGGTGGCCCGGATCTCGTCGTTCGCCTCGTTGCCTGCTTCGTCCTCGGGCAGGTCGAGCCCGATGCGCCGCCGCGCCCCACCCAACGCCGCCCGAGCCGCCGCCACCCGCCACGGCCCGGCCCCACCGAACAGCTGGCGCAGCGCCAGCGCCCGACGCAGGTAGAGGTGGGCGTCGTGCTCCCAGGTGAACCCGATGCCGCCGAGCACCTGGATGCAGTCCTTGGCCACGCTGGCGAAGGCCTCGAACACAACGGCTCCCGCGGCCGCCACAGCCAGCCGGGCCTCAGCCCCGTCGGGATCAGCCCCGTCGCGCGCGGTCGCCGCGTCCCAGGCCACGGCCCGGATCTGCTCCAGCCGCACGAGCATGTCCGCACACCGGTGCTTCACCGCCTGGAACTGCCCGATCGGCCGCCCGAACTGCCGACGGTCCCGCGCGTAGGTCGCCGCCGTGTCAACGCACCAGGCCGCCCCACCCGCGCACTCGGCGGCGGCCAGCACCACGCCGACAGCCTCGACCTGCCCCCGCGTCACCCCGCGCAGCAGCCGAGCGGGCGCGTCCACGAGGTCGAGCCGCGCCAGTCCCCGGGTCCCGTCCAGCGCGTCGAGGTGCGTGACCGCCACTCCCGATGCCGCGCTCCCGATCCCGGTCACCACGGCCCACTGCTCCTCACCCCCGACGGTGGCGGGCACGACGACCGCCTGCGCCAAGCCGCCGCCCAGCACCGGCCCCACAGTCCCGGTGAGGTACAACCCCCCGTGACCGTCACCGTTGCCGTCGCCCTCGCCGTCGCCCTCGCCTTCGCCCGGTCGACCCTGCACGGCGCCGTCGCCCTCGCCCTCGCCCTCACCCGGGCGACCGTGGACGGCGCCGTCGAGGGCCACCGCGCCGACCTGCCGGCCGGCCGCCAGCTCCGCGCGCAGATCGGGCACGCCGCCGGTGACCCCCGCAGCCCACGCCGTCGAGAGCATCGGCCCCGGCGCCACGGCCCGCGCCAGCTCCTCGAGCACGACGACGAGCGCCCCGTAACCCGCCCCCTCGCCACCTTCAGCCTCAGGCACTGCGAGCCCGAGCCACCCCAACCCCGCCAGCTCGTCCCAGAACGGCGGCAGCACCTCGCCGCCGCTCTCCGCCTCGAGGGCGGCCCGAGCCACCTCGGGAGGGCACCGCTCGGCGACGAACCGCCGGGCCACCCCGAGGAGAGCGAGGTGATCCTCACCGATGGCGATGCTCACGTGGCAGTCCCCCCGACCCGTCTAACGATCACGTCAACTTAGCTAGCCTCGCCCTCGCCATGACGATCCACTACGAGCAGCTCGATGGTCACGTGGCGAGGATCACGATCGACCGGCCCGAGGCGCGGAACTCGCTCGACCTGCACGGGTTCCGGGATCTGGCGCAGGCGTGGCGGCGGTTCCGGGACGATCCCGAGGACTGGGTGGCGATCGTGACCGGGGTGCCGGGCCAGTTCATGTCGGGGGCCGACCTCAAGACCTACATCCCGCAGGTGACCGCGCTGCAGGCGCAGATCCAGGCGGGGGAGGTCGACGAGATCGACGGCTGCCGGCTGCGGGACGGGACTGATGCCGTGCTGCGCAGCTTGCGGATCTACAAGCCGATCATCGCCGCCGTGGATGGTCCCTGCGTGGCCGGGGGGATGGAGATGCTCGGAGGGACCGACATCCGCCTCGCCACCGAGCGGGCGACGTTCGGGGTGATGGAGCCACGGCGGGGGCTGTTCGCCGGCGGTGGGACGACCGTGCGGCTCCCCCGCCAGCTCGCATACCCCGCGGCGATGGAGTTCCTGCTGACAGCCGAGGCGTTCCCAGCCGCCCGGGCGCTGGAGCTCGGTCTGCTCAACGAGGTCGTCCCAGGCGACGAGCTGGCCGAGCGGGCACTGGACTGGGCGCGTCGCATCACCGTCAACGCCCCGCTGGCGACCCAGGCCACCAAGGAGAGCGTGCTGCGGGGCCTGGCGGTCGACCAGCGGGAGGCTTACCGGATCGAGGACGAGCTGGCCGCCCGGATCTTCGCCAGCGAGGACGCCCAGGAGGGGCCTCGGGCCTTCGCCGAGAAGCGGCCTCCGGTCTGGAAGGGCCGGTGACGATCGACCCCCGCACCCCGTGCCTCATCGGCGCGGCCCAGCGGACCGTCCGGCCCGGTGGCGGTCCGTGCCCGGAGCCGCTGGCGCTCTGGGAGGACACGGCCCGGCGGGCGGCCGCCGACGCGGTGCCCGGGAGCGGGGATGGCGGGCGGGTGCTGGAGGCGGCCGACAGCCTCCAGGTCGTCTACTGCATGGCCTGGCCCTACGACGCGCCGGTCGACCGCCTGGCCGAGCGGCTCGGGATCGCACCCCGCCACCGGCTCTACTCGGGCATCGGCGGGACGACGCCCCAGGTGCTGGTCCAGGACGCGGCCGAGGCCATCCTCGCCGGGCACTGCGAGGTCGCGGTCATCACCGGGGCCGAGGCGCTCGACACCCGGCGCCGGGCCCGCAAGGCGGGTGAGCGCCTGCCCTGGAGCCACCGGGCGCCCGATCCGCCTCCGTTCCCGTTCGAGGCGCCGTTCCACCCGGCCGAGGTGGCCCACGACGTGTTCCAGGCCTGGCTCACCTTCCCCGTGTTCGACATCGCCCGCCGGGCCCGCCTCGGGGCGAACCCGGAGGACTACGCGGCGGCGGTCGGCCGGCTGCTGGCCCCGTTCAGCGAGGTGGCGGCGGCCAACCCTTACGCCTGGTTCCCGACCGCGGTCCCGGCGGAGACGCTTTCCACGCCCACGGCGGACAACCGGCTGGTGGGCTACCCGTACACCAAGCGGTCGATCTCGGTCATGGACGTGGACATGGCCGCCACCGTGATCGTGGCCAGCCACGCCGCGGCCGAGCGGCTGGGCGTGCCTCCGGAGCGCCGCGTCTACCTGCGGGGCTGGTGCTACGCCACCGATCCGGTCTACCTGGCCGAGCACGCCGACCTGTCGGCCTCGCCGGCCATGGCCGCGGCGGGGGCGGAGGCGCTGCGGGCCGCGGGGCTCGGGATCGACGACGTGGCCCACCTCGACCTGTACAGCTGCTTCGCCAGCTCCGTGCACCTGGCCTGCGACGCCCTGGGCCTGGCGCCGGACGACGGCCGCGGCCTCACGGTCACCGGCGGTCTGCCGTTCGCGGGCGGCGCCGGGAGCAACTACGTGCTCCACAGCCTCGCGGCCATGGTGGAGCTGCTGCGGGCCGATCCCGGATCGGTCGGGCTGGTGAGCGGCGTCGGCATGCACATGACCAAGCACGCGTTCGGCGTGTACTCGACCACACCACCGCCGACCGGCCGGGTGGTGCCACCGGACGCCGCCCGGGTCCAGGCCCGCCTCGACGCGGCGCCGCCGGTCACCATCGCCGACCGCTACGCGGGCGAGGCGACGGTGGCGTCCTACACCGTGGCCCACGGACGTGACGGCGCGGCCGCCTGGGCCCTGGTGCTGGCCGACGTCGCCCCTGGCGTCCGGGCCTACGGCCGGGTGGAGGATCCGGGCCTGCTGGCGGCGCTGGAGGCCGAGGAGTGGGTGGACCGGACGGTCGCGCTGCGCGAGGGCCCCGGCCAGGTCAACCTGGTGAGCTGACCCCGAGCAGGTCGAGGACGTTGTCCCGCATCACCTTGCGAGTCTCCCGGTCGGTGAACGTGGGGATGTCCTTCACGTATGCGGTGGGCTCGGGGAGGCCCTCGGTGTGGGGGAAGTCCGAGCCGAACAGCAGCCGCTCGACGCCGAGCAGATCCTTGAGCCGGTCCATGTCGTCCTCGTAGTAGGGGGCGACCCACACGTGCTCGCGGAGCTGGTCGACCGGGTGGGAGCCGAACGCGAACGGCATCTTCCCGTGGACGTCGCGCAGGTTCCGCAGCAGGTCCGGCACCCACATGGCGCCGTTCTCGATGGAGGCCACCCGCAGCGCGGGGAACCGCTCGAACACGCCGTGGCAGACGATGGCGGCGAGCGTGTCCGAGATGCTCCGGTCGGCGAAGGCCACGAGCGGGAACGCGGCGTGCTTGAAGGCGGTGAAACCCCCGCCGCCGCCCTCGGCGCCGGTCTTCCAGTAGCTGGCGTAGTGGCCCACGCCGCTGAGCCCGGCGTGGAGGGCCAGCGGCACGCCCGCCTCGGCGATCAGGCCCCAGACCGGGTCGAAGCGCGGATGGCCCGGGGAGACGTAGCCGCCGTCGCCGTCGGGCACCGGCCCGGGCACGGCCACGAGGATCCGGGCCCCCAGCCCCAGCACCCGGGACACCTCGGCGGCCGCCCGCTCGGGGTCGGCGAACGTGATCATCGGCGCGGCGTAGAGGCGCCCGTCGCCGCGGTCGAAGCCCCAGTCCTCGTCCAGCCAGGTGTTGAAGGCGGTGAAGGCGGCGTGGAGGGCGGCCACGTCGTGGCGCAGCGCCTCCTGCATGCCCACGCCGAGGGTCGGGAACAGCAGGGCGCCGTCCATCCCCTGCTGGTCGAGCAGGGCGACCCGGGCGTTGCGGTCGCGGTAGCCGGGGTGGTCGGCGAGGGGCTCGAGGTCGCCGAACATCGTCTTCACGTCGACGCCGGACTCGTTGCGGCCCCGGAAGTAGTCCTCCAGGCTGCCCGGCCGGGCGATCGGGTCGAAGGTCGGGTTCGGGATGAACTTGTTGATCTTCCCGCCCACCAGGAGGCGGCGCTTGCCGTCCACGACCGCCCACTGCATGCAGCGCTTGGCCATGGCCGGGTCGATGTGGCGGATGAACGCGTCCTCCGCCTCGTAGTAGTGGTTGTCGGCGTCGAACGGCCGGAACCCGAGGTCGACCATGGCGGGAGCGTAGTCGCCGGCCGGGATTTCTGACACTGGCGTCAGGTATGGTCCGGCCCATGATCGTGGACGGCTGGGTGAACCTGATGCCCGCGGGCTTCGCCGAGCGGTGGGTGGCGCAGGAGTCCCAGCAGGGCGTGGTCGAGCTGTTCGGCCCGGACCTGGCGCAGGGCCCGACGGTGGAGGGCCTGCTGGCCGCCATGGACGGCTCCGCGGTCGACCTGGGCGTGCTCACCTGCGGCCTGGCCGAGCCCGACCGGGCCCGGCGGGCGGGCGGGCTGGCGCCCGAGGACTTCCTCGCCCTCGCCGAGGAGCACGCCGGCCGGTTCCTGGTGGCGCCCACCGTGGAGCGGGCCGCCAAGCCGACCCGCAACTGCGCCCGCATCCGGGAGCTGGCGCAGCACCCGGCGGTGGCGCTGGTGCGCATCACGCCACTGGTCGAGCAGTACGAGCTCAACCACCGCCTCTACTACCCCGTGTACGCCACCTGTGAGGAGCTGGGCCTGCCGGTCTCGATCAACGTGGGCGTGCCCGGCCCCCAGGTGCGCTCACGCTGCCAGGACCCGGTGCTGCTGGAGGACGTGCTCATCGACTTCCCCGGCCTGACCGTGGTCGGCGCCCACATGGGCCACCCCTACGAGGCGCTGCTGATCCAGTACATGCTCAAGTGGCCCCAGCTCCACCTGATGACCTCGGCTTACCTGGCCACGTACATGGACCCGAACCTGGTGCGCTTCATGGACTCGTCCCGCGGCCGGGGCCGCGTGCTGTTCGCGTCGGACCATCCGGTGATCCCCGTGGGCAAGGCCCTGGACGCGGCCCGCAAGCTCCCACTGTCAGACGAGGGCATGGCCCTGTTCCTGGGCGGAGCCGCGCAAGCCCTGGTCGCCGGCCGGCCCGGCGTCGACGCGTGAGGACGGCACCCCACTCCCCGGGCAGCCTCCGGTCGTCCCGCGCCGGACTGACCGTGGCGACGGGGCTGATCGCCGGCCGCGCGGGAGCGGGCTCGTGAGGACGGCCATCGTC
>JBKPRS010000431.1:0-6363 GCA_046734695.1 Actinomycetota bacterium | reverse complement strand
GGCCACGCCCGACGGGCGCACGCCGCCGGCCCACGCGCCGATCAGGTCCCCCGGAGTGCCGGAGAAGGGCACGAGCTCGCCGACCACCGGGACGTGCCGGGTGACCAGGTGGCGGGATCCGAACAGCAGGACCCCGGCGATGACCGTCGCCACCGCCACTGTGGCGGGCGCCCAGGCCTGGGGGTCGACGGTCATGTGGCCCCGCTCCGGGACCGCCACGACCCGGCGCCCGGCAGGCCAGCGGCTCCCGGCCAGCAGGCCGCCGCCCTCCACCCGCAGCCGCCGCACCCTGGGCCCGACCAGGCCGTGGGCCTGGTAGCGCCGCACCTCGTAGTCCCGGACCCGCCGGAACGACCGCACCGCCCGGCGGGCGTCGAGGAGCGATCTCAGCCGGGCCAGGTTCCACGGCCAGGCGCCGAGCGCGGCCCGGGCCCGCCCCCCGCGGCCGGTGACCAGCGCGGTGGCTGCCTCCACCACCGCCATGGCCAGGGCCTGGGGCACGATCGTCAGCAGGCTGGTGGCCCGGTAGCTGGTGAGCAGGACCCGCACCCGGTGCCGGGCGGCCATGGCCGGGGCGGCCGCGGCCTCGGGCCGGGTGGCGAAGGCCTCGGCGTGGCGGACCCGGGCCGCCGACGTCACCAGGACCCGCCCACCCGCCACCCGGATGCGCCAGCACAGGCTGAGGTCGTCGTTGAGGAAGCTGATCGCCTCGTCGAACCCGCCCACCTCGCTGAACGCTGACGCCCGCACCAGGGTGAACGCCCCCGGCACCGCGAACACGTCCCGCAGGCCGTCGTGCTGGCCCTGGTCCAGCTCCCGCCGTTCGACCAGGGGGAGTGCCACACCGACCTTGTCCACCGTGACGCCGAACTGGAGCAGCCGCCGGTCGTCGTCGGTGGCCACGAGCTTGGGCCCCACCACGTCCGCGTCCCACTGCTCGGCTGCCGCTACGAGGGCGGACACGGCTCCCGGGTCCGGCTCCACGTCGTCGTGGCAGAACACGTAGAAGTCGGCCCCCGCCACCAGGTCGAGCACGGTGTTGGCGGCGGCGCCGAAGCCGCCGGCCCCCGGGCGGCGCTCGACCCGCGCCTCGGGCAGGACCGCGTGCACGGCGTCGGTGACGTCCTCCTCGCCGGTGTCGACCACCAGCACGTCGAGGTTGGGGTGGTCCTGCGCGGCCAGCGCCGACAGGAGCGCGTCGCGCGTGTCCCCCGGCGGGTCGTGGGTCACGACCACGACGACCGCGGGGCGCGGTGGGACGGGCTGCGCTTCCGGCTCCACGACGCGCGGAGCGTAGCAACGGGCCGGAGCCGGCCCGCGGACCCCCCGGGCTCCCGGTGTAGGGTCGAACGCCATGCCGGCCATCTCCGTCGAGGATGTCTCCAGGCGGGTGGAGAACACCGTGTACACGGCCGTGGGGCTGGGCATCCTCGGCTTCCAGCACCTCCAGGTGCAGCGACGCCAGCTCATGCAGGCGCTCGACGCCACCGTGCGCCAGGTGGCCGAGCGCAATCGGCCAGACGACGACTGACCGGCCCCTGCCGTGCCTGACGCGCCCGCCGGGCCCCGGGTCGCCGTCGACCTCACGTCCCTGCTCTCCCGCCTGACCGGGGTCGGCGTGTTCGTGCGCGACCTGACCGCCCGGCTGGCGGCCCGGCCCGACGTGTCGCTCACCGGCTACGCCGTCACCTGGCGGGGCCGGCACCGGCTGGGCGAGGTGGCACCGCAGGGCGTGGCCGTCGTCGACCGCCCGATGGCGGCCCGGCCCCTGCACGAGCTGTGGCGGCGCACGGACCACCCCCGCATCGACCACTGGATCGGTCGCCACGACGCCGTCTGGGGCCCCAACTACGTGGTTCCGCCGACCCGGGCCGGGGCACTGGTCACCGTGCACGACCTGACCACCGTCCACTATCCCGAGCTGGCGGACGGGTTCACGCTGGCCTACCCGGACCTGGTGCGCCGGGCCATCCGCCGGGGCGCCTGGGTCCACACCCCGTCCGCCTTCGTGCGGGACGAGGTCATCGATCACTTCGGGGCCGACCCGGCCCGGGTCGTGGCCATCCCCCACGGCGTGACCGTCCCCGCCGCGGGGTGCTCCAGCCAGGGCGGGGCGGGCGCCCGGCTCGCCGGCGGGGACCGGTACGTGCTGGCGGTGGGCACCGTCGAGCCCCGCAAGGACCTGCCCACCCTCGTGGCCGCGTTCGATGCCGTGGCCGCCGGCGACCCGCAGCTGCGGTTGGTGATCGCCGGGGCCGACGGCTGGGGCGCCTCGGCGCTGGCCGAGGCCATCGCCGCGTCCCGCCACGGCGACCGGGTGGTCCGGCTGGGCTGGGTGGACGACGGGGACCGGGCCGCCCTGCTGCGGGAGGCCGCGGTGTTCGCCTACCCCTCGCTGTACGAGGGCTTCGGCCTGCCCCCGGTGGAGGCCATGGCTGCGGGGGTCCCGGTGGTCACCACCCGGGCGGGCTCGCTGCCCGAGGTGTGCGGTGACGGCGCCGAGCTGGTCCCGCCCCGGGACGCCGACGCCTTGGCCGCGGCCATCGGGCGGCTGCTGACCGATCCGGCCCACCGGGCCGGGCTGGTCGAGCGCGGCCACCGGGTGGCCGCCGGGTACGACTGGGACGTCACGGCCGCCCGCTTCTCCCAGCTCCTGGCCCAGGTTGCGACGTCCGTCACGTGACCCGGTTCACGAGTTGGCGCTCGCACCCCCTACGATGACCGGCCGTGAGGACTCTGGTCACCGGAGCGGGGGGCTTCGTTGGGGCGCACCTGGTGCGACACCTCGAGGACGCGGGTGACGAGGTCGTCGAGCTCGAGCGCACCGTCGACGGCATCGACATCGCCGACGCCGAGCCGCTGACCGAGGCGGTCATGGCCGCCAAGCCGCAGGTCGTCTACCACCTGGCCGGCGCCTCCGACGTGGGCGGCAGCTGGTCGGAGCCGCGGGAGACGTTCCTGGCCAACGCCCTGGGCACGCTCAACGTGCTGGAGGCCGCCCGGGCGGCCGGCGCCGAGCGGGTCCTGGCGGTGACCAGCGCCGACGTCTATGGCCGGGTGTCCCAGGACGAGCTGCCGCTGCGCGAGGACCAGCCGCTGCGACCGGTGTCGCCCTACGCCGCCTCCAAGGTGGCGGCCGACGCCCTGGCCCAGCAGGCGTGGCTGGGGCACCGGCTCCCGGTCCTGCGGGTGCGGGCCTTCAACCACCTGGGGCCGGGCCAGAGCGACCGCTTCGTGGCCCCGTCGCTGGCCGCCCGCATCGCGCACAACGAGCGCGACGGCGGCGACGAGGTCCCCATCGGCAACCTGACCCCGCTGCGCGACGTCACCGACGTGCGCGATGTGGTGCGGGCCTACCGGCTGCTGATGGAGCACGGCGAGCCGGGCGCGGTGTACAACGTGTGCCGGGGCCAGGCGGTGTCGGTGAAGGAGATCGCCGACCTGTTGCTGTCGATGGCGGCTCGGCCCATGCACCTCGTGTCGGATCCGGCCTTGCAGCGGCCGGTCGACATCCCGATCCTGGTGGGAGACAACGGGGCCCTGCGCCGGGTGACCGGCTGGGAACCGACGATCCCGCTGGAACAGACGCTGGCGGATGTGTTGGCCGACTGGCGATCACGCCTTGGCTGCTGACAACCTGACGGGCTTCGCCGGGGCCCGGGCGGGGAGCAGCCCGTGGGAGGAGACCTGATCTTGAGCAAGAGAGCGCTAGTCACCGGCATCACCGGTCAGGACGGGTCCCACCTGGCCGAGCTCCTGCTGGACAAGGGGTACGAGGTGCTGGGCATGGTCCGGCGCACCAGCACGGTGAACTGGGAGCGCATCGGCCACCTCCAGGATCAGATCACCTTCGTGCACGGCGACCTGCTGGACCAGGTGTCGATCCTGACCATCCTCCAGGAGTACCAGCCCCACGAGGTCTACAACCTGGCCGCCCAGTCGTTCGTGCCCACGTCCTGGCAGCAGCCGGTGCTGACCGGCGAGTTCACCGCCATCGGCGTGACCCGCATGCTGGACGCCGTCCGCATCATCGACCCGGAGATCCGCTTCTACCAGGCCTCGTCCAGCGAGATGTTCGGCAAGGTGGTGGAGACGCCCCAGCGCGAGTCCACGCCGTTCTATCCCCGCTCGCCCTACGGCGTCGCCAAGGTCTACGGGCACTGGATCACGGTGAACTACCGCGAGTCCTACGGCCTGCACGCCACCAGCGGCATCCTGTTCAACCACGAGGGGCCTCGCCGGGGCATCGAGTTCCTGCCCCGCAAGGTGTCCAACGCGGTGGCCAAGATCAAGCTGGGGCTCTCGGACGAGCTGCGGCTGGGCAACCTCGACGCCAAGCGGGACTGGGGCTACGCGGGCGACTACGTCGAGGCCATGTGGATGATGCTCCAGCAGGACGAGCCCGACGACTACGTGGTGGCCACGGGCGAGACCCACTCCGTGCGGGAGTTCTGCCAGCTCGCCTTCGACCGGGTCGGGCTGGACTGGGAGAAGTACGTGGTCGTGGACGAGCGCTTCTTCCGGCCGGCCGAGGTCGACCTGCTGGTGGGCGACGCCAGCAAGGCCCGGGAGAAGCTGGGCTGGAAGCCGCAGACCACCTTCCCCGAGCTGGTCAACCTCATGGTCGACGCCGACGTGGCCCTGCTCGAGGGACGGCTCAAGGGAATCGCTTAGGTGACGGGCGTCGCGGTCCTCGCCGGGGGCGTGGGCGCCGCCCGCCTGCTGACCGGGATGGTGCGGGCCGTGCCGCCCGCCGAGGTCACCGCCATCGTCAACGTGGGCGACGACACCGTGCTGCACGGGCTGGCCATCAGCCCGGATCTGGACACGGTCGTCTACACGGTGGCGGGGGCCATCGACCCCGAGCGGGGCTGGGGCCTGCGGGACGAGTCGTGGCAGGCCATGGCCACGCTGGAGCGCTACGGCGGGCTCACCTGGTTCGGGCTGGGCGACCGGGACCTCGGGACGCACCTGTACCGGACGGCCCGGCTGCGTGACGGCGCTCCGCTGTCCGAGGTGACCGGCGAGGTCGCCCGGGCCTGGGACCTGGAGCTGTCGGTGCTGCCGGTGTCGGACGATCCGGTCCGCACCTTGCTGACGCTGGCGTCGGGCCCGGAGGCCGGCACGGAGGTGGCGTTCCAGGACTACTTCGTCCGCATGCAGCACTCGGTCGCGGTCTCCTCAGTGCGCATCTCGGGCGCGGCCGACGCCGTGCCCGCCCCCGGCGTCCTGGCGGCTCTGGCGTCGGCCGACACGGTGGTCGTGGCCCCGTCCAACCCCATCGTGTCGATCGGCCCGGTCATGGCCGTACCCGGCGTGCAGGAGGCGGTGGCGGCCCGCCGGTCCTCGGTGGTGGCGGTGTCGCCGCTGGTGGGCGGCAAGGCGCTCAAGGGGCCCGCCGACCGGCTCATGCGGGAGCTGGGCCACGAGGACTCCGTGGTGGGCGTCGCCCGCCTGTACGCGCCGTACGTGGGCACGCTGGTGATCGACACGGCCGACGCGGGATTTGCGGGCGCGGTGGAGGCCGAGGGCTTGCGTTGCGTCGTCACCGACACGATCATGCGTGACCCGGCCGCGGCCGCCGATCTGTGCAAGGTGGCGCTCGGCCGCTAGCTCCTGACGTTTCGGGTGGGAAGGGCTGAGATGGCTGTTGTGAGGCGCGGACTGGAGATCATTCCGGTCGAAGGCATCGGCGAGGTGCGTCCGGGCGACGACCTGTCGCGGCTGCTGGCCAAGGCGGCGCCCGACCTGGCCGACGGCGACGTCCTGGTCGTGACGCAGAAGGTCGTGTCGAAGGCCGAGGCCCAGCTGGTGCCCATCGATCCCAACGACCCGGCCAGCAAGGCCCGGATCGTGGAGGGCGAGTCGGTCCGCATCCTGCGGCGCCGGGGCGAGCTGGTGATCAGCGAGACTCGCCACGGCTTCGTGTGCGCCAACGCCGGCGTCGACCTGTCCAACGTGGAGGAAGGCTGGGCCGCCCTGCTGCCCGAGGACCCCGACCGCTCGGCCCGCCGCCTGCGCGACGGCCTCCGGGGCCGCCTTTCGGTCGACGTCGCGGTCATCATCAGCGACACGTTCGGCCGGGTCTGGCGCCGCGGCCTGACGGACGTGGCGATCGGCTGCGCCGGCATCCGCGCGGTGGTCGACCTGCGCGGCACCCCCGACGCCCTCGGCCGCGAGCTGGCGGTCACGGAGGTCTGCGTGGTCGACGAGCTGGCCGCCGCAGCCGAGCTGGTCATGGGCAAGTCCAGCGGCATCTGCGCCGCCGTGGTCCGCGGCGTCGACCGCTCCTGGCTGGGCCGAGGCGAAGTCCGCGCCGAGGTGGTCCGCCCCCCGACCGAAGACCTGTTCCGCTAGCGGCTC
>JBKPRS010000430.1:0-1518 GCA_046734695.1 Actinomycetota bacterium | reverse complement strand
CTCGTAACCCAGTCCCGGCAGGTGCACGTCGCAGTCGACCTCGCGCAGGCCCGCAGAGCGGATCAGCTCGGCGCCGGCGGAGCGCACCAGGGCCTCCACCTCGGGGAGGACCACCGCACTGCCCAGCGTCGGGGCGATGACGGCCCGGCGGCCGTCGAGGGGGAGCGTGCCGAGCGACCGCTCCCACCCGTCCACCTTGGGGAGGCTGTACGGATCACGGGCGTCGTAACCCGCGCACACGTCGTACCAGCGGGCGACGTCACGGACCGAGCGGGCCAGGCAGCCCACGACCACCGTGAGCGGGGCGATGGCGGTGCGGGGCCCCCGGGGGATGCGGCCCGCGGTGCCCTTCATCCCCACGAGCCCGCAGAATCCGGCGGGGATGCGGATCGACCCGCCGCCGTCGCCGCCGGTAGCGATGGGCAGCAGCCCGCCGGCCACCGCGGCGGCCGAGCCGCCCGACGAGCCGCCGGCCGTCTGGCCGCGCCGCCACGGATTGTGGGTGACGCCGTGCAGCCGGGTGATGCTCACGTTGAGCCCGCCGAACTCGCTGGCCGTCGTCTGGCCGACCTTGACCGCGCCGGCCGCGTCCAGCCGCTGGACCATGGTGCTGGTGTGGCCCGCCACCCGGTCGGCCAGTGCCAGGCTGGCCTCGGTGGCCGGCCAGCCCTCGACCATCTCCAGCTCCTTGACCCCTACCGGCACCCCGCCGAAGGGCAAGGTCACGTCGGCGGCGGCGGCCACGTCCCCCGCGTCCGGGGACAGGTAGGACACGGCGCCCAGCTCGCTGCGGGAGATGGCACCGAGCACCGCCTCCAGCTCCTCCGCCGGTGACCGCTCTCCGGAGCGGAACGCCTCCACCAGTGAGCAGGCGTCCCCCAGCCATGGTGTGTCGCTCATCACCGTGCAGTCTGGCCCAGCGGAGGACCCGGACGCCGGGCGGCCTACCATCCGCGGTCGATGGATGCCCGCACATGGCTCGGCCTGCAGCCCACCCACAACCCGATGCGCTGGGTGCTGCCGGTGACCCCCGGCATCTCGACGGTCGGACCTTTCTTGTTCGGAGGCTGCGCACTCGGCGCCTCGATCGCGGCCATGGAGGGGACCACGGGCCGCCCGGTGGTGTGGGCGACGGCCCAGTACCTGTCCTACGCCCACCCGCCGTCCATCCTCGACATCGACGTCACCATCGGCGCCGAGGGCCACAGCGTGACCCAGGCCCGGGTGGTGGGGCACGTGGCCGACACCGAGATCGTGGCGGTGAACGCCGCCCTCGGCAGCCGCGAGCTGCCGGTGGAGGGCTCGTGGGTGGAGTTCCCCGACGTGCCGCCCCCGGAGGACTGCGAGGTGCGGGCCCCGCGCTTCCCCGGCACCGAATCGATCATGGACCGGATCGACGTGCGCCTGGCGTCGGCCCGGACCTGGGACGAGGTCGAGGGCAGCCCCACACAGGGCGGACGCTCGATGCTGTGGGCCCGGATGCCGGACCTGCTCGACCTGTCCTCGGGCGCCAGCCTG
>JBKPRS010000429.1:0-11024 GCA_046734695.1 Actinomycetota bacterium | reverse complement strand
ACGATGACGAGGTCGACGGCGCTGGCGGCCACGCGTTGCATGATGGTTGGTGGCGGCCGCCGGGCGCCAAATGCATTCTCACTAGGATCGGTGGATCGTGACCGTCCCTCAGCCGCTCCCCGATCTGGTCCCCAGCTCCGTGCCCGATCTCGACGCCGCCCGCAGGCTGCTCGCGTTCTGCGACGCGTCCCCGTCGCCGTACCACGCCTGCGCGACCGCGGCGGCCACCCTGGGCGACATCGGCTTCACCCGGCTGGCCGAGGACGCCGCCTGGCCGAGCGGGGCCGGCAGCTGGTACGTGGTCCGGGGCGGCAGCCTGATCGCCTGGGCCACGGGCGCGGGCCACCAGCCGCACGACGGGTTCCGCATCGTGGGCGCCCACACCGACAGCCCCAACCTGCGGATCAAGCCCCAGCCCGACGTGGTGCGGGCCGGCGTCCACCAGATCGGGGTCGAGGCGTACGGCGGGGTCCTGCTCAACAGCTGGCTGGGTCGTGACCTGGGCCTGTCCGGCCGGGTGGCGGTCCGGCGCAACGGCACCGGGGCGCTGGTCCGGCTGCTGCGGATCGACCGCCCGGTGTGCGCCATCCCCCAGCTCGCCATCCACCTGGACCGCGAGGTCAACACCACGGGCCTCCTGGTCGACGCCCAGCACCACCTCACCCCGCTGTGGGCCCTGTCCGAGGGCAGCTTCGGCGGGTTCGTGGCCAAGGAGCTCGGGGTGGGCGTGGACGACCTCCTGGGCTGGGACCTCATGTTCCACGACCTGGCCCCTGGGGCCCTGGTGGGCCGGGACGACGAGCTGCTGGGATCGGCCCGGCTCGACAACCTGGCCTCGTGCTGGGCCGCGGTCGAGGCGCTGGCCGGGGCCGCACCCAAGAGCGGGACGCCCATCCCGGTGGTGTGCCTGTTCGACCACGAGGAGGTGGGCTCGACGTCGGACCGTGGCGCCGCCTCCTCGCTGCTGGCCTCCGTGCTGGAGCGTTCGGTGCTGGCCCGCGGCGGTACCACCGAGGCGTTCCACCGGTCCCTGGCCCGCTCGGCCTGCCTGTCGGCCGACATGGCGCACGCCACCCATCCCAACTACGCCGACCGCCATGATCCCGAGCACCAGGTCACGCTCAACGGCGGGCCGGTGCTGAAGGTCAACGCCAACGTCCGCTACGCCACCGACGCTCCCGGGGCCGCCCTCGTGGCGCTGGCCGCCGAGCAGGCCGGCGTGCCGCTCCAGCGCTTCGCCATGCGCAGCGACCTGCCGTGCGGGTCGACCATCGGCCCGCTCACCGCCGCCCGGCTCGGCATCACCACCGTGGACGTGGGCATGCCGCAACTGGCCATGCACTCGGCCCGCGAGCACGCGGGCAGCCACGACCCCGGTCCCTACCGGGGGCTGATGGCCGCGTTCCTGGCCCCGGCCTGAGCCTGCCGCCCGCGGCTCAGCGGCTCAGCGCCGGAGCGCCGCCCACGGGTGCTCGGCCAGGAACAGCCGACGGGCGCCGGCCGCGGTGCGGGGCCCGTAGGTGCGGTGCGCCAGGGGGCTGGACCGCCGGGCCGCGTCGGCCTCGGCCGGATCGACCTGGCACGGCATGGTGGCCGGGTCGATGCGGTAGAGGGCGGCCGCGTTGCGCCACAGGATCTTGGACTTCACGGCGTCGGTCAGCTCCGGGTAGCCGTAGGTCTCCTGCAGCTCGGGGCTGATGGCGAAGGCCCGGAACGCCTGGATCTGGTCCTGGGGCGAGCCGTACCAGATGGAGTCCGTCCCCCACAGCACGTTGTCCTCGCCCACCGCCAGCAGCAGCTTGCCCAGCAGGTGGGCCGCCTCGTCGGGCGATCCCATCACGCTGCGCCAGGTCGACCCGAGCTCGGCGTACACGTTGCCGCCGGGGCCGATGCCCGCCTGGGCCAGGCTCGCCACGAGGCGGTCGGCCCCCGCGTTGGGCGCGGCCGGGTCATAGGGGCCCTCCGTGACGCCGGACTCGAAGCCGGAGTGGTAGACGCAGAACCGCAGGCCGGGCCGGTTGGCCGCCGCGGGCCCGATGTCCGCCGGGGACGCGAACGGGCTCCCGCCGGACAGTCCCTTGTGCACGCAGACGACGTCCACGCCCAGCTCGTCCACCTTGGACAGGAACGCCTCGCCCACCTGCTTGCCGGCGGGGTCGGCGTCGTCCAGGCGCCACGGCGGCCCGGCGTGGGTGTAGGCCTTCCACGCCACCAGCGGGTAGCGGGCCGCCTCGTCCTCCATGGCCGCCAGCGCCGCGCCCAGGTCGCCGACGTTGGGCACGCCGTGGCCCTGGACCAGCACGCGGCCGTCCCCGCAGGCCTCGGTCAGCTGGTCGCGGGCCTGGGCCATGAGCGCGGCCGACAGCGGATCGGCCTGGGCCACGACCGGGATGGCGGACAGGACCGCCACGGTGGTGTCGCTGCGGCCGAAGATCTCCTGCATCCAGCGGTCGATGCCGAAGCAGTCGGCCGGGTTCTCCTCGCCGCAGTTGGCCTGGGGGAAGTTGAGCCCGAAGCCGGCCTCGGCGCCGTCGGGGTACTCCAGGAAGTGGGTCTGCACGTCGACGACCGGCTCGCCGCTGCCGAGGACCGACGTGGCGACGTCCGGATCGGTGGTGGCGTCCTCGGGCACGGCGAAGGTGCCCCCGGTCCGCCCGCCGGACTCCTCCCGCGAGCACGCCGCCAGGGCCAGCAACCCGGTGGCTGCCCCCATGGTCGACAGCAGGAACTCCCGCCGGCTCATCCCCAGCCGCCGGGCCCGCTCGTCGCTCATCCGCCGGGCCCGCCGCGCCGCCTCCCGCACGACCGGAGACGCCGGCCGCGGCGGGTACTCGCCGTTGGAGCACGGCCCTAGCTTCAGCGGCAGCCCGGGATCGCGCGGCTCGGACACGACGCCAGGCTAGGCCCGCCCCCGATCGCCGGTCAGGCGGTCGAGCACCTCCGACGCCCGGTCGAGCAGGTCCAGCTCCTCCTCGGACGCGGTCGCCAGGAGGTCGACCAGCACGTCGAGCCGGCGATCCTGAGCCTTGCGCAGGAGCCGGCGCCCGGCCGGGGTCGCCTCCACCACCACCCGCCGGCCGTCCTCCCGCACCGCCCTGCGCCGGACCAGCCCGCCTGCCTCCAGGCCGTTCACCAGCTGGGTCATGGTCGGCGACCGCACCCCCTCGACCTCGGCCAGCCCACCGACCGTCCGCGGCCCGCCGAACACCAGGACCGACATGGCCGACAGCCGGGCCGGCGACAGCCCGGACTCGGCGTCGACGGTGCGCGCCGCCCGCAACAGGTGGATCGCGGCGGAGTGCAGGCGGCCCGCAATGTCACGAGGTGTCTCTCGACGGACGTCACTCATGTAGGTAGCCTACCTACATGAGCATCGTGGAGTCGATCACCGCGGGCGACGGGGCCGGGGCACTCGCCGTGCTGCGGGACCATCCGGAACAGGCGGGAGCGGTAGACGCCGCCGGGGTCAGCGCCCTCGCGCTCGCCTGCTACCGGGGCATGGGCGACGTGGTGGAGGCGATCCGGGGCCTGCGGCCGCTGGACCTGGCGGAGGCCGCCGCCGTCGGCGACGTCCGCCGGGTGGGCGAGCTGCTGGCGGCAGGGACGCCCGTCGACGGGCGCTCCCCCGACGGGTTCTCGCCGGTGCAGCTGGCCCTGTTCTTCGACCATCCCGCAGCCGCGGCCGTCCTGCTGCGGGCCGGGGCCGACGTCGACGCGGCCGCCACACACCCCATGGGCGTGGCCGCGGTCCACGCCGCGGCGGCCAGCCCCACCGGCGCAGGCCTGGCGCTGGCCGTGGCGGTCGGGGCCGACCTCGACGCCACCCAGTCGGGCGGGTTCACCCCCCTCCACGAGGCCGCCCACCGCGGCGACGCAGCCATGGCCGAGCTCCTGCTCGCAGCCGGCGCCGACGCCACCCGTCGCACCGACGACGACCGCACCCCCGCCGACGTCGCCCGCACCGATGGCTACCCCGACCTCGCCACCCGCCTGGAGGCCGCCGCCCAGCCGAGGACCTGACGTCGACCTCGCGACCCGAAAGGAGCGTTATTATAACGCGTTATAATAACGCCACTTCTCCGCGCCAGGCTTGACGCCGCCCCGGCGACCAGGGACGTGACAGGATCGGCGCCATGGACGTGCGCGAGGCCCGGTCGGTGCTCGGCGTGGGCGAGGCCGACGGATGGGACGCCGTGCGCACGTCGTACCGTCGCCGCATCCGGGCCGCGCACCCTGACACCCAGGCGGTCGGGGCCACCACCGCGGCC
Organism: Actinomycetota bacterium; assembly: GCA_046734695.1. Classification (GTDB taxonomy): domain Bacteria; phylum Actinomycetota; class Acidimicrobiia; order Acidimicrobiales; family VFJN01; genus ZC4RG19. The sequence continues at coordinate 6,756 of JBKPRS010000429.1, read as the reverse complement.
GCGGCCCGGCTGAACGAGGCCTACGCGGTCCTCAGCCGGGCCAAGCGGGCCGGAGGGCTCCATGCCCCGGGCCCGAGCGCGCCGGCCCCGAGCGCGCCGCCACCGCCTCCGCCGCCGCCCACGGTGGGTGTCGAGTTGGTGGGGAACGACACTCTCCTGCTGGCCGCGCCGCCGGACGAGGCATTCGCCCTCCTGCTGGAGGCGGGGCACCGGGTGGGCGAGGTCAGCTACGTGGACCGAAGCTGCGCCATCTTCGAGGTCGTGGTGCGCCAGGACGGTGAGACCTGCTCGCTGCTGGTCACGCTCCAGGGCCGGGCGCACGGGACCGAGGCCTTCCTGACCCTGGAGGCCATGGAGCGGCCAGCCAGCCTCGATCCTTCCCGGGTCGTCCGGCGCATGTTGCGCGCTCTCGGCGGCATGCTGGAGGCATGACCGACGCCAAGGAAGTCCCCGAGGCCGACCTGCCCACCACCGAGGAAGGCTGGCGCGAGCGGCTCGAGCCCCTCCAGTTCGAGGTCGCCCGCAAGGGCGGCACCGAGCGGGCGTTCACCGGGATCTACTGGGACACCAAGGATGCCGGCACCTACCGCTGCATCGCCTGCAAGGCGCCCCTGTTCTCGTCCGACACCAAGTTCGACTCCGGGACCGGCTGGCCCAGCTTCTGGGAGCCGCTCTCGGACGACCGGGTCAAGCTCATCGAGGACCGCAGCCACGGTATGCGCCGCATCGAGGTCCGCTGCGCCCGCTGCGACTCCCACCTGGGCCACGTGTTCGAGGACGGTCCCAACCCCACCGGGCTGCGCTACTGCATGAACTCGGCCAGCCTGGACCTCGATCGGGACGAAGAGCCCGCCTAGATCCCCAGGCGCTCGCGCACCTCGGCCCACAGCGCGGCGTACGCCCGAGCGCCCCGGCTGCGGGGCTTGTCCACCACCACCGGGGCGCGGGACACACCCATCAGCTCGACCTCGGTGGCCGCCGGGATGGCGCTCATGGCGATGTCGGTGCGGCCGTCGGGGAGGGTCTCGACCACCTCGCGGTGGAGGCGCTTGCGCCGGTCCACCATGGAGAAGAACGCCACGATCTCGGGCCGGTGGTCGACCTCGGTCGCCACGAAGTCACCCAGCTGCTGGAACGTCCGCAGCGTCAGCGTCGACGGGATCAGCGGCACGAGCAGGGCGTCGGCCGCCTCGAACACGCTCTCGGACACGAGCGAGATCGACGGCGGGCAGTCCAGCACCGCCAGGTCGTAGTAGTCCTCCAGCGGCGCCAGCACCTTGCGCAGCCGCCGGGCCGGCTTGCCCGACTCGTCCAGCACCAGGTCCATGTGGCGGTACGAGAAGTCCGCCGGCAGCAGGTCCAGCCCCTCGACGTCGGTGCCCCGCAGCACGTCGGCCACGTCGCTGCGCCCCCGCACCAGCTTGCGACCGCCGCCGCGCACCTTGGGCCGCACTCGGAACAGGAACGACGCCGCGCCCTGCGGGTCCAGGTCCCACAGCAGCGTGCGCAGGCCGTCGCCGGCCGCCAGCGCCGCCAGGTTCACCGCTGCCGATGTCTTCCCCACTCCCCCCTTGATGTTGTAGGTGGCGAGGACCTTCATCCGCTGGGGCCCCGGAACGTCCTCGACACCAGCTTGCGCTGATCGCGGGCGGCGAACGCCGCGAACGTCTCCGCGAAGTGGCTGCGGGCCTCGTGCTGCTCGACGGCGAGGCGCTCGACCAGCACCCCCAGCACCATCAGCGCCTCGGGCCCGCCCACCACGCCGGCCAGCTCCTCGGCCAGGCCCCGGAGGTGGTCGGCCTGGACCTCGCGGTCCTGGTGGGTGCCGAGGACGTCCTGGAGGCCCTTGAGCGTCTTCACCATCGGCTTGGCCACCGACGACGGCCACAGGTCGCCGAAGAACTCCAGCAGGTAGCGCAGCTCCTTGCCCCGCTTGCGCAGCTCGTGGAGCGACTCGGCCGGGCTGTCGTCGTCGATGGCCGAGCCCATCTCCACCATGCGCTTGTAGACCTTGCGGATGCGCTCGCCGGCCACGTCGCCCAGCGGGCGCTTGGCGTCGGGGCGATCCCGGGCCGGGCCCAGCTTGCCGGCGAGGAACGCCCGGTAGCCGGCCCAGGCGTCGCGGTAGGCCCGGCTCCGCAGCTCCGCCTTCAGCTTGCGGAGGGCGGCGGCCCGGTGGCGGACCAGCAGCTTGTGCGCGGGCTGCAGCGCGGCGTGGCGCTCGGCGGGCACCCCGGCCAGCAGTGCGTCCCATTCGAGGAGCTGGACGTCGAGGTCGCGGGTGTCGCCGGTGATCGCCTGGATCCACTTGAGGGCGTCGCGCTGGGCCTGGAGCGGCTCGTCGGCGAAGGCGCTCTTGAGCTCGCGCAGCACCGAGCGGCTGCGGCGCACCGCCACCCGCAGGTCGTGCAGGTACTCCGTGTCCAGGTCGGCCAGCGTGCCCGGCAGGTTGTCCTCGACGAAGTCGGCCAGCTCCCGGAGCACGGCGACGGCCGCCCGGTCGGTCCGCATGTCCGGGCTGAGGTCGACGTCGACCTTGGACCGGATGCCGCGGGGATCGCCGCCCGAGGCGGCGATGGCCTCGTCCGCCATGCTGGCCGGCGCCTCCACCAGCCCGGCCCCGTCCGTGAGCGCCGCCACCACCCGGGCGAGTGGCCTGGGGTACCCGAGCACGCCGCTGACCTCGACCCGCGACGTCAGCGGGGCCGGGTCGCCGCCGGTGTCCAGCGCCGCGTGGGTCGCCAGCCGCAGCCGCACCACGGTCTTGAGGTCTTCGTTGCGCACGTTGACGGCGCTGACCTCGGCCCGGACCCGCGCCAGCGGCAGCAGGGCCCGCATCTCGATCTCCGGAGCCAGGTGGTCCCGCAGGGGGCCGGGCGGCAGGTCCTCCACCAGCCAGCGCTTGGCCCGGGCGGCCTCGGCGGAGAGGGGCGCGGTGCCCGGGGCGAGGCGCAGGACGAGCTCGGTCGTCTTGGTCCCTTCGAGCACCAGGTCGGCCCCCGCGTCCCGCACGCGGCGATCGGCCGTGTCGACCACGGTGAAGGTGACGGGCGCGGTCCGCTCGGCCTCGACGTCGAAGCGCTCGCGGAGGAACGCGACCAGCGCGGGCGGGTCCACACCCTCCGGGAGCGCGTAGGAGTAGGTGGGGACGTCGAGTGGCATCGACCGATCAGTCTGCCATGCTCGTCGGCATGGCCCGGGGGTCGAGTCGTAGCGGTGGATTGTTGCCCGTCCTGTTGACGCTCGTGGTGATCGGCGCCGCCGTCACCTACTCGCACGTCAAGGCCGATGCGTCCCGGCCGGGCGGGATGATCGTGCTCTACGGGGACTCGCTGTCCATGGAATCCGGGCCCTACTTCTCCGACGAGCTGGCCCGCACGACCAAGGCGCTGGTCATCACCAAGCCCATCCCGGGCACGGCACCGTGCAGCGTGGCCGACACGATGCGCAACGACGCCACGCTGCATCCCGACGTCGTGGTCATCCAGTACGTCGGCAACAACGGCGTGCCGTGCACCCGCGACGCCGACGGGAACCCGCTCACCGGCCAGGCCCTCGCCGACCGCTACGAGGCGGACGTGCGCGCCGAGGTGGACATGTTCGCCTCCCAGGGCACCAAGGTGGTGCTGGTGGGCGGACCGGAGGCCCCTGGCCTGCCCGGCGGGGCCGAGCTGCAGATCGCGGCCGACTACCAGCACATCGTCGACGAGTGGGACGCCCGGGTGTTCGGCCGGGTCCGCTATGCCGACGCCGCCGCCACGGTGACGAAGGACCACCGGTTCGTGGACAAGCTGCCGTGCGCCTCCGACGAGGGCCCGGGCCAGGGCTGCACCGGCGGCGAGGTCACCGTGCGCGCTCCCGACCAGGCCCACTTCTGCCCGAGCCCGGGGGCCTTCCTCGTCTGCCCGGTCCCCGACCCCGGCGCCCGCCGCTTCGGCTACGAGATGGCCAAGGTGGCCCGCGAGGCGCTCAACGGCTGACCCGCTCCAGCACGTCGAACGCGGAGCGGCCGTAGCTCCCGCCGAACATGACGGTGTGGGTGAGCAGCGGCTCGAGCTGCCAGAGCGCCAGCCGCTCCCGCCACCCGGCCGCCAGGGGGAAGACCTCGTCGTAGGCCGCCACCACCGCCGGCGGCGGCGAGCCGAAGAGGTGGAGCATGGCCAGGTCGACCTCGCGGTGCCCGCCGTAGGCGGCGGGGTCCACCAACCACGGCCGGCCCTCCCGGTCGAGGTGCACGTTTCCGGACCACAGGTCGCCATGCACCCGGGCCGGCGGCTCGGCCGGCCCCGCCCGCTCGGCGAGGCGGTCGGCGAGGCGGTCCACCAGCGGGCGGGCCCGGGGATCGAGGTTGCCGGCGGCGACCGCCCGGTCCACCAGCGGCTCGATGCGGCGGGTCGCCCAGAAGGCGCACCAGTCGCCGGACCGGGGCGTGTTGCGCTGGGGCACGGTGCCGATGAACCCGTCCCGGTGCCAGCCGAAGGCCGGGGCCCCCGACCGGTGGAGCGCGGCGAGCTGGCGCCCGAGGTCCTCCCCGGTGCCGTCGGTGCGGGTGCCCGGCTCGATCCACTCCAGCACGAGCGCCTCGGGCGTGGCCGCCAGCACCGCCGGGACCCGCACGCCGGGCACCTCGCCCAGCCAGCGCAGGCCGGCCGCCTCCACGTCCAGCAGCCCGTCCGGCAAGCCGGCCGCGGCCTTGGCGAACACCGTACGGCCGCCGGCCAGCTCGACCCGCCCCGCGTCGCTGACGCAGCCGCCGCCCACCGGCGTGACCGCCCGGACCCGCTCACCCAGCGCGGCCGCCACGGCGGCCCCGAGCGCGGGGGACGCCATCAGGCCAGGCCGTGGACGGTCCGGACGTGGTCGAGCAGGCCCCCGCACGCCCGCTCCACCACCTCGTAGACCAGCTCAAAGCCGTCCTCGCCGCCGTAGTACGGGTCGGGGACCTCGTCGACGACGCCGGCGTCGGGCCCGAACGCGGTCATGCGATGCACCTTGGACAGGTCCGCGCCCGGCGGGGCCTGGCGCAGCAGCGCCCGCTCCACGGGCTCGTCGGCCACCAGCAGGAGGTCGAAGCGCTCCCAGTCGTCCGGCTGGATCCGCCGCGCCCGCTGGGAGCGCAGGTCGAGGCCGCGCCGGTCGGCCTCGGCCGTGGCCCGGCGGTCGGGCGGCGCACCCAGGTGCTCGAGGCTGGTGCCCGCGCTGTCGACCTCCACGACCCCGGACAGGCCGGCGTGCTCGGCCATCCGCCGCATGACGGCCTCGGCCGTCGGCGACCGGCAGATGTTCCCCCAGCAGATGAACAGCAGGCGCACGGGCGGGGAGTGTACGAACCCCAGGCTCTACGCTGCGTCCCTCCCGTTCCGACTGCATGTGGAGGCACGTCCGGTTGATCACCCTGGTGCTCGGCGGCACCCGCTCGGGCAAGTCCGAGGTGGCGGAGTCCCTGGTGGCGCGCACCTCGGCGCCGGTCACCTACGTGGCCACCTGCCGGGCCCCGGGCTCCGACGACGAGGACATGGCCGCCCGCATCGCCGCCCACCGGGCCCGGCGGCCCGCGGGCTGGGCCACGGTCGAGGCCGGCAACGACCTCGCCGGGGTGCTGCGGGGCCTGGCCGGGCCGGTCCTGGTCGACTCGCTGGGGACCTGGGTGGCGGGCTTCGAGCGCCTCGACCCCGACACCGAGCCGCTGTGCGCCGCCTTGCGGGAGCGGGACGGGGACACCGTCGTCGTTTCGGAGGAGGTGGGCCTGGGCGTGCACGCGCCGACGGAGGCCGGCCGGCGCTTCGCCGACGCGCTGGGCGCGCTGAACCGGGCCGTGGCCGGCATCGCCGACCGGGTGCTGCTGGTGGTGGCCGGACGGGTGCTCCCGCTGGACCGGCCGGAGGGCTCGTGATGCGCTCGGCCCTGGCCTTCCTCACCGTGGTCGGCGGGGCGGCACCGCCGGACCGGCGCGCCGCGACCTGGTTCGGTGCGGTCGGGGCGCTGGTGGGCCTGGCCGTGGGCGGCGCGTGGTGGGCCGCGGGCGAGCTGTGGCCGCCGCTGGTGGCGGCGGTGCTGGCCGTGGGGGTGGACGCCTGGCTCACCGGGATGCTGCACCTCGACGGCCTGGCCGACAGCGCCGACGGGCTCCTGCCGCCCGTGCCTAAGGCCCAACGCCTGGCCATCATGTCCGCCCCCGACATCGGCAGCTTCGGCGTCGTCGCCCTGGTGGTCGTGCTGGCGGCCCGGGTGGCCGGCTTCGCCTCCCAACCTCCCGACGTCCTGCTGGTGGTGGGCCTGTGGGCCGCGGCCCGGAGCGGCATGGCCGTCACCCTGGCCACCGTCCCCTACGCCCGTCCCGGCGGCGCAGCCGCCGGCTTCGCCCCGGGCGCGCCCCCCACCGGGGCTCTGCTCACGCTGGTGGCCGCGGCGGTGGCGATCGTGGTCGCGGCGCCGGTCGTGGCCGGGGTGGTCACCCTGCTGGCCGCGGCGGCCGGGTTCGTCGCGGTCGTGGGCCTGGCCTGGCGCCGGCTCGGCGGCTACACGGGCGACGTGCTCGGCGCCGCGGGCGTCGTGGCCGAGACCGTGGGCCTGCTCGTGGCGGCGGCGAAGTGGTGAGCCCGCGCTGGCCCGGTCGGGCATGGGGGGCGGCCGCGGCGCTGGCGCTGGACCAGGCGCTGGGCGAACCGCCGGTGCCCGACGGCTGGCATCCCGTGGCACTGTTCGGCAGCGGCGTGGCCGCGCTGGAGCGCCGGCTGTACGACGACCGTCCGGGGC
>JBKPRS010000428.1:0-5750 GCA_046734695.1 Actinomycetota bacterium | reverse complement strand
CACCGAGAACACCGGGACCCAGGGCGGCAGCGTCATCTCGCACACCATGATCTCGCCGTCCTCGAGGTCGGTGGCCTCGCTCAGCGAACGCACCACCCGGGCCGTCCCGGTGTAGGCACCCGGTGCCCCGGCCACGCCCATCAGCGTGCCCGGATCGAGGTTCTCCTTGGGCGGGCCGAAGCCGAGCAGCCGGGAGACGAGCGCGTCCATGAACGGGTCCGGCGCGTCGGGGGGAGGTGGCGGAGTGCCGAGCGCCTGGGGAGCGTCGGCCCGGGCCGCCCGCTCCATGCTCGCCCGCCGCTCGGCGACGATGTCCCGGCGATCGCCGCCGTCGGTCAGCGCGGCGACCACCTCGTCGCGGTAGAGGTAGAAGACGTCGTCGGCCTGGTCGACGACGCCCTTGGCCACGAGCCGCTCACCGACGGCGAGGCAGAACCGGCGGAGCACGCTGATGAAGAGCTGGTCGATGTAGAAGGCGTGGTCCTCGGTGAGCGGGAAGCTGTAGCGCGCCGGCTCGTAGAGCTTGTCGAAGCTGGCGAGCGTCTCGGGCTCGTCGGCCAGCCGGGCGCGGGCCGCGGCCATCAGCTCCTCACGCCGGGCGACCTTCTGCTGGTAGACGACCTCGGGATCGTCGCTGTCGTCGAGCTCCATCATCTTGGCGATGCTCGCGAGCGGGATCGCAGGGTTCTCCCGCCACGGCACGTCGGCGAGGTCGTACACAGCGTCGTGGCGCCAGCCGTAGTCGAAGAGGAAGTCGTCGAGCTGCTGCCGGAACGCCCGACCCTCCTCGCTGGCGTCGAGCGCGGCGGGCAGGTCCGCGGGCTCGGTGCTCTCGAACAGCTCCTTCAGCGCCGGGCTGGCGAGGACCGTGCGGCTGAGGGCCCACAGCCCGCGGCTGGCGTCCACGGAGGTGGTCGGGAAGCCGTGCAGCGTCTGGTACGACTCGGTGGGATCGTCCGGCTGCACGGCCGCGTCGTAGAGGTCGCAGAACGCGCTGCTGGAGAGCAGCACGAAGTTGATGTGGCCGTGGATCCACCACTGGTGGCGCATCAGGTCGGTGAGCTCGTCGAGCTTGGCGACCAGCTCGCCGTCACTCAGTGCCGACCAGTCGGCGGTCTTGAGCGGGACGTTGCTGGCGATCACCTCCGGCTTCCACTCCTCGTCCCACGTCTTGCCGACGCCGGGGACCATCTCGGCGAGCTTGCCGTGGTAGCGAGTCATCCGGTCCGCGATCTCGGCCTCGTCGGGGATCGGGTGGAACGCGACGTAGAAGTAGTGGTTGATCTCTCTGGTGCTGACCATGATCGGGCAGTCGTACTCGGCCTGCGCCTTGCTGAACCCCTCGGCCAGCGTGCGCACCACCAGGTCGAACGACAGCGGGGTCACCGGCCTGGGCGCGTGCATCTTGTCCAGGTTCCAGAAGCCCTCGATCTCGTCCGGCCCGGGAAACGTGACCTCATCTGTCGTCGTCACGGTCGACCCCCCTCGAAGTGACTGACCCGCCCATGCACGGGAACTGCCCTCGCACTGTACAGACGCATCAGGGTCCCTGATGTCCGAGGAACGCGAGCGCGCGCTCGAAGATCGCCTCGACATCGGGGGCTCCGCCGAAGAAGTGGTCGGCGCCCGGGACGCTCTCCAGCTCGACCGGCGCGCCCGCGGCCCGTAGCGCCGCGGCCAGGCGGACGCTCTGGTCGTGGGGCACCCACGTGTCCTCCTCGCCGTGCTGCAGCAGGAACGGCGGCGCGTCCCCCCGCACGTGGGTCACGGGGCTGGCTTCACGGGCCAGATCGAGGTGCTGACCGATCGGGCCGCCGACCAGGTGGGCCTCGAACGTGTCGTCGGCGGTCTGGTCGAGCGCGAGCAGGTCGGTGATCGGGTACCAGCACACCACTGCGGCGACCGGGGGCGCGCCCGCGACCAGCGCGGCGAGCGCAGCCAGGTGGCCACCGGCGGACGCGCCCCAGAGGTGAGGGCGGTCGGGCGCGACGCCCAGCTCGCCGGCGTGCTCGTGGAGCCAGCGCAGCGCCTCCACGACGTCGTCGATCTGGGCGGGGAACCTGGACTCGCCGCTGAGGCGGTAGTCCGGGGCCGCGACCACGTAGCCCGCATCGGTCAGGCGCTCGAAGAAGCCGCAGTCCCACTCCCGCGTCTCACGGGGTGCCCGGCTCCGGTGGCTCACGCGCCAGCCTCCGCCGTGGACGTAGACGAGCAACGGCCGGGGCCCCTCGGTGGACGCGTCGGGTCGGTAGACGTCGAGCTCCAGGGCTCGGAACCCGTCCCGCTCGGCGTAGACGATGGCCTTGTCGACCCGCACCCGGCTCAGTCAACCATGACGGTCCGGACGGCGTGGGAGCCTGGGGAGCATGACGGCGACCACCGACGAGTTGCTGGACGGGGCGGTCGCGGCGGCGCGTGCCGGCGGTGCCGTCCTGGTCGAGGGCCTGGGACGGCCCCTGCAGGTGTCCCACAAGAACGAGCGGACCTCCATCGTCACGTGGGCGGACCTGACGGCGCACGAGGCCATCGTCCGCGTCCTCGGCGAGCGGTTCCCCGACCACGCCATCCTCGGCGAGGAGGGTGACGTCGCCCTCGGCGACGCGGCCGCCACCTGGCTGGTCGATCCGCTCGACGGGACCTCGAACTACGCCCACGGGATCCCGTTCGCCTGCACGTCGGTGGCCGTGCGCGACGCCGAAGGGCTGGCCGCGGGCGCCATCCTCGATCCCTTCCGGGGCGAGCTGTTCACCGCCGTGCGGGGTGGGGGAGCGTGGCTGGACGGCGACCGCCTGGCCGTGTCGGCCACCGACGGGCTCGACCGGTCGCTGGTCTGCACCGGCATCCAATCGGACGATCGGGACGCGATCGCCGCCTTCGGGCGGCGCATGGTGGCGCTCTGTGGTGAGTGCCGGGCCGTGCGCTGCGTCGGATCCCCGGCCCTGTGCCTCGCCTACGTGGCGGCCGGCCGCGTCGACGCCTTCGTCGAGCGTGACGCCACCTACGCCTGGGACGTGGGCGCGGGGGCGCTGATGATCGCCGAGGCCGGCGGCCACAGCGAGGACCTCGACGGGGGCCCGCTCAACCTCGGCCCCGGGCTGGCCAACGTGCTGGCCAGCAACGGCCGCATCCACACCGGGCTGTTCGAGCTGGTCCGCACCGCCGAGGCGGCCTCGTGACCGGCGGCGTGCAGGGCAAGCGCGTCGTCGTCACCGGGGCGGCCCGGGGGATCGGCGCGGCGCTGGCAGCCGAGCTCCGGTCCCGCGGCGCCGAGGCGATCACGCTGGACGTGGCGCCGGGCGCGGATGCCGTCTGCGACGTGAGCGACCCTGACCAGGTCGCCGGCGCGTTCGCTGACGCCGGGGCGATCGACGGGCTGGTGAGCTGCGCGGCGCTGCTCGTGGGCCGCCGGGCCTACGACGAGATCGACCTGGACGAATGGGACCGGATGTTCGCGGTGAACGTCCGGGGCTCGTTCCTGTGCGCGCGGGCGGCCGCGGCGGCGATGGGCGACCGGGGAGGCAGCATCGTGAACGTCGCCTCCGAGACCGCCGTCACCGGGTCCCACGGCTTCGTCCACTACGTGGCGTCGAAGGGCGCGGTGATCGCCATGACCCGGGCGCTGGCCAACGAGCTCGGGCCCCGGGGCATCCGGGTCAACTGCGTGGCCCCCGGCTTCACGCCCACGCCCGGGTCGGGGGTGCTCGGCGCCTACGACCCGACCCGCACCCCGCTCGGCCGGGTCATGCGCCCCGACGACCTGCTCGGCACGTTCTGCTACCTGCTGGCCGACGACTCGGCGTTCGTGTCCGGCCAGACGCTGCTGGTCAACGGCGGGCGCGTGCCCCACTGACCTGGGCCCCCGGCGTGGCCGGGCCGTCACGGGCGCTCGCAGGGTGGTTCACTGGGCAGGGTGAGCGCCCTCGGCCACGACCGCTTCCCGGACGACGGCGACGAGAACGGGGCGGGCGCGCCCGGGCGCGAGCAGCCTGCATTGCAGTCGGTAGGCATCGCCCTGGACATCATCGACGCCCTGGCCCGGGCGCCGGAGCTGAGCCTGAGCGAGCTGGCCCGGCGGGTCGGCGTGGCCAAGAGCACGGCCCACCGCACCTGCGCGGTGCTCGCGGGCCGGGGCCTCCTCGATCGCACCGCGGACCGGGGGTATCGGTTGGGGCTCCGCTTCGTCGAGTACGGCCGTGTGGCCACGGAACGCACGGTGGTCGGCGACCAGGCCCTCCCGCTCCTGGTCGAGCTGCGCAACGCGGTCGGGGAGACCGTGCAGGTCGGGGTGCCGGCCGGTGCCGACGTCGTCTACATCGAGCGGGTCGAGGGTCAGCGGGCGCTGCGCTACTCGACCAACTCCCGCCGCTCGCCGCTGCACCGGTCGAGCGCCGGCAAGGTGCTGGCCGCCTACAACCCGGCGCTCGCCGAGGCCCGGCTACGGGCAGGCCTCCCGCCCAGCACCGGCTACACCATCGTGGTCCCCGAGCTGCTGCTGGCGGAGCTCGCCCGGGTGCGCGAGCGCGGGTACGCGCGCAGCGTCGACGAGACCGAGCTCGGCATGTCGTCGCTGGCTGTGCCTGTGCGTGAGGCAGCGGCCGGGCCCGTCGTGGCCGCGATCTCCATGGTCGGACCGACCCGCCGGGTGGTGAGCGACCACGAGAGCGACCATGTCCGCATCCTCAAGGCCGGCGCGCACCGGCTCACCCTGGCCATCGCCGAGGGCGGGTACACCGTCGGCGGGGAACGGTCGCGCTAGCGGCGCAGGCTCGGGCCATGGCAACCCACGTCGACGTCGTGGTGGTCGGGGCCGGCGCGATGGGGTCGGCCGCGGCGTGGTGGTTGGCCCGGCGGGGGCGGGCGGTGGCGCTGGTCGAGCAGTTCGAGCAGGGGCACACCCGGGGCAGCAGCCACGGGGCGACCCGGATCTTCCGCTACGCCTACCCGGATCCCCGCTACGTCCGGATGGCCCAGGAGGCCCGGCCGCTCTGGCACGACCTCGAGGACGACGCGGGGGTGCGGCTCCTCGAGACCACCGGCGGGCTCGACCACGGCCCCGCGGGCCTCGTCGCGCCGATCGTCGCGGCGCTGGGCCAGTGTGGGGTCGAACACCATGTCCTGGCGCCGCAGGACGCGGCCGAGCGCTGGCCGGGCATGCGGTTCGAGGGCACCGTCGTGCACTGCCCGGGGGCGGGACGCTGCCTGGCCGACCTCACGGTCCGGGCGCTCCAGCGCCGCGCCGGCGAGCTGGGGGCGCTGGTCCGGTACTCCGCCGGGCCGGCATCCGTGCGGCCGGCCGGCGACGGTGTGGTCGTGCGGGCGAGCGGGACCGGCGACGAGTGGCGGGCGCCCGTGGCGGTCGTGACCGCGGGCGCCTGGCTGGGTTCCGTCGTGGGCGACAGCTTCCCGCTGCCGCCGTTGCGCATCACCCGGGAACGGCTCCAACACTTCATGCCCCGCGAGCCGGGCGGAGACTGGCCCAGCTTCCTCCACTACCGGACAGGGACGACGCACTACGGGCTGCTGAGCCCCGGCGAGGGCGTGAAGGTCGCCCAGCACATGGCCGGCGACGAGGACGACCCGGACACGGTTGCACCCGTGACGCCCGACCGTGGTGCGCTGGCGGCCATGCGGCGCTACGTCGAGAGCTGGTTCCCGGGCCTCGATCCGTCGCCGGTCCTGCCCGCCACCTGCCTCTACACGATCACGCCGACCCACGACTTCGTGGTGGAGCGCCGGGGGCCGATCGTGGT
>JBKPRS010000427.1:0-19266 GCA_046734695.1 Actinomycetota bacterium | reverse complement strand
TAGTCCTGCAGCAGTGCCCGGTCGACCTTGCGGTCGAGACGATCGAGCGTCTCCTGGACTGCAGCGATGGCAGACTCCTGAGCGACAAGCGCTCGCAGCACAGCCTCCGCCAGCCCTGCCCATTCTTGTTCATCGGGCGTCTTGCCGGCGAGGAGCGAACGCACCGCAACCGATCCAAGGTATGGCAGCAGAACGCCGGTGGGATCCATTTGGCGTTCATCCTAGGAAACCGCTGATCGACGCCGCGTACTCGACCACCCGCCAGCGGATCGACGTCAGCCCCCGGAGTTCTTGCCGTGCTCTTCCCGTGGCGAGGGGCAAAACGGGGGTCAAACGGGCTTCTCGGGGTAAACCACGGGCGAAGCGGTGACCAGGGAACATGTCCATGTCACACCGCAGATCCAGTTGCGCCCTCGGCGCGATTCGAACGCGCGCACACGGCTCCGGAGGCCGATGCTCTATCCCCTGAGCTACGAGGGCGGGAGGTGCCAGGGTAGCGCCCGGGGGCGGTCGGGCCGAACTGGGAACGAGTCGGGGCGGTGGCGGGCCGGGGCGGGCATGCGGGCCCGGGGATACGGGTCGGGGCTGTGGCGGGCCGGGGCGGGGATGCGAGCCCGGGGATGAGGGTGGGCGAACGTAGTTCAGGGTCGTCGATGGGGGTCGGTAGCATCGACTGGCCCCCATGTGACTAGTCGGTGTCGGTGATCATGATCAGCGTTGTGCTCGAGGATGCTCTGCGTGGTGCCCTGGACAAGCTCGGGGTGGCGGCGCCCGAGGTCGTGGGGTTGGAGCGGCCGGCCAGGCGGGAGCATGGGGACTGGTCGTCGAATGTTGCGCTCGCCTGCGCGAAGCAGGCGCAGCGGAATCCCCGGGAGCTGGCGCAGCAGATCGTCGAGGTGCTGGGGGCGGACCTGCCCAAGCATGTGACGAGGGTGGAGGTGGCTGGGCCTGGGTTCGTGAACTTCCACCTGGCGCCCACGTGGCTGCACGAGCTGCTCGCCGAGGTCGTGGCGGAGGGCGAAGAGAACTACGGCCGGGCGCAGATCGGCCAGGGCGAGCGGGTCATGATCGAGTTCGTGTCGGCCAACCCGACCGGGCCGATCCATGTCGGGAACGGGTGGTTCGCCAGCTACGGGGACAGTCTCGGACGGATCATGGAGCGCTGCGGCTACGACGTCAGCCGCGAGTACTACGTGAACGACACCGGCGGGCAGATCCGGGTGCTCGGGGAATCCGTGCTGGCCAGAAAGGCCGGCGTGCCGTTGCCGGAACGGGGCTATCCCTCCGGGTTCGTGAAGGGCCTCGCCAGCGCCTACGACGGGGAGGACGACATCGTCGAGGCCGGGCGGTGGGCGGCGCAGCACATCCTCGGGTTCATCCAGACGCAGATGGCGGCCGTCCACATCACCTTCGACACCTGGTTCAGCCAGGCGTCCATCGAGGACAGCGAGGTCGTGGCCGAGACGATCGCCGGCCTGCAGGAACAGGGCCTCGTCTGGGAGGAGGAAGGCGCCCTCTGGCTCGACACCAAGCGGTTCGGCGACCCCCGGGAGAAGCGGGTGGTGCGCAAGTCGCCCGACCAGGGCGGTGACTACACCTACCTGGCCGGCGACATCGCCTACCACCGCAACAAGTTCATCGAGCGGGGCTTCGACCGGGTCATCAACGTGTGGGGGGCCGACCACCAGGGCCAGGTGTCCAGCCTGCTCGCCGGGGTCGAGGCGCTCGGCGTCGAGCGCGGCCGGCTCGAGATCCGCATCGGGCAGATGGTGTCGCTCGCCGGGGGCCGGATCGGCAAGCGGCTCGGCAACGCCGTGGACCTCGACGATCTCGTCGACGACATCGGGCCCGACGTCATGCGGCTCCTGTCCCTCGTGGCCTCGATCGACCAGTCGCCCACCATCGACCTGGACAAGGTGCGCTCCGAGTCCCGGGAATCGCCCGTCTACTACGTGCAATACGCGCACGCCCGGATCCACTCGATCGGCAAGAAGGCGGACGAGCTCGGCGTGACCCGGGCGGCGATCACAGACACCGACCTCGGGCTGCTCACCCACGAGCGCGAGCTGGAGCTGCTGCGCACCCTGGCGACCCTGCCCGAGGTGGTCGAGCTGGCCTGCGTGGAACGGGCGCCGCACAAGGTCACCGCCTGGGTCCGGGAGCTGGCCGACCGGTTCCACGGCTTCTACCACGACTGCCGCGTGCTGGGAGAGGACGTCGACCCCGGGCTCACCCAGGCCCGGCTGTGGCTGGTCGAAGCGGCGCGGATCGGCTTCGCCATCGGGACCGACCTGCTCGGCGTGACCGCGCCGGAGTCGATGTGATCCCCGATCCCGGGGCCGAGACCGAGCACCCGCCCCTGCCGGATGACCGGCCCGTGCCCTGGGACCTCCTCCCGGACAGCGCGGCCGTGGTCGACGACGGCTGGCTGGCCATCGGCGACTGCTCCACGGCCGACCTCGTGCGTGAGTTCGGCACCCCGCTGTTCGTCTACGACGAGGAGCATCTACGGGCCCGCTGCCGCGAGGCCGTGGACACGTTCGGCGACGGGGTGTCCTACGCCGGCAAGGCGTTCCTGTGCCTGGCCATGGCCCGCCTCGTCCACGAGGAGGGCATGCACCTCGACGTGGCGACCGGCGGGGAGATGCACGTGGCGCTGCGCGCCGGCATGCCGGCCGAGCGGCTCGTGCTGCACGGCAACAACAAGTCCGAGGCCGAGCTCCAGAGGGCCCGGGACGTGGGCGTCGGCCGCATCGTGGTGGACAGCTTCGACGAGCTGGACCGGCTCGACCGGCTCCACGCGGCGGACGGCCTCCAGCCCCGGGTGCTGCTGCGGGCCACGCCCGGCGTCCAGGCCCACACCCACGAGTTCGTGCAGACCGGCCAGGTCGACTCCAAGTTCGGCTTCGGCGTGGCCGCCGGCGACCTGGGCAAGGCCGTCGAGCGGGCCGCCGCCAGCCCCAGCGTCGAGCTCGTCGGCGTGCACACCCACATCGGCAGCCAGATCTTCGTGGCCGCCTTCTTCCGCCAGGCCATCGACGTCATCGCCCCGTGGGTGCGCGACCTCGACCTGCCCGAGCTGTCCCTCGGCGGCGGCCTCGGCGTGCCCTACGTGGCCGGCGAGGAGGCCCCGACGCTCAGCCAGTGGGGCCGGGTCGTGATCGACGCCTGCCGCGAGGCCGGGATCCGCGCCCAGGTGACCGCCGAGCCCGGCCGGGTCATCGCGGCCCGCGCCGCGGTCACGCTCTACACCGTCGGCACCGTGAAGGACATCCCCGGCGTGCGCACCTACGTCGCCGTCGACGGCGGCATGAGCGACAACCCCCGGCCGGTCCTCTACGGCAGCGGCTACGAGGCCTTCCTCCCCCGGGCCGTGGACGCGCCCCGCCCCCGGACCGTCACGGTCGTGGGCAAGCACTGCGAGTCCGGCGACGTCCTGGTACGCGACGCCCGGGTGCCGGCCGACCTCCGGGTCGGCGACATCCTGGCCACGCCGGTGACCGGCGCGTACGGCCACTCCATGGGCTCCAACTACAACAAGGTGCCCCGCCCCGCGGTCGTGTTCGCCAGCGACGGCGACGCCCGCCTGGTCGTCCGGCGGGAGACCGAGGACGACCTCCTGCGCCTAGACGTGTAGCCGGCCCGGGTAACGGCCTTCGTCACCGGACGGGACCGGCCGTAGCATGGCCCGTCGTGACTCAGGAACGCGTGCGCGTCGGGCTGCTGGGCTGCGGCAACGTCGGTGCACCGCTGGTCGAGCTGATCGGCCGGCGCTGTGACGACATCGCCTCTCGCACCGGGCTGCGGCTCGAGGTTACGCGGGTGGCCGTGCGCAGCCTGGCCAAGGAGCGGCCGGTCGAGCTGCCCGAGGGCGTGCTCACGCTCGACGCGGCCGGCCTGGTGGTCGACCCCGACATCGACATCGTGGTCGAGGTGATCGGCGGGATCGAGCCGGCGCGCGAGTTGATCCTGGCCGCCCTCAAGGCCGGCAAGCCGGTCGTGACCGGGAACAAGGAGCTGCTGGCCAACGTGGGGGCCGAGCTGTTCTCGGCGGCCGAGGAGGCCGGCGTCGACCTGCTGTTCGAGGCGGCCGTGGCCGGGGGCATCCCGTTCATCCGGCCGCTCCGGGAGAGCCTGGCGGGGGAGCGCATCGACCGCATCCTCGGCATCGTCAACGGCACCACCAACTACATCCTCACCCGCATGACCGAAGCCGGGGCCAGCTACGCCGACGCCCTGGCCGAGGCCCAGAGCCTGGGGTACGCCGAGCGCGACCCCACCGCCGACGTGGAGGGCTACGACGCCGCCGCCAAGGCCGCCATCATCGCCTCCATCGCCTTCGGCGTGCGGGTGGTGGCGGGCGACGTCTACCACGAGGGCATCTCCAACCTCACGACCGCCGACATCGACTACGCCGCCAAGATGGGCTACGTCGTCAAGCTCCTGGCCGTGGTCGAGCAGCACCGGAACGGAGATCGGGGCGACGTGGCCGTGCGGGTCCACCCCGCCATGGTCCCGGAGGACCACCCGCTGGCCTCGGTGCGTGACAGCTTCAACGCCCTGTTCGTCGAGGGCGAGGCGGTCGGCGACCTCATGTTCTACGGCCGGGGCGCGGGCGGGGACCCCACGGCCAGCGCCGTGCTGGGCGACCTCATCGACGCCGCGCTCAACCGGGCCAAGGGCAGCCACGCCAGCATCGGCACGCTGAGCAAGGCCCGCATCCGGCCCATCGACGAGATCGAGAGCGCCTACTACCTCAACCTCGACGTGGTGGACCGGCCCGGCGTGCTGGCCGCCGTGGCCGGCGTCTTCGGCAACCACGGCGTCTCGATCCGGTCGATGGAGCAGGAGGGACTGGGCGGCGAGGCCCGCCTCGTGTTCATCACCCACGTGGCCCGGGAGGCCGACATGCAGGCCACCATCCGGGACCTCCACCACCTCGACGCCGTCGACCGCATCACCTCGGTGCTGCGGGTCGTGGGCAGCTAGGGGGACGGCGTGAAGTACGTCTCCACCCGCGGTCAGGCTCCGGTCCTCGACTTCTCGGACGTGCTGCTGGCCGGCCTGGCCGCCGACGGCGGGCTCTACGTGCCCGAAGCCTGGCCCGACCTGCCCGGGGGCTGGGACGAGCCCCGGCCCTACGCCGACCTGGCGAGCGAGATCCTCTGGCCCTACGTCGAGGGCTCGTCCCTGCCCCGGGCCGTGCTCGACGACCTGGTCCGCGACGCCTACGCCACCTTCGACCACCCCGACGTGTGCCCGCTGGTCGAGGTCGAGCCGGGCCTCCACGTCGTCGAGCTGTTCCACGGCCCGACCCTGGCCTTCAAGGACGTGGCGCTCCAGCTGGTGGGCCGCCTGTTCGACTGGGAGCTGACCCGCCGGGACGAGCGGGCCACGATCGTCGTGGCCACGTCCGGCGACACCGGATCCGCCGCCATCGCGGCCTGCGAGGGCCGGCCCATGCTCGACGTGGTGGTACTGCACCCGGCGGGCCGGGTGTCGGACGTGCAGCGCCGGCAGATGACCACCGTGGACGCGCCCAACGTCCACAACGTGGCCATCGAGGGCACCTTCGACGACTGCCAGGACCTGGTGAAAGCGCTGTTCGCCGACGCCGGGCTGCGCGACCGGGTGGGCCTGGCCGCCATGAACTCGATCAACTGGGCCCGGGTGGCGGCCCAGATCGTCTACTACGCGAGCTCGACCGGGGCGGTGGGCCCCTGCGACGTGGCCGTGCCCTCCGGCAACTTCGGCAACATCTTCGCCGGGTGGATCGCCCGGCGGGGCGGCGCGCCCATCGAGCAGCTCATCATCGGGTCCAACAGCAACGACATCCTGACCCGCTGGTCCCGGACCGGCGACCTGGCCCAGCTGGGCGTGGTGCCCACGCTCAGCCCCAGCATGGACATCCAGGTGTCGTCGAACCACGAGCGCCTGCTGTTCGAGCTGCTGGGGCGCGACGGCGCCGCCACCGCCGACCTCATGGGCCGGTTCCGGGGCGTCGGCTCGGTCGAGGCGCCCCACGACCCCACGATGGTGGGCGCCAGCCTCGACGACGACGCCACGCTGGACGAGATCGCGGACCTGTATCACCGCACCGGCTACCTGGCCGATCCCCACACCGCGGTGGGGATCGGCGCGGCGCGGGCCTGCCGGGCGGCCGACGACGACGGGGACCGCCCAGTGGTCTGCATGGCCACGGCCCACCCGGCGAAGTTCCCCGACGCGGTCGAGCAGGCCACCGGTGTCCGTCCCGAGCTGCCCCCGCACCTGGCCGATCTCCACGAGCGGCCGGAGCGCTACGACGTGCTCGCCGCCGACCTCGAGGCGGTGCGTGCCTACGTGGAGTCCCGCGTCGCTCACTAACTAACGTGAGCGGCATGGGGGGAACGACCGTGCGGCGCGCCCTGTGCGCGCTCATCCTGGCCGGGATCGTGGCTGCCTGCGGGGGCGGGGGCGACGACGACGCCGGTGACAACGCCGCTGACGGCAGCACCACCACGACCGCGGAGGCCGGACCGGACGCAACCGGAACCACGCTCGCCGGCAACGCCGGGGTGCAGCGCAGCGACGAGGCGCAGAAGTACGTCGACGCCTTCACCGAGGCGTCCATGTCCGGTGCCGCGGTCAGCCAGAACGTGGACCAGAACCGCTGCTTCGCCGAGACCTACGTCGACACCGTGGGCGTCGACGCGCTGGCCGCGGTCGAGTCCCCGGAGGACATGACGGCGACCCCGGGCTTCAACCCGGACGACCTCGGCATCGTCATGACCCCGCAGCAGCAGGACACCTTCTACTCGGGGCTCCAGCGCTGCATCGACCCCAAGGGCTTCTTCGTGGGGATCGTGGCCGCCGGGTCGAACTGGACCCCGGACCAGACGGCGTGCGTGGCCGACCACCTCGACGACAACGCGCTCAAGCGCATCCTCGTCTCCGGCTACGACGGCGACACCGCGCCCGTCGAGTCCGACGAGAACTTCACCGCCATCATCGACGGCCTGATCGGCGCCTGCCCGGACGCCATGGCCGCCGCGGGCTGGTCCTAGGCCGCCATGCCCGAGGACGGGGACGGGGGCGTCCCGCCGGTCCCGCCCGCGCCACCCGCGCCCACGTGGGGCTCGGCGCCCCCGGTGCCACCCACGGCGACCTGGGGCTCGGCGCCGAGAACCGAGCCGTACGGGTGGGCCGGGTTGCCCGCGGGCGCGGTCTACGGGCCGCGGCCGGAGCGCCGGTTCCGGATGAGGGCGGTGGTCTTCGCCCTGGTCGGCGGGATCGTCCTCGGGCTAGCGATGGGGCTCGCCGGCCTGCTCACCCTCGTCTTCGTCTTCCCCGACGCGCTGGCGCCGGGCACCGTGGCCGGGACCCATCCGGTGATCCCCGCGGGCGCCGGACCGGTCGTGGGCGACTGCCTGATGTCGTCCCCGGGCGACGCGGACCTGACCAGCCAGGCGGACGTGGTCGACTGCCGCGGGCTCCACGGCTCCGAGGTCATCGGCCTCGCCCAGCTGCCGGAGGTGTCCGGCCCGCTGGACGACACCGACGTCGACTACTTCGCCGACGGAGCCTGCCGGCTGGCATACGGTGACTACATCGGGGGGAACTACGACACGTCGAGCCTGTTCCCCGACGCGCTGGTACCCAGCCACCAGGCCTACGACCAGGGCGAACGGGCGGTCTACTGCCTGGTCAACTCGGCGGACCACAACGGCGGGCACGGCTCGGTCCAGGGCTCGGGTTAGCGGCCGAGCGGGTGGGGGTGCGGCCCAGCCCACGCGTGGGGATTTGGCGGCCGAGCACCGGCTGCACTGCTCGGCCGGGGGGAGCACGGTCGCCGAAGCCCGGCACGGGCTGAGGTCCCGGGAGGGCGACCTGCGAGACTGAGCAGGTGAAGTACGTCATCTGCGTCCCCGACGGCTGCGCCGACGAGCCTCTCGACGCGCTGGACGGGCGCACCCCGCTGGAGGCCGCGGCGATGCCCACGCTGGCCCGCCTGGCGGCCCGGGGAGAGGTGGGCCGCGCCGCGGTGATCCCCCCGAAGATGGCGCCGGGCAGCGACGTGGGGAACATGTCGATCCTGGGCTACGACCCCGCCCGCTACCACACGGGCCGGGCGCCGATCGAGGCCGCGGCCCTGGGCCTGCGGCTGGCGCCGGACCAGGTCGCCTACCGCTGCAACCTGGTCACCGTCGGGCGCGACGGCACCATGGTCGACTTCGCCGGCGGCCATCCGGCCTCGGCCGACGCGGCCGAGGTCATCAAGACGCTGGACGCGGCCCTGGGCGCGGGGGCGGGCGCCGAGGTGTCGTTCCACCCCGGGGTCCAGTACCGCCACATCGTCGTCGCCCCCGAGAGCTGGGCCGATGCGGCCTGCACGCCGCCGCACGACCTGACCGGCCGGCCCGCCATGCTGCCGCGGGGCCCGGCGGCGCCCAAGCTCATCGACCTGATGGACGCCAGCCGGGACATCGTGGGCGCCTCCGACCTGGAGGCCACCCAGGTCTGGCTGTGGGGCCAGGGGCACCAGCCCCGGCTGCCGTCGTTCACCGAGGCCACCGGCCGGACGGCGGCCCTCGTCACCGCGGTCGACCTCATCCGGGGCCTGGGCGTGCTCACCGGCATCGAGATCGTCGAGGTGCCGGGGGCGACCGGCTGGTTCGACACCGACTACGAGGGCAAGCGGGACGCCGCCCTGCGCAGCCTGGCCGAGGGGGCGGACGTGTTCCTGCTCCACGTCGAGGCGACCGACGAGGCCGGCCACGCCGGCAACCTGGAGGAGAAGGTCAAGGCGCTGGAGGCCTGGGACAGCCGCATCCTGTCCGGCCTCGTCGAGGGCCTCGACGCCCTCGGACCATGGCGCATGCTGCTGCTGCCGGACCATCCCACGCCGGTCGAGCTGCGCACCCACACCACCGACTCGGTGCCCTACCTGCTGGTGGACAGCGAGCTGGACGGGCCGGGCGGGGTCTACAGCGAGCCGGCCACGGCCGACTGCGAGCCGATCCCGGGGCACGAGATGCTGTCCCGGCTGCTTGCTCGCTGAGAGCGGGAACAGACGCACTCCCCGCGGTGTTTCAGCGGCTGGAGGCGTCGCGCTAGAGTACGGATGTTCTGCCGGGGGGTACCGCTGCATCAGAGCGGATGACCGAGCGGCCCCCGACTTCCGCCGGAAGCGGAACGTTCTCCCGAAGTTCGACCCGTCCGCAAGGACGTCCCATTGGTGCATCACCAAGGGCCCGGGTCGGCCACAGGTCTCCCCCCTTGAAAGCAGTGAGGTGACAGCCCCTGATGAGCGCGGAGCAAAACACCCTCGAACGGTCCGCTCTCGAGCGGAAGGACCGCGAGGAGCTCACGACCATCGCCCAAGCTCTCGGTGCCAAGCCTCCCTCGCGCGCCCGCAAGGCCGACATCGTCCAGCTCATCCTCGAGCTGACCGGGGTCGAGTCGCCCGCGGGTGAGAGGAATGGCCGCAAGGAGGCCGCCGTGGACGACGACGCCGACACCGACACTCCCGCCGCGCCCGAGGCCGCCGAGTCGCCCGAGGCCGCCGAGACCCCGCCGCCCCCCGCGCCCGAGGCCGGGGCGGCCGAGGCTCGGCCCACCCGTTCGGGCTACGACGAGGAGCCCCCGTCGGAGTGGGAGATGGAGTTCGGCGGCACCACCGACGTCCCCGACACCCCGGCTCCCGCCGCCGCGGCCGACAACGGCAACACCAACGGCGAGGCCCCCGAGGCCGGCGCGTCCACGGAGGCCCGGGCCGGCGGCCAGCAGGCCGGTTCCGGGCAGGGCGGCGGTGGCGGTGGCGACAAGGGCGGCGACAAGGGCGGCGAGCAGGTCGACGTCAACGAGCCCGGCAACCGCCGCCGGCGCCGGCGTGGTCGCCGCGGCAAGGAGGAGACGACCCACGTCGAGGAGTTCGCGGGCGAGCCGGTCGAGGTCGAGGGCCTGCTGGACCTGCGCGACGAGGGCTACGGCTTCCTCCGGGTCAAGGGCTACCTGCCGTCCAAGGACGACATCTACGTGTCGGTCAAGCAGGCCCGCCAGTTCGGCCTGCGCAAGGGCGACCACATCACCGGGGCCAGCCGCCCGGCCATGCGCAACGAGAAGAACCCCGCGCTGCTGCGCATCGACAAGGTCAACGGCGTCGATCCCGAGCAGGCCCGCCGCCGGCGCCGGTTCGAGGACCTGACCCCGCTGTTCCCCGACGAGAAGCTGGCGCTGGAGACCGGCGACGCCACCAACATGACGGCGCGCATCGTCGACCTGCTCTCGCCCATCGGCAAGGGCCAGCGTGGCCTGATCGTGTCGCCGCCCAAGGCCGGCAAGACGGCCATCGTCAAGCAGATCGCCCGGTCGGTCGAGACCAACAACCCCGAGGTCAAGCTCATGGTGCTGCTCGTGGACGAGCGGCCCGAAGAGGTGACCGACATGCGCCGCTGGCTCCAGGGCGAGACCAGCGAGGTCGTGGCCTCCACCTTCGACCGGCCCAGCGAGGAGCACACCCAGGTGGCCGAGCTCACCATCGAGCGGGCCAAGCGCCTGGTCGAGGAGGGCCAGGACGTCATCATCATCCTCGACGGCATCACCCGCCTGGCCCGGGCCTACAACCTGGCCGCCCCGGCCACCGGGCGGATCATGTCCGGCGGCGTCGACTCGGGCGCCCTGTACCCGCCCAAGAAGTTCTTCGGCGCCGCCCGCAACATCGAGGAGGGCGGCTCGCTCACCATCCTGGCCACGGCGCTGATCGAGACCGGCTCCAAGATGGACGAGGTGATCTTCGAGGAGTTCAAGGGCACCGGCAACATGGAGCTGCGGCTCGACCGGCGCCTGGCCGAGCGGCGGGTCTATCCGGCCATCGACGTCGACGCCAGCTCGACCCGCCATGAGGAGCTCCTGTTCCAGCGCCAGCAGCTCCAGCTGGTGTGGGCGCTGCGGCGGGTGCTGTCGGGCCTGTCGTCCACCGACGGCGGGAATGCTGCGGCGCTCGAGCTGTTGATCGACCGGATGAAGACGTTCCGCACCAACGACGAGTTCCTGGCCGAAGTGGCCAAGAACAGGTTGGCTGCGGGCTGACGCGTCCGTAGACTGCATCGCCTTTCGATCTAGAGGAGACCCGCCATGAGGGCCGGCATCCACCCCGACTACGCAGAAGCCACCGTGCGCTGCTCGTGTGGCAACACCTTCACCACCCGCTCCACCAAGTCCGACCTGCATGTCGAGCTGTGCAGCGAGTGCCATCCCTTCTACACCGGCAAGCAGAAGCTGGTCGACACCGGCGGCCGCATCGACCGGTTCGAGCGCCGCTACGGCCGGCGCAAGCCCAAGTCGTGACCCCTGGGCGCCCGGCGGTCGACCTCGAACGCCGGGCCGCCCTCAACGCCGCCAAGCTGGCGGCGCTGGTCAACGCCCACTGGGGGCCCGGGGAGCGCATCCGTCACAAGCTGGGGGCGGGCGCGGCGCTGATCGATCCGGCTTCGTCGCCGGCGCGCGCCTGGGTGCTGGCCGACGGGCCCGGCGACCGCAGCCTGGGCCCCGCGCTGGTGTGGGCCGAGCGCCTGTCCGCGGCTGAGGTCCACCTCGTCGCCGACCCGGAGCCCGCCGGCGCCCTGGCCCGCCAGGCCGCGCTGTTCGCCGACCCTGCGCCCACGGTGTGGGCCGTGGAAGGCACCGCGCTGGTCCCGGCCACGGCCGCGCCCGTGCCGCCGCGGGCCGAGGCGCCGTCGCCGCCCGAGTTGGTCGACCTCCTGATCGACGCCGGCGTCGAGATCGTGGTCGAGGGAGGCTTGCTGCGGGGCGAGGTCAACGGCCTCGAGGTGGCCCGCATCGTGGCCGGCGAGACCACCGCGGGGGTCCCGCTCGACGCCCCGCTGCTGGAGGTGGGGGTGGGCAAGGCCGACCGGGAGCTGACCGCCATGGTGCACGGCGCCATGACCCCGGTCGACCAGCTCTCCCGGGTGGTCGAGATCGTGCGCCGCCAGCGGCGTCCGGGCGCGCCCCGCCACCCGCTCAACCAGCTGGTCCCCGACCGCTGGCTGCGGGCCGTCCTGTGCCGCAACCCTGCGCTGGTGGGGCTGGACTCCCTGCGGGCGGCCGAAGGCCCCCGGCCTCGCCAGAACCTCACCGAGCGCGACATAGCAGTGGCTGTGGGCGACGGCGCGGTGGTGGCGTGCACGGTGGGCATCTCCGTCGACATGGTCCCCGCCGCGGCCGACGCCCGGGCCGCCCTCGACCCCGACGCCCGGCTGATCCTGGCCGTCCCCGCCCGCGACGACCACCCGGGAACCCGCCGCCTGGCCGCCCGTCTGCGGGCTCCCGCCGAGGTGGTGGCGATCCCCGGGGATTGGCGCGCTGCCGGGTGATCCGGGCGGCAGCTCCGCTTCGACAACCGATGGAGCATCAACCCCTGCGCTGGTGGGACGACGCCGGTGCGTGGCCGCTCTAGCCGGACGGTCGGCAGGCTGACACCGCAGGTCCGGCAGTAGCATCGGGCCCGTGCGCAGCCGCGGGCCGTGGCGGAGCGGTGAGGTCGGGGGCTGGACCGGGCGCGACGGCGTGGGCTCGCCGCCGCGGGGGCCGGGGCGGGTGGCGCCGGGATTGCTGGCGGGAACGCTGGCCGTCGTCCTGACCGGGATGACCTCGTACGACACCCTGTGCGCCCAGCACCGCACCTGGATCGTTTCGCTCAGCGTCGTCGGCATCCTGGGGACGGTGGCGGCGATCGCGGGGCTGGTGCAGGCCCGGGCGCTGGCGCCGCTGTTCATCGTGCTGGTGGCGCTGTCCGGCGTGAGCATCGGGCTGATCGACGCGGTGCACGACCCCACCCGGGGCCGGCTCGTCGCCCTGGGGTTCGGCGCGACCGCCGTCCTCGGCGCTCTGCTCACCGCCCGCGCCGTGCCCCTGGCCCGGTGGGAGCGCCATGTGCTCCGGGGGCTGGCGCCGCCCCCGTCGCACGCGCCGGAAGCGGCAGCCGTGCCGGACGGCGAGCCCACGCCCAGCAGCCGGACGTGAAGCACCCGGAGCCGCTTGCGCGCCTACCGGGCACGGCCCATCTCGTCGCTGGTGGCGAGCCTGGCGTTGGCCGCGTTCCTGGCCGGGCTGGATGGCTCCCGGCGGTGGCGGCGGCCGTGGCGCTGATCGTCATGGGCCGGCGCGCGTCTCGGCGCGGGGGCCGCAGGGGCTCCTCGCAGGGATCCGCCCCTACGCCCCGGCGGGTCTGGCGCCCTCCCTCCGGCGGTAGCCTGCTTCGTCGTGCTCGAACGCCTACGTGACCTGGAGCGGGAGTTCCTCGAGGTCGAGGCGCGCCTGGGCGATCCGGCGCTGATCGCCGACCAGAGCCGCTACCAGCAGGTCGCCAAGCGGTACCGCGAGCTCGAGCCGATCGTCACCCGGTCCCGGGAGCTGTGGCAGCGCCAGGAGGACCTGGACACGGCCCGGGAGATGCTCACCGACGCCGCGGGCGACGAGCGCGAGCTGCTGCGGACCGAGGTGAGCGAGGCCGAGGCCGACATCGAGCGCCTGACCGGCGAGCTGCGGGTGCTGCTGCTGCCCAAGGATCCCAACGACGGGCGCAACGTGATCGTCGAGATCCGGGGGGCGGAAGGGGGCGAGGAGGCCAACCTGTTCGCCCGCGACCTGTTCGAGATGTACCGGGCCTTCGCCGGACGCCAGGGCTGGACCGCCGAGGTGCTGGGCAGCGACCCGTCCGACCTCGGCGGGTACAACGAGGTGGTCCTGGCGCTCAAGGGCACGGGCGTCTGGTCGCGCATGCACCACGAGGCCGGCCCCCACCGGGTGCAGCGGGTGCCCGTCACCGAGAGCCAGGGGCGCATCCACACGTCCTCGGCCACGGTGACCGTGCTGCCCGAGGCCGAGGAGGTCGACGTCGACCTCGACCCCAACGACCTGCGCTTCGACGTGTTCCGATCCTCCGGCCCGGGCGGCCAGAGCGTGAACACGACCGACTCGGCCGTGCGGGTCACCCACCTGCCCACGGGGACGGTCGTGTCGATGCAGGACCAGAAGAGCCAGACGCAGAACAAGGTCAAGGCGCTCGCGGTGCTCCGGTCCCGGTTGCTCAAGGCCGAGCAGGACCGCCAGGCCGACGAGGCGTCGGCGGCCCGCAAGGACCAGGTCGGCGGGGGCGGCCGGTCCGAGAAGGTGCGCACCTACAACTTCAAGGAGAACCGGGTCACCGACCACCGCATCGGGCTCACCCTCTACAAGCTGGACAAGGTGCTGGCGGGCGAGCTGGACGAGATCAGCGACGCCCTCGTCGCCGACGAGCAGGCCCGGCGCCTCGGCGACGGGCTCTGACCCGGTGCCCACGGACACGGTGACCTGGCGGGTCGTGCTGGACGAGGCCCGGCGCAGGCTGGCGGCCGCGGGCGTGGACAACGCGGGGCAGGAGGCGCGCTGGCTGGCGGAGGCGGCGGCCGGGTGCGCACCCGGGGACCTGGCGCCCCTGCTGGGCGGGCCGGTGCCCGCGGTGGCGGCCGGCCGCATGGCGGAGCTGGTCGAGCGGCGGGTGGCGGGGGAGCCCTTGCAGTACGTGCTCGGCCGGTGGGCGTTCCGGCGGCTGGAGCTGGCGGTGGACCCGAGGGTGCTGATCCCGCGGCCCGAGACCGAGGTGCTGGCCGAGCTGGCACTGGCCGAGGTCGATCGCGTGGGCGCCCGGGTGACCGTCGACCTGGGCACCGGGACGGGCGCCCTCGCGCTGGCCCTGGCGAGCGAGCGACCCGGGCTGGAGGTGTGGGGCACCGACGTGTCCGCCGACGCCCTGGCCGTGGCCGAGGCGAACCGCGCCGCCGTGGCCGGCGACAGAAGGGTGAGGTTCGTAGGGGGGTCGTGGTACGAGGCGTTGCCCGCGGAGCTGGAGGGGCGGGTGGACGTGATCGTGTCGAACCCGCCGTATGTGTCCGAGGCGGAGATGGCCGGGCTGCCGGCGGAGGTGCGGGACTGGGAGCCACGTGGTGCGCTGTGCCCCGGTCCCGACGGGTTGGAGGACGTGGCCACCATCGTCCGGGGCGCCGGGCCGTGGCTGGCGAGCCCCGGGGTGGTGCTGGTGGAGATGGCGCCGGACCAGACCCGGCGGGCGGCGCAGCTCGCCCGGGACGCAGGGTTCGGGGACGTGGCGATCCGTGACGACCTGGCCGGCCGGGCGCGGGTGCTGGTGGCGCGGCTGTGAGCGTGCCTGTCGTCGCCGTGGGCGACATCGGCGAGGCGGTCGCGGCGGCCGCCGAGGTGTTGCGGGCGGGCGGGGTCGTGGCCCTGCCCACCGACACCGTGTACGGGCTGGCGGCGCTGCCCGGCGACGCCGCCCACACCGGGCGGCTGTTCGCGCTCAAGGGACGGGGGGCCGACGTGCCCGTGGCGGTGTTGTGCGCCGACGTCGGGCAGGCGCTGGCGCTGGCGGACCGAGCGCGCATGTCCGACGGCGCGGCCCGGATCGCCGGGCGGTTGTGGCCGGGGCCGCTCACGCTGGTGCTGCCGCGGCGCGACGGCCTCGGGTACTCGCTGGGCAAGCCGGAGGCGACCATCGGGGTGCGGTGCCCGGACCACGACCTCGTCCGGGCGCTGGCCCGGGAGGTGGGGCCGCTGGCCACCACCAGCGCCAACCGGCACGGGGAGGCCACGCCGCCCACCGCGGCGGAGGTCGCCGAGTTGTTCGGGGCCGGGCTCGGGTTGGTGCTCGACGGCGGTCCGTGTGCCGAACCACCGTCCGCGGTGGTCGACGCCACCGGGGCCACCTGGCGGGTGTTGCGGGCGGGGCGGGTGACCGACGCCGACCTGGACAACGCGGCCGCCGGCCCTCACGCAGCGCGCTGACACCGAACTGATTATCACTATGCGCGCTGGTGTCAGCACGCTGAGCATCATCTCTCGCACGCCGTGGTCCGCGTGCCTACTGTCCTGATCCACCATGGTGACGAGGGGGGAGTTGCTGGCGCTGGTCGACGGCGCTCCAGGCCGGTTGCGGACGCTGCAGGCCGCGCTGACGACCTGGACCCACCGTGGCCGGATCGCCGAGGTGCACCGGCGGACAGACCAGGAGCACGTGCCCGTCGCAAGCGACGACGTCGTCGTCGATCTCGTCGGCGACGACTTGGATGACGACCTCGACGATCCTGCGGGGAACGGGCCGGGTCTGGTCGTCGTGCCGGACGATGACCCGGAGCTCGAGACCGTCGCCACGTCCTACGTCGTAGTCGCTCCGCCCGACCGCTGGCGGGTGGTGGGCCGCGGCTACCTGGCCGTCAGCGACGGCCGGCGCAGCTGGGCCGGGACCAGCACACTCGTCACCGAGCGGGACTCGGCCAATGCCTCCATCTCCGACGCCGGGCCGATCGGCTCGTGCCTGTACCCCGGGCCCCTGCTGCGCAACCTCACCTTCACGGTCCCCGAGCCGGGCGACATCGAGGGCCGCCCGTGCTGGTTCGTGACCGGCGAGCCCCGTACCGCCGGACGCAAGGCTCTGCCCCGAGGGGTGGCCGGGTGGCGGACCCACCGCGACCTGGTCGGCATCGACCACGCCGTCTGGTTCGACGCCCTCACCGGGATCATCCTGCGCCACGAGGGGTCGATCGACGGCGAGCCGTGCTCGTCCACGTCCCTCACCGACCTGGTGTTCGACGGCGGTGTCGACAGCGCCGAGTTCCGGCCTCCGCCGGGCGCGGTGGTGCGCTCCCGCCACGAGCTGTTGCGCGATCATCTGGCGGCCATGGGCATCGATCCCGACACCGTCGACCTCGACGATCCCGTGCAGGTGCGCGAGGCCCTCCGCCAGGGAGGGTGACCGCACGCAGGGTACGCTGGGTCATCCACCCGTGAGAGCATCCGCCCCTTCCCCCGCCGTCTCCGCATCGAGGACTGAACCGTGAGTGGCCAGTGGCCGCAGCTGGTGCTCGTCGCCGTTCTGGTGTTCGTGAACGCCGCCTTCTCGGGCACCGAGATGGCTCTCGTGTCGCTCCGGGAGGGCCAGCTCCAGCGCCTGGAGCAGCGGTCCTCGACCGGCGCGCTCGTGGCGCGGCTGGCCCGCGACCCCAACAACTTCCTGGCCACCATCCAGGTCGGCCTCACCCTGGCCGGGTTCCTGGCCTCGGCCGTCGCCGCGGTGTCGCTGTCGGAGCCGCTGGAGGGCCGGCTCGACTTCCTCGGCTCCTGGGCCCGCCCGGTCTCGATCGTGGTGGTCACCCTGGTGCTGGCCTACATCACGCTCGTCCTCGGTGAGCTGGCGCCCAAGCGGGTGGCGATGCAGCGGGCCGAGCGCTGGGCCCTGCTCGCGGCCCGGCCGCTGGCGTTCATGTCCAAGGTGACCCGCCCGGTCGTGTGGCTGCTGTCGCGTTCGACCGACCTGGCCGTGCGGCTCACGGGCGCCGACCCCAAGCTCCAGCGCGAGCAGGTCACCGAGGCCGAGCTGCGGGAGATGGTCGGCACCCAGGCCTCGTTCACGCCCAAGCAGCGCACGATCATCGACGGGGCGTTCGAGATCGCCGAGCGCACGCTCGACCAGGTGCTCGTCCCCCGGCCCGACGTGTTCGTGCTCGACGCCGGCTGGACCGCCGAGCGGGCACTGCGTGAGCTCGTCGACAGTGCCCACTCCCGGGCGCCGGTGGCGCACGACCGCAACCTGGACGACGTGGTGGGCGTGGTGCACCTGCGGGACCTGCTCGACCGGGGTGACCGGGTCGTGGCCGAGTTGGTGGGCGAGATCGTCGCCTTCCCGGAGACGGCCGACGTGCTCGACGTGCTGCACGAGATGCAGACCCGCCGGGTGCAGCTGGCCCTGGTGGTGGACGAGCACGGCGCGGCCGCCGGCGTCATCAGCATCGAGGACCTGCTCGAAGAGCTGGTGGGCGAGATCTACGACGAGACGGACAAGGACGTGATCAGCGTCCAGCGGACGGCCGACGGGTCGCTGGTGCTGCCCGGCCGCTTCCCGATCCACGACCTGGTGGACGTGGGCGTGACCGGCATGCCGGAAGGGCCCTACGCCACGGTGGCGGGCCTGGTGCTCGACCTGCTCGGCCGGGTGCCCGAGGCGCCCGGCGACCGGGTCGAGGTCGAGGGCCGCACCATCGAGGTGCTGGCGGTCGACGGCCGGGCCATCACCCGGGTGCGCATCGGCCCCGTCGAGCCGGCCCCGAAGGCCGCGACCACCGCCTGATCCCCCAGGTTGGCGGGTTGGGGGCCGGGCGCGGGGGTAGTCCTGCGCCGTGGGAGCCGATCTACTGGCGGGACGCTACGAACTCGGGGGTGTCATCGGCCGAGGCCGGTCCTCGGTCTACTCGGCCCGCGACACCCGGCTCGGGCGTGAGGTGGCGGTCAAGCGGGTCGCGCTGGCTCCGGGGCCGGGCGAGATCGACGACGTGCGGGCCCGGACGCTGCGTGAGGCTCGCGCCGCGGCCCGGCTGGCGTCGTCGCGCGTGGTCGGCGTATACGACGTGGTCGAGGAGGACGACGCGATCTGGCTCGTCATGGAGCTGGTGCGGGCGCCCAGCCTGCAGGAGGTCGTCCGGGAGCGGGGCCCGTTGCCGCACCCACTGGCCGCGAGGATCGGGCTCGGCGTGGCGCACGCGCTGGCGGCCGCGCACGACGCGGGGGTGCTGCACCGGGACGTGAAGCCCGCAAACGTGCTCGTCGCCATCGACGGCGAGGCCGTGGACGTGAAGCTGGCCGACTTCGGCGTGGCCGCCCTGCGGGACGAGTCCGGCGTGACGCTGCCGGGCATGGTCGTCGGGTCGCCGTCGTACATGGCGCCCGAGCAGGCGTCGGGCCAGGCGGTCGGCCCCGAGGCCGACCTGTGGGCGCTGGGCACGCTGCTGTACTTCGCGGTCGAGGGGGTGCCGCCGTTCCTGCGGGGATCGGCGGTCGCCACCGCCACCGCGGTCGTGCACGCCGAGCCGCGGCCGCATCACCACCCGGGGGTGCTCACCCCGCTGATCGACGCCCTGCTGGTGAAGGACCCCGAGCGGCGGGCCGAAGCCGGGGCCGTCCTGCGGTCCCTGCGGGTGATCGCGGCAGCACCGTCGGCCACGGGATCGGAGCCGAGCCCGGTTTCCACCCAGCTCACCGCGGCGGCGACCACGGCGGCCGAGCCCACCGAGGTGTCCCTCCGTCCCGTCCGCTCCGGCTCCGGCCGCGGTGGCCCCACCGGGCGAGCTCGCTCGCACCGCCGCCGGGCCGCGCTGGCCGCGGCCGCCGTGATCGTCCTCCTCGGCGGCGTGGCCAGCCAGTTCCTGGGGCTGGGCACGACCCCCAGCCGCTCGGGTC
>JBKPRS010000426.1:0-13193 GCA_046734695.1 Actinomycetota bacterium | reverse complement strand
CGGTGACCCTGGCCGCGCTCGGCTGGCTCGCGGTGGCGGTCACGGGCGGGGGCGACCCGAGCGCGGCGCGCGACGACGTGGCCCCGACCGCCAACGAGCGCCCGGAGTCGGGCCGCGGCGGATCGGAGGGCGCCGATGGCGACGAGCCGCTGTCCCGGTCCGGCCGGTCCGGCGACCCCGTCGGCGACGACGACCCCACGGTCGGGGCCAGCCGGTCCCCCGCGGGCAGCATCCCGGACCGGACCGGCACGACCTCCCGCAGCGGGAGCGGCGGCGGCGGCTCGTCCTCGTCGACGGTGCCCGGCTCTCCCCCGACGACATCCCGCACCCCCACCCCGACGACGACCCCACCGCCCCCGCCGCCGGGCCGCCCCTGGTCGGACGTCGGCGTCGGGACCTGCGTCAACGACCTGAGCCCCCACCTGCCGTCCACCGTCACGAGGGTGGAAGAGGTCGACTGCGCCAGCCTGCACCGCTTCGAGGTGATGGGCGTCCTCGTCAAGTCCGCCTCGGACTATCCGGGCGCCTCCAGCCTCGGCTATGACGCCGGCGTCTACTGCGCCGGCCTGCTCGAGACCTACTACGACTACCGCGGCGAGCTCCTGCTCGGCGGATGGGTCGGGTTCCCCACCGAGCAGGAGTGGTATCGGGGCGTCCGCAAGCTGAGCTGCTTTCTCGGCCCCACCAGCCCGCCCTATCCCAGCCCCACCTTCACCGGCCGCATCGCCCCGTGAGCGTGACAGGCTGCTAGCAGCCCGCCACGGTCATTCCCAACGACCGCGCGACCTGAGCCTGGCGCACGTCGAAGGTGAGGAACGTCAGGCCGACACCCAGCCGGCGGGCCGCCCCCAGGTGCAGTGCATCGAGCGTGCGGACTCCTGACTGCTCGGCGATCGTCGCCGCCACATCGCAGGTCCGGGCATCCAACTCGACGATCGCGAACGACGTGAGGTCCTCCAGGAAGGCGGACCTCGCCTCCGAGAGCGCAGGACCCGTGAGGAGGCGGGCCAGGTTCCGCCGCACCTCGACGACGGTGTGGCGCCCGGTCACCAGTTCGGGATCGCCGGCGAGGAGCTCGACGGCCCGCTCCGAGTCGGGCTCCTCGACATAGCGCTTCAGCAGAGCGCTCGAGTCCGCATACAAGGTCACTGCGCTCGGTCCTCCGACAGGACCTGCAGCGTGCTGCTCGAGGAACGATGCCGGCGAATGGGCTGGAGGCCAGCAACAGATGACGGCGGCGTGACCCAGCCATCGGCGATCGCCGCCGTGAGGTCCACGGGTTCGAGCACGGGTCCCAGCACCGCGATCGGCCGGCCCCGGTCCGTGACCGTGATCAGCTCACCTGCCGCAGCCTGCTTGAGGTATGCCGACAGTCTGGCCTTCAGCTCGCGCACGGCCACATCCATGTGGTCACATTAGCGCAACTTGTGACCACATGAGCGCTCAGCGGCCGACGAAGCGGGCCTTGCCGGCGCCGTGCTCCAGGAAGGAGGCGACGCCGATGCGGGCGTCCTCGGTGGCGAAGACCTGGGCGAACAGCTCCTGCTCCAGGTCGAGGCCGGCGGCGAGGGAGCCCTGCAGGCCGCCGTCGATGGCCCGCTTGGCCAGGCCCTGGGCCACGACGGCGCCCTGGGCCAGCTCGGCAGCCAGGGTGAAGGCGCGGTCGTGGACGTCGTCGGGCGCGACGACCTCGTCGACCAGGCCGATGCGCAGGGCCTCCTCGGCTCCGACCTGGCGGCCCGTGAGGATCATGTCCTTGGCCTTGGCCGGACCGACGAGGCGCGCCAGGCGCTGGGTGCCGCCGCCACCGGGGATGATGCCGAGCAGGATCTCGGGCTGGCCGAACTTGGCCCGCTCCGAGGCGATGCGCAGGTCGCAGGCGAGGGCCAGTTCGCAGCCGCCGCCCAGGGCGAAGCCCGAGACGGCCGCGATCACGCAGCGCGGGATGGCCGCCACCGCGTCCAGGGCCCGGACGAAGCCGCCCCCGACGGTGCGGGCCTCGTCCGGGCCGCCGAACTCGGAGATGTCGGCGCCGGCGGCGAAGATCCGGTCGCCGCCCGTGACCACGACCGCGCCCGGCGGGTCCTCGGTCAGGGCGAGCGCGGCCGCCTCCAGCTGCGCCAGCAACGTGCTCGACAAGGCGTTGACCTTGGGGTTGTCGAGCCGGACCACCGCGACCCCATCACTGCGTCGCTCGACGTGCACGAGC
Organism: Actinomycetota bacterium; assembly: GCA_046734695.1. Lineage (GTDB taxonomy): Bacteria > Actinomycetota > Acidimicrobiia > Acidimicrobiales > VFJN01 > ZC4RG19. Next base: position 10,984 of record JBKPRS010000426.1, on the reverse strand, counting down.
GCATCCTCTGCGGACATGGGAGGCACCCTACGCGTCGCCGAGGAGCCGGTCGGCGGCCGTCCACGGGTCGAGGTCACCCGCCGCCACCGCGTCGGCCAGCTCCGCCGCCTGCGGGCTGGTGGTCATGGCCCGGGCCCGCTCCAGCAGCTCGGCTGCGACCAGGCGGGTCACCTCCTCCGCCGCCCGGCGGTGGCGCCGCTCGGCCAGCCCGCCCGAAGCCGTGAGGTACGAGCGGTGCTCGCCCACCGCACCCCACACCTCCGCCACCCCGTCGCCGGTGGTGGCCGTGGCGCACAGCACCGGCGGCCGCCAGCGGTCCGGCTCGCGGGAGGTGGGCAGGGCGATGTCCAGCATGCGGTCGAGGTCGCGGGCGGTCTCCTTGGCGCCGGGCCGGTCCGCCTTGTTGACGACGAACACGTCGGCGATCTCCATCAGCCCCGCCTTGTTGGCCTGGACCGCGTCGCCCCACCCCGGGTTGACCACCACCAGGGTCGTGTCGGCCTGGCCCACCACCTCGACCTCGACCTGGCCGACGCCCACGGTCTCGAGGACCACCCACGGGTAGCCCACAGCAGTCAGCACCCGCACGGCTTCGGGGGCGGCCACGGCCAGACCCCCCAGGTGGCCGCGGGTGGCCATCGAGCGGATGAACACCCCCTCGTCGAGGGCGTGGTCGCCCATGCGCACCCGGTCGCCCAGGATGGCGCCACCCGAGAAGGGCGAGGATGGGTCGATGGCCAGCACCGCCACCCGGTCGCCGGCGGCCCGCACCACGTCGACCAGGGCGCTCGTCAGCGTGGACTTGCCCGAGCCCGGAGCGCCGGTGATGCCGACGGTGTAGGCATCGCTGCCCCGCCCGTGCAGGGCCCGCCCGACGCCCCGCGCCCCGTCGCCGCCCCGCTCGACGATCGACAGCAGCCGCGCCAGCGCGGCACGGTCGCCGTCGCAGGCGTCCGCTATCAGGTCGTCGGGGGACTTGCCGGGCACCCGGGCACGCTAGCCCGGCGCCTTACAGGCCGATGCCGACCGAGGTCTCGGACGGGGCGCCGACGTCGACCACCTCGGTCACGCCCGGGACCCGGTCCTTGAGGATGCGCTCGATGCCGGCCTTCAGCGTCACGGTCGAGGCGGGGCACGACACGCAGGCTCCCACCAGCTCTACGGACACGACCCCGGTCTCGGCGTCGACGCCGCGCAGGAAGATGTCGCCGGCATCCGCCTGGATGGCGGGCCGGATCACCTCGATCACCTGGCTGACCTTGTCGATATCGAGCACGTGGTCTCCCTCGGGCACAACGTCGCATCGTCGCGAACTGAGCGCGTAGGAAGCAACACCGAGGGGACCGACGGTGTTCCGCGAATAGCGGCTGCCCTCCGGGACATGGGATTCTGGAGGGCGTGACGACGTTGGTCTTGGCGCACCAGGGGGGCTGGGACGAGATGCTGATGGTGCTCGTGCCCATCGGCATCTTCGCGTTCCTCCTGGTGGTGGCCAATCGGCGGGCCAGCCACATCGAGCGCGAGCAGGCCGAGGGTGGCGGGGCCCCCGGATCACCCGGTGGGCCGGAGGGCCCCTCCGCCGGGTAGCGGGCGTGCCCCGGTTCAGCTCCAGCCGCACCGTCGACCCCACCACCGCCGAACGGCTCCTGCGCCCTCGCGACGACATCGTCGGGGAGGTCGAGGAGGCAGCCGGCCGCTTCGGCCTGGCCGAGGGCCCGTTCGACCGCTATGAGCGCGTAGTCACTACTGAACGCACCGGTCCGCCGGCGGTGGACGGGAACGGGGCGGGATCGGTGCGGGTGACCCAGACCGTCGACTTCCAGCTGCCCGCCGGCACCTGGCCGTTCCTGCTCAACCGGGCCGTGCGCTTCACCCTCAAGCGGCCACCCACCGGCAAGATGCCCTGGTGGTACCCGCCGCAGCGGCCCGACGCCCGCGGCGCCACCGTGCTGGGCCTGCTGGCGACCCTGTCGATCGTCGTCGGCTACCTCGGAACCCTGCTCACCCAGACCATGACGTTCGCGGCGGACGAGTTCGGGGCGAGCACGGGAGCGCAGGGCAACGCCTTCGCCGCGGTGCGGATCGGCGGCTTGCTGGCCATCGCCCTGGGGGCGATGGCCGACCGGCGGGGCCGCCGGGTGATCCTGACCGGGGCGCTGCTGGCGAGCATTCTGTCCACCGTGGCGGGGGCCCTGGCGCCCAACCTGGCCGTGCTGGCCGCCACCCAGGTCGTCAACCGGGGGTCGTGGGCCGCCGCCAGCCTGCTGCTGGCCATCATCGCCGCCGAGGAGATGCCGGCCGGCGCCCGGGCCTACTCGCTGTCGCTGCTGGCCATGACCGGGGCGCTGGGCGCGGGCGTCGCCCTGTGGCTGCTGCCGGTCGCCGACATCGGGCCGAAGGGCTCGGGCGCGTGGCGGGTGCTCTACCTCGTCCCGCTGCTGTTCCTGCCGGTGGTGGCCCGCTTCGGGCGCCTGATCCCCGAGAGCCGCCGCTATGAGCAGCCTCACCTCAAGTTGCCCTTCACCGGTCACTACCACCGGCTGCTGCTGCTGGCCGGGACCTCGTTCCTGCTCAACCTGTTCATCGCCCCGCAGTCGCAGTTCCGCAACGAGTTCCTGCGGGACGAGCGGGGCATGACCGCCGCGACCATCTCGCTGTTCGTGCTGGTGACCTCGACGCCCGCGGGGATCGGCATCGTGGCCGGTGGGCGCCTCGCCGACACCCGCGGCCGGCGGGTGGTGGGAGCGACCGGCATCGCCGTGGGCACCATCCTTACCGCCCTGTCCTTCGGGCTGACGGGGGCGTGGATGTGGGTGGCGGCCACCGTGGGCGGGATCTTCGCGGCCGCGCTCGTCCCCACGATCACCGTCTACGGCCCCGAGCTGTTCCCCACCTCGCTGCGGGGCCGGGCCAACGGCATCGTCACCACCGTCGCCATGGCCGGCAGCGTGGTCGGCCTGTTCGCCGCGGGGCACCTCCGGGACGCGGTCGGCTCATTCGGGCGGACGCTCGCGATCCTGGCCGCGGGCCCGCTCCTGATGGCGGTCGTGATCCTGCTGTGGTTCCCGGAGACCGCCCGCCGCGAACTGGAGGACCTCAACCCGGAGGACCAGCTGGTCCCGGAACCCGCCGCTCCTGCCAGTGCTTCGTTTGATCCCCCGACCAGCAGGTAGCTTCTGTCCATGATCCGCGTGCGGCGGCGTCTCGCCGCGGCGGGGGTGTTGTTGGCACTGGGGGTCGCCTGCACCGGCGACAGCGGCGATGCGCTCGACCTGTCCCCACCGGCCGAGTCACCCTTCGCCGACATCGACAGCGAGGGAGTCGTCCAGGACACGTCGCACCGCGCCGACACCTTCCACGTCGCCCAGGCCACCGGCGACACCCTGGTGGTGCGGTCGACGCCCGAGGAGCACGGGGACGAGATCCGCACGCTGACCGCGTCCGAGGAGGTCAGCGGCCAGGTCGTGTGCCTGGTGTCCCAGGAGCTGGGCGACTGGGTGTCGATCTATCTCCCGACCGGGCCGGAGGACACGATCGGCTGGGTGAAGCGGGACGACGTCACCCTCAGTCGCCACCAATACCGCATCGAGATCGACCGAGCGGCCCACGCGCTCACGGTCTTCAACGGCGCCGACCCGGTGGTGAGCACCCGGATCGCCATCGGGCCCGACGCTCCGGCCGCCGGGTCCCGCCTGTTCGTGAAGGACCTGGTGGCGACCCCCGACCCCGCGGGCCCGTACGGGAGCTACGCCTACGGGCTGTCCGGGTCGTTCAACGACCTGGCCGCCTTCACCTCGGGCACGGGCGTGGTCGCCCTCCACGGCACCAACGATCCGGCCACGCTCGGCCTCGACGTCGACCACGGCTCGGTGGCCCTCGACCCCGCCGCGCTCACGAGCCTGGTGCAGACCGTCGGCCTTCCCCTCGGCACCCCGGTCGAAGTGACGGGCTAGCGCCTAGAGCGCCCGCGCCCAGGTGGTGACGGCCTCCGCCACCTGGGCGTCGGTGCCCTTGAGGTCGTGGCGGCCGCCCTCGATCCAGACGTGGGTCACCGGGCCGGGGATGGCCCGGGTGTGCGACTCCAGCTCCTCGGGGGTGCCGAACGGATCCCGGGTACCGGAGACGAACAGGCACGGGACCGCCAGGTCGCCGAAGTGGTCGACCCGCAGCTTGTCCTGCCGACCCGGAGGGTGCAGCGGGTACGAGATCAGGGCGAGGCCCGCGGCGGGGAGGCCCTCGGCCACCGCCATCGAGCACATCCGGCCGCCCATCGAGCGCCCCCCGAGCACCAGCGACGACGGGTCGACGCCGGCCTTGGAGGCCAGCAGCCCGGCCTCCTCCCCCACGCAGGCGATGAGCTTGGGGGCCCGGTCGGGCGCCCGCCGGCCCTCGCGCCGGTAGGGGAAGTCGGCCCGGACCACCGCGAACTCGTCCCCGAACGTGGCGACCAGGGCGCGGTCCACCGCCACCAGGGCCGGCTGGGTACGGCTGCTCCCCGCGCCGGGGAACAGCAGGGCGCCCCCGACCGTCATCCGGCCAGCAGGATGCGGCGGGCCTCGCTCAGCTCCGCCAGGCGGTCGGCGGCCTCGCCGCGGTCGCCTCCGTGGTCCGGGTGGGCGGCGCGCACCAGGTCGCGGAAGCGGCGCTGGACCGCCCGGCGGCCGGGCCGGATGTTGCCGTCCCGCAGGTCGAGGATGCCCAGCGCCCACGCCACCGGGTCGCGGTAGGCCTCGGCCGACCACTCGTGATGGCGGGTGAGGCCGGACAGGTAGGCCACCAGGGTGCCGTCGATCGTCCCCGTCCAGCGCATGCCCTTGCGGATCGCCTCCATCACGATGGCGCGGGACCCGGGCGCCAGCGCGCCCGCGGCGTACACCGCGGCCAGGATGTGCTGGGCGGCCGAGCCCTTGTCCGAGATCTCGAACGCCAGCTCCTCGCCGTCGCCGCGGAGGCGGTGGACGCTGTGCTGCAACCCCACCCGGTCGGTCTGGAGGCGGTGGCGCAGCCGCGGCTGGGCGATCGAGTAGCCGGCCTCCAGCTGGCGGGACAGCCGGTCGAGGTCGTCGAACAGGTCGGGGTCCAGCGCGGGGATGTAGGCGGCCACGATCCCGGCCAGGAGGATGCCGCCGAACCCGGGACCAGGCGTCACCGGCAGGTCCTGCCGGCCGAGCGCCACCCGGCGGGTCGGCGCGATGGGCCGGGAGTGGAAGACCTCCAGTTCGGCCAAGATCACCGGCGCAGCCTAACGGCGCGGACGGGTGGTACAGCGCATCGTCGAGGTCACACGAAAGGCCGCAACGAGGTGCGCAGGTCACGGGCCTGCGTCGTGACGGCCTCGTCGTCGATCTTGTCCTCCAGCAGCAGGTCGGACAGCGACAGCACCTGCTCGACCAGGTGCGTCCACTCGGGCCTGCCCACCCCGTAGGGCGGGTCCGAGCCCTCGATGACCTTGCTGGTCTCCAGGATGCTGATGACGCCTTCGTGATCCTCGCTGTCGTGCTGGAGCCGGTCGGCGGCCACGAACAGCCCGCCCATCAGCTCGGCGCCGGCGATGCCGTCGTCGCCGTCGTCGCCGGCCTCCTCGCCGGCGGCCGACACCTTGTCGAACACCTCGTCGGCGGCTTCCTCGTCGTCCGAGTAGACGTAGAGCTCGTCCTCGTCCCAGGCGTAGTCGATGCCCGCGTTCGTGAGCTCGTCGACCAGGGCGTCGACCTGGTCGTCGGTCCAGTCGGCCAGGTCGTAGGCCACCTGGTCGCGGGTGGCGTCGAGCGGCTCCGGCGCGTCCTCGTCGCCCTCGCCGTCCTCGTCCTCGTCGTCGGCCGACTCGCCTTCCACGAGGTCGAGGATGTTCTCGACCGGCGCCTCGTCCTCGGCGGCCACGTGGAGCTCGGTGCCGTCCCACGCGTGGGGGATGGCGGCCTCGCGCAGGCGGTCGGTCACCGCCTGGCGCTCCAGCTCGCTCCAGTCGTCGAGGTCGTAGACGGCATCGCCGTCGCCGGGCGCGTCCTCGGGCTCCGCCTCGTCAGGCGGCTCCTCGGGCTCGATCGGCATGCCCGAGATGCTCACGTCCTCGAACTCGTCGTCCTGCTGGTTCTCGAACGGATCGGAGAGCTGACCCACAGGGCACATCTAATCAGGCCGACTATCTTCCCCGCATGACCGAGAAGCAGCGGCCCGACCGCAACCTGGCCATGGAGCTCGTGCGGGTCACGGAGGCGGCAGCGCTGGCGGCGTCACGGTGGATGGGGCGGGGCGACAAGAACGGCGCGGACGGCGCCGCCGTCGACGCCATGCGCATCGTGCTCGACAACGTGCCGATGGACGGGATCGTCGTGATCGGCGAGGGCGAGAAGGACGAGGCGCCCATGCTCTACAACGGCGAGCGCATCGGCGACGGCAGCGCCATCCCCACCGACGTGGCCGTCGACCCGATCGACGGCACCACGCTCACCGCCCTGGGGCGGGGCAACGCGCTGGCCGTCATCGCGGTGTCCGAGCGGGGCACCATGTTCGACCCCGGGCCGTGCGTGTACATGGAGAAGATCGCGGTGGGTCCCGAGGGTGTGGGCGTCATCGACATCGCCCGCCCGCCGGCCGAGAACATCGCAGCGCTGGCCAAGGCCAAGGGCACCACGCCCCGCGACATCACCGCGGTGGTGCTCGACCGGGACCGCCACACCGACCTCATCGCCGCCATCCGGTCCACCGGGGCCCGCATCCGGCTCATCCCCGACGGCGACGTGGCCGGCGCCATCTCCACCGCGTGGACCGAGTCGGGCGCCGACATCCTCTTCGGCATCGGCGGCACCCCCGAGGGCGTGATCGCCGCGGCCGCGCTCAAGTGCATGGGCGGCGAGATCCAGGGCCGGCTGTGGCCCCGCAACGACGGCGAGCGCCAGGCCGCGCTGGACGCCGAGTACGACCTGGAGCGGGTGCTGTCCACCGACGACCTGGTCGGCGGGGACAACTGCTTCTTCGCCGCCACCGGCATCACCGACGGCGAGCTGCTCAAGGGCGTGCACTTCTCCCGGGCCGGGGCCTCGACCCAGTCCCTGGTCATGCGGTCCAAGTCGGGGACGGTGCGACTGATCAACGCCCAGCACCAGCTGTCCAAGCTGGCGCACTTCTCGGCGATCGACTTCGCCTAGAGCTCGGCGTCTAGAGCCGGCTGGTGGCGCGGGCTCCCAGCCAGCGCTTGAGCCGGCGCGGCACCAGGGCGGACGCGGCCACGAGCGCCTGGTTGTGGCGGCCGGTCACGTGCCACGCCTGGCCGGACCGGGCGGCGTCGAGTGCCTCGGCGGCCACGTCCTCGGCGGACTGCCACAGCGGTCCCGGGATCTTCCGCCCCTCGATGCCCGCCCGCTCCTGGAACTCGGTGCGGGTGAACCCGGGGAGGACCGTGGTGACCGTGACGCCCGTCCCCGCCACCTCGCCCGCCAGCGCCTCGCCGAAGCTGGACACGAACGCCTTGGTGGCGCCGTAGGTGGCGTTGCCCGGCGTGGCCTGCAAGCCGGCCACCGACGACACGTTGAGGACCGTGCCCCGGCCCCGGGCCAGCATGGGGACCAGCGCGGCGTGGGTCAGCCGCACCAGGGCCGTCACGTTGACAGCGATCTCGCGCTCCTCGCCGTCGACGCCGAGGGAGGCGAACGGCCCGTAGGTGCCGAAGCCGGCGTTGTTCACCATCAGGTCGACCGGCCGGGCAACGTCGCCGAGCCGGTCCTCGACCCGGCGCAGGTCGGCCGGATCGGCCAGGTCGGCGACGAGCACCTCCACTTCGGTCTCGCCCACCGAGCCCAGCTCGGCCGCCAGCTTGTCCAGACGCTCCCGGTCCCGGGCCACGAGGACCAGGTCGACCCCCTGGGGCGCCAGCAGGCGGCACAGGGCCGCGCCGATCCCCGACGACGCCCCGGTGACCAGGGCGCGCTCCCAGCCGGCGCGGCTCATGACGACCGGGGAGATATCGAGATACGACCTGAGGTCTCGCCGCGCAGCACCCGCACCGCGAGCTGGCCGTTGGCCAGCGAGGCATCCACGCCGCCCCCGAAGCCGGGAGGCAGGTCGAGCTCGCGCTCGTAGCCGCCGTAGTCCCACTCGTGCAGGAGGTAGTCCTTGGGCGCGGCGGTACGCAGGTGGGCAGTGATGCGCAGGCACCCACCCATCAGGTCGATGGTGACGTCGCTGGGCTGGACCGCGGGCAGGGGCGCGACCACCACCAGCGCGTCGCCGGTGACGAAGACGTTCACCGGCACCTGTTGGGGGCGCATCAACCGCTCGGTGACGGCGGTGGCCTCCGTGACCCGCTGGTGCTTGGTCTGCTGCTCGGTCGCCATACCGGGACCGTACCCCGGCGCCCGGGGGTCCCGTACATGGGATCAGTCGAGGGGCGCGGGCAGGACCAGGGTCGCGTCCCGGCGGGCGGCCAGGTCCTCCAGTGCGGCCCGCAGGTGCCCGCCGATCCCCTGGCGGCGGTGGGGTGGCGCCACCACGAGCGCCTCGACCTCCATCCGGTCCCCCACCGTGGTGCCGTGGGCCACGCCCACCACGCAGCCCTCGCGCCGGGCGGTGAGCGCCCAGGGACCGGGACCGTCCGAGCCGGCCGCGGCCGTCCCGGGCAGCAGGAGCAGGGCCAGCGGGTCGACCAGCTGGGTCTCGGTGATCTCGACCGGCAGCCCGCCCCGGCCGATCACGCGGGGCGGGGCGAACGGGGCGTCGGCGATGGGCCGCCACACCCGGCCCCGGCCCTCCCGCAGCAGGTGGACCCGGTCGACGGTGACGTCGATCCGGTAGGACGACAGCGCCGCCAGCGCGGGCGGGATGCGGGTCGGGTCGATCTCGTCGGCCAGCGTGGCGTGGGGCACGAAGGAGTGGCTGAGCGGCCGGGACAGCGGCGGGTGGAACACCCGGTCCCGTAGGTCGTGGAGGGCTTCGAGATCGCCGCCCACCGCGAGGTACACCACCGGGGTGACCGGGTGGAACGTGGTGGGCGGGCCGAGCTCGAGCCGCAGCGGCCGGGTGGCCGCGGCCGTCTCCCGCAGGAGCGCCAGGGCGTCGCTCATGTCGGCGTCGTTGACGTTGACCGGCGGGATCAGCGTGATGTGCGCGGGGATGCGGTCGAGCGTGTCGTCGCCGAGCGCCCGGCGCAGGCCGTCCATCTCGGTCGCCACCGGCGCGGGCACCAGCAGCGCCACCCCGAGCCGCTGCCGTGCCATGCGTACCTTCTAGCCGCCGGGCGGCGGGCAGGTGGAGATGGCCGGCTCGCCGGCGAAGCGCTGCTGGATCCATCCGGCGCCGTCGGCCAGCGCCATCGGGGCTGTCGCTCCGTGGCCGCCGGCGTCCGGGTACACCCGGCGCTCCACCACCTGGCCCAGCCCGCACATGCGGTCGAACAGCAGGCCGGACAGCGCCACGGGCACGACGTCGTCGTGGGCGCTGTGGAGGATGAGGATGGGGCTGTCGGTGACCACGTTGCCGGGGTTGTTCTCCTCGGCCAGCGACTTCCACGGCTCGGTCTCGGCGCCGTTGGGCACCAGCAGCTGGGACGAGTCGAGCGCCGCGAAGTGGCCGAGGACCTCGCCGGCGCAGCCCTGGTCGACTGCGTCGAGCTCGGCCTCACCCTGGGTCGTCAGGACATCGCTCAGCGGGGCATCGGGGTAGGCGTCGTGGAACCCGGCGATGATCATGTAGAGGAAGCCGGCCACGTTGCCGCGGCCGCCGGCCGCGAAGATCAGCGGCAGCTCCGTCGCCGGCGCACCGGCCACCGTGCCCACCAGGTGGAAGTCGGGCGCCCACTCGCTGGCGAGCTGGCCGGCCCACAGGGCGCCGTGGCCGCCCTGCGAGTAGCCGAAGATGGCGAGCTGGTCGCCTCCGTCGGCCCCCGGGAGCTGCTCGGCGGCGATGGCGGCGTCGAGCACCCCCCGGCCCTCGCTCTCGCCCACCAGATAGGGGTGGCGACCCGCGGTGCCGAGGCCCTCGTAATCGGTCTCGGCCACCAGGTAGCCGGCGTCGAGGAACGGCGTCATGCCGAAGGTCGCCCGCCCGCCGGTGGCCTTGGAGGGGGCGCACTCGTCCGCGATGCCCGTCGTCCCGTGGGCCAGGGTCACGACCTGGCGCCCGCCGTCGGGGGCGGCGGCCGTGGGGATGCCCACGATGCCGGTGACCAGGATCGGAGCGCCCGCCACGTCCTCAGACGTGTACATGACCCGGTACAGGGTCGCGTTGGCGACCTGGGCGTTCTCCCACGGCTGGTAGCGCACGAGCGTGCCGTGGGGCACGTCGGGCACCTCGTCGGGCTCGGCGTAGAAGTCCGTGCCCGTGAACTTCTCGGGCGCGGGCAGGGTCGTCTCGCTGGACCCCGTGGTGCCGGCGCCGGCTGCGCCGCCGTCGGACCCCGTCCCCGAGTCAGAACAGGCCGCCAGCGCGAGCGCGAGTGTCACCAGAAGCGCCATTCCTCGCAGCGGCCGTCGCATGGGCTCAGTCTCGCTTACGGATGTGACATTCCGCACATCCGGTATTCAGTGGCCGGCGGTCCCCAGCCCTCCGGCCGCCAGCAAGCGCGTGTGGGCCCGACGGGCGGCGCTTTCGACCTCGGCGTCGTGGTCGTGCTGGAGGTGGCGCTCGGCGTCGTCGCGGGCCTGGCGGGCCCGATCGACGTCGATCTGGCTCGCCAGCTCGGCCACGTCGGACAGGATCGTCACGACGTCGTTCGACACCTCGACGAAGCCGCCGTGCACGGCCACGACCTCGTCGCCCTGGGCGGATCGGATCGTCACGGTGGCGATGTCGAGGGCGCCGACGAAGGGCGCGTGCCCGGTCAGGAACGCGAGCTCGCCCCCGCCGATGGTGCGGGCGATGACCGTGTCCGCCTCGCCCGAGTACAGGATGCGCTCGGGCGAGACCAGCTCGACCTGCATGGTCACGACTCGTCACCCCCGGCCGACCGGCGCAGCTGCTCGGCCTTGCGGCGGGCGTCGTCGGCCCCGCC
>JBKPRS010000425.1:0-12567 GCA_046734695.1 Actinomycetota bacterium | reverse complement strand
GCTCCGGGGTCCGCCGCGCGTCGTCGCCGGGAGCCTTGCCGTCCGGGGCGGGCTCTGCCTCGCTCTCGGCCGGCGGGGGAGCCGGGGCCCGCCGCCCCCCGTTGCCGCCGTTGGTGGCTCTGGCCGGGTCGGGGCGGGCCGGTATCGGGGGCAGAGTGCGGGGCCAGATCGTCTGTGTGCTCCGCGCCGCGGCGGCGGCCGCCGAGGCGGCGGGCATGACCGGGCGGCGGCGGGGATCGCGGGCCTCCGGGCCCTGCAGCCGGATGCCGGGCGACAGGCGCACGGCCCGCTGGCCGCCCGGGGGAGTCACGGGATTGCTGAGGACCGGCTCGGTGGTCAGCAGGTCCGGGGGCAGCGTGATGGTGGCCGTGACGCCGTTGCTGGGCGAGTGGCTGAGCACGACCCGGATGCGGTGGCGCGCCGCCAGGTTCCCGGCCACGTAGTGACCCAGGTACTTGGAGGGCGCGATGGTGAACGACTCGGTCCCGGCCAGCCGCCGGTTGGCCGCCCGCAGGTCGTCGTCGGGCATCCCCAGGCCGGCGTCGATGACCGCCAACGTGTAGGCCGCGGCGCCGACCGGCTCGGCCCGGTGGTGCCGCCCGCGGATATCGACGTTCTGGTCGGGCGGCGAGAAGACCAGCGCGTTCTCCACCAGCTCGGCCAGCAGGTGGGCCAGGTCGGCCGCGGCGGAGCCCAGGATGGTGGCGGGCTCGACGTCGCGCACGCTGACGCGGTGGTAGTCCTCGACCTCGCCCAGCGCGGCCCGGATGACGTCGGACATCCGCACCGGCGCCGCCCACTTCCGCGTCGGATCGAAGCCGGCGAGGACCAGCAGCGACTCGGCGTTGCGGCGCATGCGGGTGGCCAGGTGGTCCAGCCGGAACAGGTTCGCCAGGGTGTCGGCGTCGGTCTCGTTGCTCTCCAGCTCGGTGATGAAGTCGAGCTGGCGGCCGAGCAGGTTCTGGTTGCGCCGGCCGAGGTTGACGAAGCTGTCGGCGATGTTGCGGCGCAGCACGGCCTGCTCGATGGCCAGGTCGAGCGCCGTGTCCTGCACGGTGTTGAGCGCGGCCGCGACGTCGGCCACCTCGTCCCGGGTGTGGACCGACACGGGCGCCACGTGGGGCACGGCCACGTCCTCGCCCGGCGGGGTGTCGAGTATGTGTTCGACCGCCTCGGGCAGCCGGCGCTCCGCCATCTCGGCCGCCTGGCGGGTCAGCGACCGCAGCGGCTTGGTGATCGAGCGCGACACCAGCCACGCCAGCACCAGGGCGGCCCCGAGCGTGACGATCGCCAGGCCGACGTAGACGCGCTCGCGGGCGGCGGCCTGCTTGTTGAGCTCGTCGGCCCGCTGGTTGAGCCCCACGGTCAGCTCGGAGCGCAGGCCCATGAAGCCCTCGTCGACCGGCACGTTGAGGCTGCCGAGCATGGCGTCGAAGTCGACCTGGCGGCCGGCGAGGGCGGCGTCGACGTTGGCACGGAACCCGTCGACCAGCTCCTGGGGGAAGCTCGGGCGCACGATGTCGGAAAATGGCGCCTCGGCCAGCATGAACTCCTGGTCGACCTGGTCGAACTCGGTCTTGAGCTGGTTGGCCGCCGCGATCTCGGCGGGCTCGTTGATCCCGTCGCCCATGCTGGCGTCGACGACGACCCGGCGGGCCAGGTTGCCGAGCGTCTCGACCTGCTGGGCGGACAGCCCCACCAGCGTGGTCCACTGCCGCAGCTCGGAGTCGTCGACCGCCAGGGCGACGCGGTTGGTGGCCTCGAAGAACGGCTGGATCAGCTCGGAGTATTGGGTGTAGATGTCGTTGGCGAAGGGGACCTGATCCAGCCCGCGGGGTGCGGTGTTGGCGTCGATGGAGGCCCGTATGGCGCCCAGATCGGCCAGATTGGCGAGCGCGGGCTCGTACGCCCGCTGCACGCGTTCGTCCTCGTGCGCCACGGTGTCCCGGAACGCGGCGATGGCGTCGTCGGTCTCGCCGCGGGCCTGGCCGTAGTCCCGCACCGGCGAGGTGATGAGGGCGTCCGAGCCCGACAGCTCGACCACCGTCCAGGTGCGCTCGTCCTGGAGCCGGCTGAGCACCCCCGTCGGCCCGATGGACGCCCGGGCCAGGCGCGTCTGGTCGTGGACGCGGGAGACGTCGCGGGACGTCTCGATCACCTCGAGGGTCGTGAGGATGCAGAGGCCGGCCAGCGGCACGGCGAGAGCCGCGGCGAGCTTGGTGCGGATCGGTACGCGGGTCATGGTGTTCCCCTCTGCCAGCCACATGCGGGAACAGGTCAGCGATGACGGCGAGATGGGCGGCTCAGGTCAATCGGCGGTCACGCCCTGAGTCACGGGCAACGCGTAACGTCATTGTGCCAGAACGCGGGCACGCGTGTCGGCCTCAACACGCTCCGCGTCGAACGGGCCTACCGACAGCACGGCGCGGCACCGCCACCCGGATCCGTGGCGCGGCTGGCGCCGAGCCCGCTGCCGCGCCACGCTGCCCGGCGTGGGTGGCGAGGAGGAGCACGGCGAGGCAGGGGCGGGCGAGGTCCGCACCTGGACCGTGGAGGAGGCCAACGCCGCCCTGGAATGGGTCGCCGAAGTGGTGGCCCGGGCCCAGGCCGCCTGGGAGGAGTACCGCGGCCACGCCACCCGGCGGGCGAAGCTGGTGCGCCAGAACGGCCACGGCCTGGTGCCCGCGGACCCCGCACCGATCCAGTCCTGCATCGACGAGCTGGCGGCCGAGGGCGTCGTCCTGCGCGACATCGCCCGCGGCCTGATCGACTTCCCGGCCAAGGCCCCGAGCGGCCGGATCTACTGGCTGTGCTGGCTGGCAGGCGAGGACGCGGTCACGTGGTGGCACTGGCCGGAGGACGGCTTCGCCGGCCGCACCCCGCTGAGCGAACCCCCGGACTAGAGGCCGAGCGGAAAGGCGTACGCCACGGCCCAAGAGTCCGCGATTTGGCGGCCGACCACCGGCTCACCAGCGAGGGCTCCAAGCAACACCGACCCGGAACTACAGGATGCGGCTCTCGTGGCCCTTCCAGTACTCGTCCTTGAGCAGGCGCTTGTACAGCTTGCCGGTCGGGTGGCGTGGCAGCTCGGGGCGGAAGTCGACCGAGCGGGGGCACTTCACGTCGGCCAGCCGCTCCCGGCAGTAGGCGATCAGCTCCCGCTCCAGCTCGGGCCCGGCATCGGCCATGTCGATGGGCTCGACCACCGCCTTGACCGCCTCGCCGAACTCCTCGTCCGGCACCCCGAAGACCGCCACGTCCGCGACCTTGGGGTGCATCGCCAGCACGTTCTCGGCCTCCTGCGGGTACACGTTCACGCCGCCGGTGATGATCATGTAGGCCTTGCGGTCGGTCAGGTAGAGGAAGCCCTCCTCGTCGACGTAGCCGACGTCGCCCAGCGTCGACCAGCCCCGGCCCCGGGCGTCGTGGGCCGACGCCGTTTTCTCCGGGTCGTTGTGGTAGGCGAACTCGGCGCCGCCGCCGAAGTACACCGTGCCCGTCTCCCCCTGGGGCACCTCGTCGCCCGAGTCGCCCACGATGTGGATCTCGCCCATGATCGACCGGCCGACCGTGCCGGGGTGCGCCAGCCAGGCGGCACTGTCGCAGTAGACGAAGCCGTTGCCCTCCGTGCCCGCGTAGTACTCGTGGATCACCGGCCCCCACCACTCGATCATCTGCTGCTTCACCGCCACCGGGCACGGCGCCGCGGCGTGGATCGCCACCTGCAACGAGGAGACGTCGTGCGCCTTGCGCACCTCGTCCGGCAGCTTGAGCATGCGGATGAACATCGTGGGGACCCACTGGCTGTGGGTGACGCGGTACCGCTCGATGAGCTCGAGCGCCTGCGCGGGATCGAAGTGCTCCATCACCACGACGGTCGCCCCGACGCGGTGGAACGCCATGCAGAACCGCAGCGGGGCCGCGTGGTACAGCGGGGCCGGCGACAGGTACACGCTGTCCGCCGAGGCGGCGAACAGGCCCACCGCCAGCATGTAGACGCCTTCGCCCGTGCCCAGGGGCGCATCGGGCAGGGGCACCTCGACGCCCTTGGGCTGCCCGGTGGTGCCGGACGAGTAGAGCATGTCGCGGCCCTCGACCCGATCCTCCTCCAGCGGGGTGGTGGGCAGGTCCGCCAGCGCGTCCTCCCAGGGGGTGTAGCCCGCGATGGTGCCGTCCATCACGTAGAGCGAGACGTCACCCACCCGGTCGATCAGCTCGGCGGCCTGGTCGGCCTTGTAGGCGGAGGTGACGAAGGCCTGCGCCCCGCAGTCGGAGATGATGTAGGCCATCTCGTCGGTGGTGAGCCGCGAGCTCATGGCCGTGTAGTAGAGGCCCGCGTAGTGGGCGCCCCAGGCGAGGGCGAAGTAGCGCGGGTGGTTCTCCAGGCAGAACGCCACGTGGTCGCCGGCCTTGAGCCCCAGGTTGCGAAACAGGTGCGACACCTGGTTGGCCTGGTCGTCGAGCTCGCGGTAGGTGATGACCTGGCCGCCGGTGGCCAGGATCACGGCGGGCTTGTCGGGGGTCGCGGCCACGTGAGCACCGGGGAACATGGCGGGCACGGTAGCGGGGACGGCGGTCGTGACCCGGGTCCGCGCCGGTAGCCTGCAGGGAAGTGGACATCACCGACCGGTTCGCCGAGCTGGTGCGCGGCCCGGAAGCACGATGCCGGCTCGACCTCGGAGCCCTGCTCATCGCGGCGCACGCCCGCCACGACCTCGACGTCGACGCGCAGATCACCCGGCTGGACGAGCTGGCCGCCGGCGCCGGGCCCAGCGTGGACGCCCTCGCGGAGCACCTGTTCGGCCACGAGGACTTCCGGGGCGACACCGAGGACTACGCCAACCCGGCCAACTCGCTGCTCGACGAGGTCCTGGACCGCCGCCGGGGCATCCCCATCACGCTGTCCGTCCTCTTCATCGAGGTCGGCCGGCGGGCGGGCGTGCCGTTGGAGGGCGTGGGGATGCCGGGCCACTTCCTGGTGGGCACCGGCGACCCCGACCGCTTCGTCGACCCCTTCCACCAGACCGTGCTCGACCGGGCGGGCTGCGAGAAGCTGTTCACCTCGGTGCACGGGGCCAAGGCCCGCTTCGCGCCGCGCTACCTCGATCCCGTCGGGTCCCGGGCGGTGCTGGCCCGCATGCTGACGAACCTGCAGCGCTCATTCGTGGGCCGCGGCGACCGCGCGGGCGCGCTGTGGGCCCAATGCCTACGGGTGCTGGTCCCGGGGGCCACGGTCGGCGACCGCCGCCAGCTGGCGGCCATGCTGGCGGCCAACGGGCGCTTCGACGCCGCCGCGCTCGAGCTCGACGCCCTCGCCGAAGAGGGTGTAGGCGGCGACCGCGACCGCTACGCCGCCCGGGCCATGCGGGCCAAGCTCAACTGAGCGGGATGAGCGCGCCCACGCCGGCCATCCGGCCGGCGACCGCGGCCGACGTCGCCGAGCTGGTGCGCCTGCGCCGGGTCATGCTGGACGCGCTGGGCGCGCCGGGCGCGGAGCCGTGGGAGGACGAGTGCGCCCGGTTCCTGACCGCCTCGTTCGCCGACGGCACGGCCGGCGCGGTGGTGGCCGACGATCCCGCCACGCCGGGACGGCTGGTGGCGTGCGGGGTGGGCACGGTCGCCCGGCGGCTCCCGGGCCCGGCCAATCCCGACGGCCGCTACGGCTACATCGCCTCCATGGTCACCGAGGAGGCATGGCGGGGCCGGGGACTGGCCGGCGCCATCGTCCGGGGACTGCTCGACTGGTTCGACGGCATCGGCGTGCACCGCGTCGACCTGCACGCCTCGGCCCAGGGCGAGCCCGTCTACCGGGCCCTGGGCTTCACGGAGAGTGCGTTTCCCGAGCTTCGCTGGCGCGGGGCTCACTGAGCGGAGTGATCGGACGCAAGTCGGGCGCAAGTCGGACCCAGTCATCGGGCTCGCTCCTTGACCGCTCGGTCAAGTACGGTGACCGGCCATGACCGTCGCCGACGAAGTGCTAAACGGGGCTGCCACCAGCGACGAGGCCCGGGTGCTGGAGCTGTGCGCGCAGCTGCTGGCCGAGTGCCCGCCCGCGTCCACGAAGCCGGTCGAGTTCCTGGGCCGGCAGTTCGATCTGGGGCTGGCCTGGGTGCACTTCCCCGAGGGCCACGGCGGTCTGGGGCTCTCGCCCAAGCTCCAGGGGCCGATCAACGAGACGTTGGCCCGTGGGGGCGCCCCGCGGGCCGGTGGCCTCAACCCCATCGGGCACGGCATGGGCGCTCCGACCGTGGTCACCCACGGCAGCGAGGAGCAGAAGCGCCGCTACCTGCGGCCGCTGTTCACCAACGAGGAGATCTGGTGCCAGCTCTTCTCCGAGCCCGGCGCCGGGTCCGACGTGGCCGGCCTTTCCACCAGGGCCGTGCGCGACGGCGAGGAGTGGATCGTCAACGGCCAGAAGGTGTGGACCACGCTGGCCCACATGGCCCGCTGGGGCATGATCGTGGCCCGCACCGACCCCGAGGCCGCGAAGCACAAGGGCCTCACCTACTTCGTGGTCGACATGCACGCGCCCGGGGTCGAGGTGCGCCCGCTGTTCCAGATCACCGGCGAGGCCGAGTTCAACGAGGTGTACTTCACCGACGTCCGCATCCCCGACGCCGAGCGGCTCGGCGAGGTGGGCGAGGGCTGGCGGGTGTCGCTCACCACGCTCATGAACGAGCGGGTGGCCATCGGCGGCCAGATCCCGCCCCGCGGCAGCGGCTTCATCGGCGAGCTGATGAAGGTCTACGCGTCCACCGGGCCCCATGACGCCGCCACCCGCGACGAGGTCATGAAGCTCTGGATCCGGGCCGAGGTGCTGAGGCTCACCAACATCCGGGCCAGCCAGCTGCGGGCCCAGGGCACGCCCGGCCCCGAGGGCTCGATCGGCAAGGGCCTGATGGCCGAGCTGCACAAGGACCTGAGCGAGTGCGCGGTCGACCTGCTGGGCGCGGAGGGGATGCTGTTCCCGACCGGCTACCCGATGGCCCGGCCCGAGACCACCGCCCTTTGGTCCAGCGCTCCGCAGGCGTTCCTGCGCTCGCGGGCCAACTCCATCGAGGGCGGCACCACCGAGATCATGAAGAACATCCTGGGGGAGCGGGTGCTCGGCTTGCCGGGCGACGTGCGGGTCGACAAGGACCGCCCCTGGAGCCAGGTCCCCCGGTCGTAGCGCCGGTGGCCTGGGGGGGAGGCCGGCGCGGCTACGGGGCCGTGCTGGTGGGCATGCTGGCCGTGGCCGCTGCGTGCACGGGCGGGGGCGACGGCAGCGCCGGTGGCAACAGCAAGTACGAGAACGACAGCGGGCTGGGGATCGAGGTCATCTCGTCCCGGCCCGAGTACGTGACCGGCGGCGACGCCCTGGTGGCGGTGACGCTGCCCGAGGGGGCCGGCGCCGGTGACGTCAAGATCGAGGTCGGGGGCGAAAACAGAACCGCCTCGTTCGCCCCCGACCCCGAAAACGACGGGCGCCTGCTGGGGCTGGTGTCCGGTCTCCCCGAGGGCGAATCGGAGATCACGGCCCGGGCGGACGGCGCCCGGGCCGCCGTCACCGTCACCGACCACCCGATCTCGGGGCCGCTGTTCGCGGGCGAGCCGCTCGACCTCTATGCCTGCACCACCGAGAGCTTCGGCCTGGCACCCTCGACCCCGGACGACGGCTGCGACGCGCCCACCAAGGTGACGTGGCAATACGTGGACGCGGCAGGCACCCGCCACCCGCTCGCCGATCCGACCGCGCCGCCGCCCGACGCCGCCACCGCCACGGTCGGGGCCCGGGCGGTGCCGTTCGTGATCCGCACCGAGACCGGGGTGATCAACCGGGCCGTCTACCAGATCAGCTCGCTCGACCCGGCTCCCGACCCGACCGGCGCCACGGTCGACCCCTCGGCCTGGAACCGCCGGCTCGTCTACCGGTTCGGCGGCGGGTGCGGCGTGTCGTTCACCCAGGGCTTCTCGCTGCTGGACCCGCCCTCGACGACCCTGCTGGGCGAGGGCTACGTCATGGCCACGGCCACGTTCAACACGTTCCAGGTGCTCTGCAACGACGTGCTGTCGGCCGAGACCATGGCCATGGTCAAGGAGCACGTGATCGAGACGTGGGGCGAGCCGGTCCACACCATCGGCGAGGGCGGCTCAGGCGGCGCCATCCAGCAGCTGCTGATCGCCCAGGACTACCCCGGCCTGCTCGACGGCATCGCCCCGCTGGTGCCGTTCCCCGACGCCCTGTCCATCTCCGGCGGCGTGTACGACTGTGCCCTGCTCACCCGCTACTACGGCACCCCGGCGGGCGCGGGGCTCACGTCCGAGCAGCGCACGGCCGTCAACGGCCATGCGGGGCCGGGCACGTGCCAGCTGTGGAACTCCACGTTCGCGTCGGGCATCGACCCCAGCCGCGGCTGCCTGACCGACTTCTCCGCCTTCGGGTCGGGCGCCTCGGCGCCGTTCCCGACCATCCCGCCCGAGGCCATCTACGACCCGGCCACGAACCCCGACGGCGTGCGCTGCACGGTGTGGGAGGCGAACGTGGCCGTCACCGGCCGCGACCCCGACACGGGGTTCGCCCGATCGGGCTATGACAACGAGGGCATCCAGTACGGCCTGGACGCGCTCAACGCCGGGGCCATCACCCCGGACCAGTTCGTCGACCTCAACGAGGGGATCGGCGGCTTCGACGCGGACGGCCAGCCGGCCCCCGAGCGCTCGGTCGTGCCCGACGACCTGGTGGAGCGGGCCTACGACACGGGCCGGGTGACCGGAGCCTCCGACGGCCTGCTCGACATCCCGATCATCCTGGTGAACGTCTACACCGACGACCTAGGCGACATCCACGATCGGGTGCGCTCGTTCTCCATCCTCGACCGGCTGGCGGGCGAAGGCGAGCAGTGGCCGGCCTCGGTATCGCTGTGGTCGATCGGCCTGCCCACGGGCGACAGCCTGGTGGACACGCTCACCGGCGCGCTGGGCGACTTCACCGCGGTGCCCACCCATGCGCTCGACCAGTGGCTGACCGCGGCCGAGGCCTACCAGGCCGGCCAGGGCGGCCATCGGCGCGACGCCCTGGCGGCGACCAAGCCCGACAGCGCCCGCTCCCGCTGCCGGCCCCGGGGCGGCGCCGAGATCGTGGGCGACGACGCCAACGACGATCCCGCCTGCGTGGCCGCGTTCCCCATCCACGAGGAGCCCCGCATGGCCGCGGGCGAGCCCCGCCGCGGCGACATCCTCAAGTGCGCCCTGCGCCCGGTCGAGGACTCGCTCGACCTGTACGAGGTGGACCTGACCGACGCCCAGGTCGACCGGCTGGCGGACGTGTTCCCGACCGGGGTGTGCGACTACGACGAGCCCGGCGTGGGCGAGGCGCCCTTCACCCAGCCCTGGTACGACTTCAACGCGGAGAACTGAGCTCCGTCAGCGGGACGCCCGCGACCCGCAGGTGGCCCAACTCATTGAGCGAGGCCAGCGAGCGCGGCCCGGACGACGCCACCAGGACCCGGTTCACGCTGGTGTAGCCGGGCAGGAACAGCATCTGGGCGCCCAGGCCCAGCACCGACGACACGATCACGTTGATCACCCCGCCGTGGCAGACCAGCGCGACGCGCTGGGCCGGATGGGCGGCGCAGAGCCGGTCGACACCCTCCATGACCCGGGCGGCAAAGGTCTCGATGTCGGGCGGGATCTCCCTCCAGCGGGGATCGCCCGCCGCCTGGAGCTCCTCGATGGGGATGTAGGCCAGTGCCTCGGCGTCGTACTCGGCCAGTGCCGGGTCCCGGACTGCGGTCCCGAGCCCGAGCGCCCCGGCCAGCGGGTCCGCGGTCTCGGCGGCCCGGCGCAGCGGGCTCGTGTAGACGGCGGCGATGGGGGCCTCGGCGTCGTCGGCCAGCCAGGCCGCCAGGGCCGCGGTCTGGCGGTGACCGAGCGGGGCCAGCGGTGGATCGGCCGGCCCCGACTCGCTCTCCACGCGCAGCGGACGGGCGTGGCGCACGAGGAGCAGTTCCATGAAACCCGGGACCCTAGGCCCTTCACTACGGTGACGCCCCATGGAGGTGCTCTCCAGCCGCATCCTGTTGCGCCCGTCGGACTTCGCCGCGGGCCTGGCCTGGTACCGGGACGTCCTGGGCCTGTCCGTGTACCGCGAGTACGGGATGGGCGGGCGGGTCACCGGCGTCGTTTTCTTCCTCGGCGGCGGCTTCCTGGAGCTGGTCAGCGGGGCCGGCGGCCCGCCCGGCGGCGGCGCGGCGCTGTGGTTGCAGGTCCCCGACGTCGACGCCGAGCACGCCCGGCTGGCGGCCGCCGGGGTCGAGGTGCTGTCGAACCCGGTCGACGAACCGTGGGGCCTGCGCGAATGTTGGGTGGCCGACCCTGATGGCGTGCGCATCGCGCTCATCGAGGTACCCGACGCCCACCCCCTGCGCCGACGAGTGGACTGATGCGCCGAACCAAGATCATTGCCACGCTGGGCCCCGCGTCCGGCGACCCCGAGGTCGTGGCCGACCTGCTGGAAGCGGGGACCGACGTCGTGCGCCTCAGCCTCGCCCACGGCTCGGCGGCCGAGCACCGTGACCGCATCCGCCTGGTGCGCGAGCTGGCGGTGCGCCAGGGCCGCACCGTGGGCGTGTTGGCCGACCTGCCGGGGCCCAAGGTCCGCACCGGTCCGTTCCCCGACGGGGGCGCGTTCCTGGCCGAGGGCGACGAGATCACCCTGGTGGCGGGGGAGGGGCCGAGCGACCCGTCCCGCATCACCGTGGACGAGGTCCACCTGGTCGACTGCGTCACCCCCGGCGTCCAGGTGGTGCTGGGGGACGGGACGGTCACCCTGGAGGTGCTGGCGGTGGCGGGCGACGAGGTCCGGGCCCGGGTCGAGACCGGCGGGCGGCTCCAGGGCCGGCCCGGGGCCCACCTGCCCTCGGACCGCTGGCTGCCGCCGGTGCCCACCGAGGACGACCTGCGGCTGATCGACGAGGTCGCCCGGGAGGCCGACTGGGTGGCCGTGTCGTTCGTGCGCACCCCGGCGGAGCTGGAGGCGGTGCGCGACGCGCTGGGGCCGGGCGGCCCCCGGCTCATGGCCAAGATCGAGACCCGGGCCGCGGTCGATCACCTCGACGGCCTGCTCGCCGTGGCCGACGGCGTGATGGTGGCCCGGGGCGACCTCGGCATCGACTTCCCCATCGAGGACGTGCCCCACCTGCAGAAGCGGATCATCCGGGCCTGCGCCGCCCGGGGCGTGCCGGTGGTGACCGCCACCCAGATGCTCGAGTCGATGGTCACCGCCCCGACGCCGACCCGGGCCGAGGCCACCGACGTGGCCAACGCGGTCGGCGACGGAACCGACGCGCTCATGCTCTCGGCCGAGACCGCCATCGGGCACGACCCGGCCCTGGCGGTGCGGACCATGGCCCGCATCGCCCAGCGGGCCGAGCAGTTCGACGACCACCACCACGCCCCGCGGGGCCTGGTGGAGCGGCGGGCGCCGTCCATCCAGGCGGTCACGGTGGCCATGGCCCACGCCGCGCTGCGGGCGGCGGACGAGCTGCACCTGGAGGCCATCGTGTGCTGCACCCGGTCGGGGTCCACCGCACGGGCCATGGCCGCGGTGCGGCCCCAGTGCCGGCTCCTCGGCGCCAGCCCGTCTCTTGCCACCGCCCGCCAGCTGGCCCTGTCGTGGGGCGTCGAGCCGCTGGTGGTGGAGGAGTACAGCACCATCGACGAGATGGTGTGGTGCGTGGTGGAAGCGGCGGTGGCGCACGGCGTGGTGAAACACGGCGACACCATCGCGGTGCTGGCCGGGGCGCCGGGGCTGGCCGCGGGCACGACGGACGTGCTCCGGGTGGTCGGGGTCGAGTAGTCGTGGAGGCCATGGACGACACCGACCTGTGGGTGCACGAGTCCGGGGACGGCCCCCGGGTCGTGCTGGTCCACGGGGCCATGGACCGGGCCGGCGGCATGCTGCGGGTCCGCCGCGAGCTCATGGACGACCACTGCGTCGTGCGCTACGACCGCCGGGGCTACGGGCGCTCGCTGGTGCTGGGGCCGGCCACGTCCTTCGACCAGCAGGTGGACGACCTGGCCGCAGTCGTGGCCGCTCGGCCCTCCGTGCTCGTCGGCCACAGCTTCGGCGGCGTGATCTGCCTCGCCCTGGCCGAGCGCCGGCCCGACCTGGCCCGGTCCGTCCTGGCCTACGAGGCGCCGAGGATGTGGGAGGCGGCGTGGCCGGGCATGGGCGGCGACCTGGCCGGCCGGCGCCCCCCGTTCGACGGCGGCGAGAACATCGACCCGGGAGACGCGGCCGAGTCGATGCTGCGCCGCCTGATCGGCGACGACATCTGGGAGCGGATGCCCGCGAGCATGCGGGAGGAGCGCCGGGCCGAGGGCCCGGCCCTGCTGGCCGACCTGCGCTCGGTGCGCCCGCCCGCGCCCCCGCCCTACACCGCCGCCGCGCTGGCGGTCCCGGTGCTGGCGGCGCACGGGTCCGAGGCCCGGCCCCACCACCGGCGGGCCACGAACGAGCTGGCCCGGGTCGCGCCGCGGGGCGAGCTGGCGGTGGTCGAGGGAGCCGGGCACGGCGCCCACCTG
>JBKPRS010000424.1:0-5971 GCA_046734695.1 Actinomycetota bacterium | reverse complement strand
CTCGGCCGTGCGGAACCGCCGCACCTCCCGCTTGTGGCGATCCTCCAGGTCACGCTTGCCCGCGCCTCGCAGGCCGAAGCGCTCGATCTGCTCGTCGAGCGCCGCGGCTTCGTCCGCCTGGCGCGCCTGCAGGGGGCCCAGGGCCTCGCCGATCATGGACTGCAGCTCGGCCACGACCTCCGCGGCCCGATGCCCGGTGCCGTCCAGCCGCCGGGGCACGTCCCGCCAGGCCTGGTGACGGAGCGCCAACCGGTCGTCGGTCGCCAGCGTGCGGGCCCGCTCGAGGTCGCCACCCGCGGCCGCGGCGGCGGTGGCCGCGGCCTCCGGAGGCACACCCGACGCGACCAGCGCCTCGGCCACGACCTCCGCGGCCAGGGCGAACACCTCGACCCGGACGCAGCGGCTGGCGATCGTCACCAGCTCGGGCACGACCTCGGTGGCCAGCAGCACGAAGATGGTCGAAGCGGGCGGCTCTTCGATGGTCTTGAGCAGGTAGCCGGCCGCCTCGTCCTCCATGGCCTCGCAGCCGGCCGCCACGATGACCTTCCGCCCGCCCTCGATGGGCGCCAGCGTGGCGTGGCGCACCACCCGCTCGGCGTCGCCCTTGCGGAACGTGTTGCCCTCGGGCTCGACCACCCGCAGGTCCGGGTGCTGCTCGGCCAGGGCCAGGCGCACGTGCCGCTCGTGGTCGTCGCTGCCCGGCGCCGTCCCCGAGGACAGGACCGTCGCGGCGAACGCCCGCGCCAGTGCCCGCTTGCCCGCGCCCGTCGGGCCGACGAGCAGGTAGGCATGCACCGGGGACTGCGCGGCGGCCGCGAGCTGGCGGGTCGCGCCCGGCTGGCCCACCACCTCCCGCCATGGGTCGTCAGCGACCGCAGGATCGACCGGCGCCGCAAGCTCGTTCACCGCAGGTCCACCTCGGCGCCCGGGCCCAGGCCCGGGTCGGGGGAGGCGGCCGAGTCCGCCAGGTCGGGTAGCCGGCTGGTCACCGCTCGCCAGACGGCGGCGGCCACCTCTTCCGGTGACGCGGTGCCGTCGACCACGACCCAGCTGTCGGCCTCGGTGGCCGCCAGCGCCCGGTAGCCCCGGGCCACCCGGTCGTGGAAGTCCGCGCCCGCGGCCTCCATCCGGTCCGGGGCATCGCCCAGGCGCGCCATCGCCACCCCGGGCGGCACGTCCAGCAGCACGACCAGGTCCGGCCACAGCCCGCCGGCCGCCCAGGCGGACAGGCGCCTCAGCTCCGTGACCAGCAGGCCCCGGCCGTAGCCCTGGTAGGCCAGGGTCGAGCCGATGTACCGGTCCGACACAACGTGGCGACCCGCGGCCAGGGCCGGACGGACCACCTCGGCCACGTGCTGGGCCCGGTCCGCCGCCATGAGCAACGCCTCGGCCCGGTCGTCGAGCTGCGCCGTGCGGGCGTCGAGCAGCAACGACCGCAGGGCGCTGCCGACCGCCGTTCCGCCCGGCTCCCGCGTGTGGACGGCGCCGATGCGAGCCGCCAGCCGGGCCGACTGGGTCGACTTGCCGCTGGCCTCGCCCCCCTCGAAGACGATGAACCGGGCCACGCCGCTACGACGCGGACTTCTTGGCCGCGGCCTTCTTCGCCGGCGCCTTCTTGGCGGTCGCCTTCTTCGCAGCCGCCGTCTTCTTGGCGGTCGCCTTCTTGGCGGCGCCCGCCTTCTTGGCCGTCGACTTCTTGGCGGCCGTCTTCGCGGGCGCCCGCTTGCGGCCCCGGGTCGACGGTCCGGCATCCCGCCGGGCCTGCAACAGCTCGGCGGCCCGGTCCAGGGTCAGGCCCTCGACAGTGTCGCCGTCCCGCTCGCGCAGCGAGGCGTTGGTCTCGCCGTCGGTGGCGTAGGGACCGAAGCGGCCGTCCTTGACCACGATCGGCTTGCCGCTCACCGGGTCGGGCCCCAGCTCCCGCAGCGGGGCGGCCGACGCCCGGCCCCGGCGCTTGGGCTCGGCGAACAGCCGCCGGGCCTCCTCGAGGGAGACCGTGAGCATGTCCTCTTCCTTGGCCAGGTTGCGGGTGTCGTCGCCCCTCTTCAGGAAGGGCCCGAACGGCCCGTTCCGGGCGATGATCTCCTCCCCGGTGGCGGGATCGACACCGACCGTCCGGGGCAGGGTCAGGAGCTGCAACGCCACCTCGAGAGGCAGGTTGGCGGCATCCATGTCCTTGAACACCGAGGCCGTCTTGGGCTTCGCGCCCTCCGGGAGGGTCTCGGCGTCACCCAGCTGGACATACGGCCCGTGCCGTCCGCTCTTGACGAACACGGGCAGGCCCGATTCGGGATCGGTGCCGATGGGCTCGTCGCCCTTGGGCGCGGCCAGCAGCTCGAGAGCCCGCGCCATGGTCAGCTCGTCGGGCGGCAGGTCCGCCGGCACCGACACGGTGTCCGCGGCCCGCTTCAGGTAGGGCCCGAACTTGCCGTTGCGCACCATGACGACTTCGCCGTCCTGGTCCTTGCCCAGGGGGATGGCGTTCACCACCGCGGGATCGGCGTTGGCCATCGCGTGTTCGATCAGGGTGGTGAGCCCCTCGCTGCCGTTGCCGAACCAGAAGGCGTGGAGGAACGGCACCCGCTCCCGAGATCCGGTGGCGATCTCGTCGAGTTGGTTCTCCATGCGGGCCGTGAAGGTGTAGTCGACCTCCGCCGAGAAGTGGCCCTCCAGCAGCTGGACGACGGCGAAGGCCGACCACGACGGCACCAGCGCCTGGCCCTTCTTCCACACGTAGCCGCGCTCCTGGATCGTTCCCATGATCGACGCCCACGTGGAGGGACGGCCGATGCCCAGCTCCTCCAGCCGCTTGACCAGCGAGGCCTCGGTGAAGCGGGCGGGGGGCTGGGTGGTGTGGCCCACCGGTTCGACGGCCGGATCGGGCAGCACCTGGCCCACGACCAGGTCGGGCAGCAGGCGCTCGCGGTCGTCGAGGTCGGCCTCGGGGTCGTCGGAGCCCTCGACGTACACCCGCAGGTAGCCCGGGAACGTGATGGTCCGGCCCGACGCCGCCCACTCGGTGGTGGTGGGACCGTCCGTCCGGGCCTCGGCCAGCGGCGCCTCGATGCGGACCGAGACCGTCTTGCCCAGCGCGTCGGCCATCTGCGACGCCAGGGTCCGCTTCCAGATCAGGTCGTAGAGGCGGCGCTGGTCGTTGCTGCGCAGCTCGGCCTGGAGCTGGCCGGGGGTGCGCCAGCGGTCGCCCGCGGGCCGGATGGCCTCGTGCGCCTCCTGGGCGTTCTTGACCGTGCTGCGGTAGGCGCGGGGGGACTCGGGCAGGAACTTGTCGCCGTACAGCTCCCGCACCTGGGACCGGGCCGCAGCCAGTGCCTCGCTCGACAGCGTGACCGAGTCGGTCCGCATGTAGGTGATGTAGCCGCCCTCGTAGAGGGCCTGCGCGGCCTGCATGACCTGGCGGGACGTGAGCCCCAGCTTGCGGCCACCCTCCTGCTGCAGCGTGGAGGTGATGAACGGCGCCTTGGGGGAGCTGCGGTAGGGGCGCTCGTCGACCGCCGACACGGTGAACGTGGACCCGTCGAGCGCCGTGACCAGGCCACGCGCCGCGGTCTCGTCCACCACCACGACGTCCTCGCGGGTGACCCGACCCTGGTTGTCGAAGTCCTTGCCGGTGGCGACGCGGTTGCCGTCGAGGCCGACCAGCGTGGCCTGGAACGGGGGCGCGGTGCCGAACGCGGCCACGAGGTCCCAGTAGCCCGCGGGCACGAACGCCATGCGCTCGCGCTCACGCTGGACCACCAGGCGGATCGCCGGGCTCTGCACCCGCCCCGCCGACAGGCCCCTGTCGATCTTGCGCCACAGCACCTCGGACACCGGGTAGCCGAACAGGCGGTCGACGATGCGCCGCGCCTCCTGGGCGTCGACCAGGCCGGCGTGGATGTCCCGCGAGTTGGTGACCGCCTCCTCGATGGCAGCGCGGGTGATCTCGTGGAACACCATGCGCCGGGTGGGCACGGCCGGCTTGAGCACCTCGGTCAGGTGCCAGGCGATCGCCTCGCCCTCGCGGTCCTCATCGGTGGCGAGATAGAGCTGGTCGGCCTGCTTGAGGAGGGCCCGGAGGCGTTTGACCACGTCACGCCGGGTGGGAGGCACCACGTAGGTGGGCTTGAACCCGTCGTCGATGTCCACCGCGAGCCCCTTGGGCTCGAGGTCCCGGACGGCGCCGATCGACGCCTCGACCACGAAGTCGTCGCCCAGGTACCGCGCGATGGTGCGCGCCTTGGCCGGCGACTCGACGATGACGAGCGACGTGGACATCGGCGACAGTTGAAAGGCATTGCAAGCCGACTGTCAAACAATCCCTGCGTTCGGCGACGATCGGGGGGCACTAGGGGTGTTCCCCGATGCCCCCGGAGGGACCGGCCCGTAGCGTGATGGGTATCCCCGGCCGCCACCGGGGCGCGAAGGCACTCAGGAGGACAGGATGGACGGCATGTCACTGCTCGACGTGCTGCGCGGCGTGATGCTCGATCCGGCGGAACAGGCCGCCTACAACGCAGACCCATCCGCGTACCTGGAGCGCTTCGGCTACGACGACGTCGACCCGGCCGACCTGTCGGAGGCGTTCGGCCTGGTGGCCGACACCCTGCCTCCGGCGCAGGCCCAGGCGGCCTGGGAGGCGGCCGCCACCCCGGACGGCGACGCCTTCGGCGCCGTGACGGCGGACTTCGACAGCGACAACGGCGTGGAGCCGCCGCCCGAGCCCGATCCGGGCGGCGGCGACGGCGGCGGCGCGGGCCTCGACCCCGAGATCGAGACCTCGTTGTCGTTCGGGCAGGGTGAGGCCGATGACGGCCCCCCGGCGTCCCTGGCCGTGGAGCCCGAGGCCGGCGACGGCGGCACCACGGCCCCCGGCGACCCCAGCGAGTCGCCGGGTCCCGACGACGGCGGGACCGGCCTGTCCGGCGAAGGTGGGCTCGACGCCGGCTACTCCGACGTCGCTGACGACTTCGACGACCACGACGCCGACGGCGACGGCGTGGACGACGGCTACGACAGCGGCGCAGGCGGGGACGCGGACGGCGACGGCATCGACGACGCCTACGACACCAGCGCGCCCGGGATCGACGCCGACGGCGACGGTGTCACCGACCCCTACGACGCCGGCGCGCCCGGCGCGGGGGCCGAGCACGACCCGATGGACGATCCGTACGACGGCAGCGCGCCCGGCCTCGGCCCTGAGCCCGGCGACGATCCCTACGACGGCGGCGGCGAGTTCGGAGGCGGGCTGGACACCGGCGGCGGCCTCGACCCGCAGTTGGACGACGGCTACGACAGCGGCTTGGACGACGACCTCGGCGACCTCGACCAGATCGACGGGCTGGACGAGCTGTCGATGCCGGGGCCGGACGACACCGACATCGGCTCGTTCTGACCAGCGCCACCGGCTGACGGTCCGCTACGACCTCGGCTCGCACCGTCAGCCGCGGCGCCACACCGACGACACCGGCACCGACACCGACACCGACATCGGCTCGCTCGGACGAGCGCCACCGGCTGACGGTCCGCTATCGATCCTGGGGCCGGACGACACCGACATCGGCTCGCTCGGACCAGCGGCCCCGCCGCCACGCCGACGACGAGCCAGTGGCCGCTAGGACCACACGGGCCACACCGACGACACCGACATCGCGTAGGCGAGCTCGCGGGCCGCTCGACCGCAAGAGCTGGGCCGGCGGATAGCTGCCGGCGCCCGGGCGGACCCGGCCGCTGCCACACGACGACAGGGGCCCGGCCAGGCCGGGCAAGGCCTTTTGCCGCGACCGGGGGCCAGCCGACCGCGGAGCGGGGTCGTCCCCCGGGGGCGCGTGAGGATCCCCTACGGGTGGCGGTGATGGGCCGGGGGTGTTCCCCGATGGCCGCCCGCCCCGGGGTCCGTACGGTGCAGCCACACAGCAGGTCGCTCGAGAGGCGGGTGGCCCGACGGACAGGAGCAACGGAGCGATGTCTCTCC
>JBKPRS010000423.1:0-6609 GCA_046734695.1 Actinomycetota bacterium | reverse complement strand
CTTCAACCGGAGCGGAGCCCGGTCCGAGCGCTGGAGCCTGCCGGTGGTGATCGTCGCCGTCGCTGGTGGGCTGGCCGCCGGGCTGGTGCTCGCCCAGCGGCATGAGGCCACGATGACCTCGGCCCGCTGGCCGCTGTTCGTTGTCGGCATCGCACTGATGGCGGCCGGCCTGTTGATCCGGCAGTGGGCGATCCTCACCCTGGGTCGGTTCTTCACGGTCGATGTCCGCGTGCATCCCGGGCAGACCGTCGTCGACTCCGGTCCCTACCGGTGGGTGCGTCACCCGTCCTACACGGGGATGATCGTCTTCTTCGCCGGCCTCGGCCTGGCGCTGAGCGACTGGGCGTCGCTGGCGACGCTCGTCCTGGTGCCGACGGCCGGGCTCGTCGTGCGCATCCACTCGGAGGAGCGGGCGCTGCAGGACGGGTTGGGCGAGCCGTATCGCCGCTTCGCCGCCACCCGCCGGCGTCTGTTCCCCGGCGTGTGGTGAAGCGAGGACGCCCTGACGCCACGAAGGGTGGTGCACCTTCGAACCCGAGCTGGAACATTGTCCGCGAACGTTCGGCGAGGCTTCACCTCTAGGCCATCTGCACGCCAGGGACGGCCGCGAGGCTCCCGCGCATGCGACGCTCGCTCGGGTTCCTCCTTGCTCTTCCGCTGATCGCCGTCCTCGCCACACCGGCCGGTGCCCGCATGTCCGCGGCGCCGGGTCGCCGGCGGCCGGCCCTGCCCTGGTCACCACCGACAACGAGACCCCGGTGCTCTACGACGACGACGAGGGCGGCAACGCCTCGGGCGACGACCCGGCCATCTGGGTCCACCCGGGCGACAGCACGAAGTCGATCGTGATCGTCACCGCCAAGGAGGGTGGCCTGCGGGTCTACGACCTCGCCGACGAGGAGATCCAGTCGCTCCCCGCCACGCCCGCGCCACGCGCCGACGGGATCGACGGCCGGTACAACAACCTCGACATCGCCTACGGCCTCTCGCTCGCCGGCCGGACCGTCGACGTCGCCGTGGTCTCCGACCGGTTCAACGACCAGCTCCGGTTCTGGGTGATCGACCCGGCCGGGGCCGATGCCGCCACGCCGCTGACCGAGGTCACCGCCCCCGAGCAGGCCTTCCTGTTCAACCCCGATCGTGCGGCGGTCGCCGACGAGCACACCGCCTACGGCCTCGCCGTGTACCAGCCCCGTCCGGGGACGGCCATCGCCGTGGTGACCCAGGAGGGCCGCACCACGATCGCGACCGCGGAGATCGAGGCGCAGGGCGACGCGTTCGGCTACACCGCGGTCCAGCGCCTCGCCATGCCCGCAGAGCTCCCGCTGCCCGGCGGCACGACGTGGGTGCCCTGTGAGGACCCGGGCGTGCTCCCGCAGCTCGAGGGGCTCTCCGTCGATCAGCGCAACGGCGCCCTCTACGCCGCGCAGGAGGACGTCGGGAGTGCGTGCTGGTCGACGAGGACGACACCGGGTTCGGCGGCCCCAACCTCGTCGCCGATGCCGAGGGCGTCGACGTGTACCACGGCCCCGGCGCAACCGGTTACGTGATCGTGTCCAGCCAGGGCGACGACCGCTACGCCGTGTACTCGACGGCGCCCGGGAACCGCTCGCTCGGCACGTTCCTGGTCCGGGGCGACGGGGTCGACGACATCAACGGCTCCGACGGCCTGGCGGTCACCAACCGTCCCGTCGGCCAGTACCGCCGTGGCCTTCTCGTCAGCCACGACGAGCCCGAGACCGGTCCCGGCGTCGACGAGGACCGCGACCCCACGAACTTCTCCCTCGTCGACTGGGCAGACGTAGCCAAGGCCCTCCACCTGCAGGTCAGCACCAACAGCGGCAACGATCCACGGTTCCGCTGACCTCACCGCTCAGGCCTGATTGACGTGTCCCCGGCCGAGCGGAAGACTCGGGCAACACGAAAAGGGGCGGCCATGGCGTGGAACCTGACGGGCAGCTATGTCGAGACGTGTTCGTGCGAGCTGATGTGCCCGTGCAACCTCTCGTTCGACCACGGCGCGACCTACGACTTCTGCCGGGTCACCCTCGTCTTCAACATCCGCGAGGGCCAGATCGAGGGCACGGACGTCGGCGGTCTGGTGGTGGCCGCGATCGCGGACACGCCCAAGGTCATGACCGAGGGGAACTGGCGGTTGGGCGTGTTCGTCGACGACGCGGCGAACGACGAGCAGTTCGACAAGCTGATCCAGGTGTTCAGCGGGCAACTGGGCGGGCCGATGGCGGCGCTGGCTCCGTTGGTGGGGGAGATCCTCGGCGCGGAGCGGGCGCCGATCGAGGTCGTCGACGACGGCCTGCGCCACACCGTCCGCATCGGGGACGTGATCGACTTCGAGATCGAGGACATCGTGCCGTTCGGCATCGAGACCGGCCGGCCGGTGCGCTTCGACGGCATGTTCCATCCGGTCGGCTCGAACCTCACGATGGCCGAGGCGAAGCGGTCACGCATCGACGCGTTCGGGATCCAGTACGAGGGCAAGACCGGCCTCTCCACCTCCGACTTCACCTGGGCCGCTTGATGCGATGAGCGTCCCGGCGCAGGCGGGCGTTCGTTCCACGGGGGGACTGGCCCCTGCGCTGTCCGCGGTGCGCGCCCGGCTGGGCCTCGTCGCCCTGCTGTTCGGCCTGGCGGCGCTGGGCTGGTGGTGGACCGGCGATCAGATGCGGGGCATGGACGAGGGGCCCTGGACTGGCCTGGGCTCGTTCGGCTGGTTCCTCGGCATCTGGGTCGTGATGATGGCCGCGATGATGTTCCCCTCGGTCTCGCCGACCGTGGCGCTCTACTCCCGCATGACGCGGCAGCGCTCGCCCCTGTCGCCGATGCTGTTCACGACCGGCTACCTCCTCACATGGACCGTCGCCGGCGTCGTCGCGTTCGGGCTCGGCGCGGCGTTGGGCGCGCTCCCCGGCGATCTGTTCACGTGGGATCAGGCCGGGCGGTGGTTGGCCGGCGCCACGCTCGTCGTCGCCGCCGTGTACGAGCTCACGCCGCTGAAGGATGTCTGCCTGGGCAAGTGCCGCAGCCCGCTCGGCTCGCTGCTCGGCTCGTGGCGCGACGGCCCGTCCGGCGCGCTCCAGATGGGGGCCAGGAACGGCGCCTGGTGCGTCGGCTGTTGCTGGGCCCTCATGGCCTCGCTCTTCGCGCTGGGGGTGATGAGCGTCACGTGGATGGCCGTCGTCGCCGGGCTCATCGCGTTCGAGAAGACCGTCCCGTGGCGCCGGGCCGCCACCTACGGGACCGCAGCGGTCCTGCTGGTCCTCGGGGTGCTCGTGCTGGCCGCGCCCGGGGCCATCCCCGGCCTCACCACTCCCCGGGACGCTCCGATGGAGCAGATGGCCCCCTAGCCGGCCTGACCAAGGTCCCTACGACCTCACCTTGCTCGGCCTGTACCACGACGTCCCGGAGCAGGAGGGTGCCCGCCGGGGTCAGCCGTCGCCCGCGCCCGCGCCCTCGCCCTCGTCGTCACCGTAGAGGCGGATGAGGCCGGCGTCGGTCGGGCGGAAGCCGCAGGCCGCGAGATAGAACGGCCCGAGGTGGGGCTCGAAGTCGACGTGGAGCCACTCGCAGCCGGCGGCCTTGGCCTGGAGGGTGGCCCGTCGCACCACCTCGGTGGCGATGCCCTGGCGCTGGTGGCTCGCGCGGGTCTTCGTGTCGATGAGGAAGGCGTGGTCGCTGCCGTCCCAGGCGACGTTCACGAACCCGACGAGGAGCCCGTCAGCGCCGCGGGCGCTGATCCAGCCGAGGCTGTGCGGGCGGACCCGATCCCACCAGCCGGCCTCGGCTCGGCCGCCGTGCGACTGCACCAGGTCGACCATCTCGTCGTCGGTGATCGGACCGCGCCAGGAGTACGAGACCTCGGTGCTCATCCCTCAAGTTTGCGAGGCGCCCGACGCCAGCCGCTCGATGTGATCCATCAGATCGGCCAGGGCAGCCGCCGGGTTGAACTCCAGCACCTCGCTCGGCTCGTCGTAGATCAGGACGTGGCCGGCCGGGAAGTAGTACGCGTCCCCGGCCTCGGCGACCTCCTCGGGCCGGTCGGTCCCCACGATCGACGCGGTAGAACGATGTTCTACCGCGTCGGGGCGGCGAGGTGCTCGTCCAGCCAGCGGATCAGCGCCGGCTTCGGGGCGGCACCGATCTGGCGGGCGATCTCGCGCCCGTCCGAGACCAGCAGCAGCGTCGGGATGCTCTGCACGCCGTAGCGGGCGGAGACCTCGGGCAGCTCGTCGACGTTGACCTTGACGACCTTGAGCCGTCCGGCGCGCTCGACCGCGATCTGCTCCAGGATCGGCGCCACCATGCGGCAGGGCCCGCACCAGGGGGCCCACAGGTCCACGAGCACGGGCACGTTGGTGCGCAGCGCGGCGTCGACCGTGTCGGAGGCAGCCTCGACGAGCCAGGGCAAGGGCGTCTTGCAGCGGGGGCACACCGGGGTGCCGCCGGCGGCCACCGGGAGCCGGTTCTTCTGGCCGCACGAGGGACAGGGGATGATGGCCATGGTGCGCTCCAGGGTCAGGCGAGCTTCATGAACATGCGCTCGACGGCTTCGATCGGATAGCCATCGGCGGTGGCGTCGGCGGGGTTCTCCAGGCAGTAGCTGAGACCGGCGGCGACCAGCTTGAACCCTGCCTGCTCGAGCGCCTTGGTGGCGGCCGACAGCTGGGTCACGACGTCGCGGCACTCCCGACCTTCGGCCAGCATCCGCTCGATCGCGACCACCTGGCCCGCGGCGCGTCGCAGGCGCTTGCGTACGTCGTCGACGACCTCGTCGGGCAGCTGCATGGGCGAACTCCTCGTTGTCCGGTCGGGCAACCAGCATACCCCCCTAGGTATAGGCCAGCGCCGCGACCGCGGCAGGTCAGCCACGGACCACTCGTAGGCGGTCGACGCTGGTGTTGTCGACGACGATGTCGGCCCGGGCGACGGGGTCGACCTCCGCGATGTAGATCGCCTCTGCCGGCCCGTAGCGGTCCCGGTGGAGGGCCTCGGCCTGCGAGGCTCCCTCGCGGGCGGCATCCCGGCCCGTGCCCCGGTGGAGGGACAGCCCGGGGGAGACGTCCACCCAGATGCGCAGGTCCCAGTACGGGTCCAGCTCGGGACGGAGCGCGAACACGCCGTCGACCACGAGGATCCCGTCCTCCGGCATCGGGACCCGCGTCGCCGAGTGGTCGAACTGGGTGAGCGGGTCGATGCTGCACAGCGCCACCAGTCCCGTGCCGGACGGATGGGCCGGCGCCAGCAGCAGATCACGGATGGCAGCGAGGTCGAAGGCATTGCGGTAGTAGCCCGCGCCGGAGACGCGGTCGTAGCAGTGGGCCTCGGCCCAGGGCCGCTTGAAGTCGTCGAGCGATGCCCGCAGCACGACCCGGCCGGCGTCCACCAGGCGCCGCGCCAGCTCGTGGCCGAGGGTCGTCTTGCCCGCGGCCGTGCGACCGTCGACGGCCACGCGGACCCGCCGGCTGCCCCGAGCCAGGATCCGGTCGGCGATCTGGCCGAGCACCACGGACCGCCCCGGGTTGATCGGGGGCGGCCACGGCTGGCGCCACGTCGACGCCGAGAGCTCGACCCGCCCAGCCATCGGGCGATGCTAGGAGACGGTCAGGTCCCGAGGGCGGCGATCATCAGCCGGGCGGCTGCGGTCCCCGAATACTGCTGCTGGCCGGTGACGAGGTTGCCGTCCCGGACGGCGTGGGCCTTGAACGGTCCCTGGACGATGAAGTTGGTGCCGTCGAGCTTGCGGGCCTCGTCCTCGATCCAGAACGGCTGGATGTGACGGCCGACGAAGTCGTCGGCGAACCGCTCCTCGGCGTTGGCGAAGCCGGTCCACGTCTTGCCGTCGACCAGGAGGTCGCCGCCGGCGCGCCGGGCGGTGAGCAGCATGGCGGTCGCATGGCAGATGACACCGGTGACCTTGCCGGCGTCGTAGAAGCTGCTCAGCACACGCTGGGCCCGGTCGTTGTCGACGAAGGTGAACATCGGGCCCTGACCACCGACGAACAGCACGGCGTCGAAGGCGTCGACGGCCACATCGGAGAGGGGAGTGGTCGCCTCGACCAGCGAGGCATGGGCGGGTGAGTCGATGAACCCCAGGCTGAGCAGGTCGTGCGCCGAGTACCCGCTCTCGTCCCGCGGGTCGCTCCACGAGTCGCCGCGCAGGGCGCCGCCGTCGGGGCTGGCGATCTCGACCTCGTAGCCGTGCTCGGTGAACTCCCACCAGGGATGGGTGAGCTCGGCCCACCAGAACCCCACGGGCCAGCCGGTCACGCTGGACACGGCCGGGTTCGAGGCGACGAACAGGACCCGCTTGGGGCGCTCGGGGTGCAGGATGTCGACGGTTGCGGTCAAGCGTTGCCTCGATCCAGGTCGTACGTGGGCGGGAGAGGGATGTCGCGGCCGTGCGCCACCGCTTCGGCGACGGCGAGGGCCTCGGGGAGCCGGTACTCCTCGCCGTAGACGGATCCCGGCCTGCGGGGCGATTCCATGGCCGCGGCGTCGTGGTTCGACCCCAGGTCGACCGGCTCGAAGCCGGCGTCCTCGATCAGCTGGGCGATGGTGGCCTTGGCCGTCGGGTAATCGCCGCAGATGAAG
>JBKPRS010000422.1:0-25716 GCA_046734695.1 Actinomycetota bacterium | reverse complement strand
GCCCAGGGCCTGCGCGCCCCCTCATTCCGCAGCCCGCCCCGCCTGCCGGGCGTGTCCCGCTCGATCGTGCGCCGCGGCCCCGGCGTGACGGTGGCCGTGGCCCTCCGCGACCGGCCGTGGGGGGCCGTCGTGGCCGACATGGTGGAGGGCGTGGTGGCCGCCAACCGGCTGGCGGGCGTCGGCGCCGACCGCGCCCGGGCCGCGTTGTGGCAGGCCGTTGCCGCGGAGGACGAGCTCGCCGCCTAGCGGTCGCTTCCCGTTCACGTTCGGGCAAGCGTGGCGTAAGCCGGAGGCATACGATTGTCGGTAGCGGGTAACTCACGGAGCGCCGCTGCACAATCGAGGGGGTCGCCATGACGGGACCGAGAGCGCTGGGATCGCGCCGGAGGGCGGTCGTTATGGCCATGGTCCTCGCTGGGCCTGTCGCCCTGTTCGGGTGCAGCAGCGGTGGCGGCGAGTCGAGCGGCCCCGCCCACCTCACCTGGTACATCAATCCCGACAACGGGGGCCAGGCCACGCTGGCCAAGCAGTGCTCCGAGCAGTCCGAGGGTGCCTTCAAGATCTCGACCCAGGTGCTGCCCAACGAGGCCGACGCCCAGCGCGAGCAGTTGGTGCGCCGGCTGGCGGCCCAGGACAGCTCCATCGATCTGATGAGCCTCGACCCGCCGTTCGTGGCCGAGTTCGCCAACGCCGGCTACCTCCTGCCCATCACCAATCCCGACGACGTCGCCACCTTCACGCAGGGCGTGCTGGATGCGCCCCTGGAGACGGCCTACTGGAACGACCAGCTCGTCGCCCCGCCGTTCTGGGCCAACACCCAGCTCCTCTGGTACCGCAAGTCGGTCGCGCAGGCTGCGGGCGTCGACCCCACGTCCCCCGACTTCACCTGGGACCAGATGATCCAGGCGGCCGAGGACCAGAACAAGCGCATCGGCGTGCAGGGCCGGCGCTACGAGGGCTACATGGTGTGGATCAACGCGCTGGTCGTGTCAGGTGGCGGCCAGATCATCGAGAACGCCGACAAGGGGGCCAACGCCACGCCGTCGATGGCGGGGCCCGCCGGCGATGCCGCCGCCGACATCATCGGCAAGCTGGCCCGCTCGCCGGCCGCCCCCTCCGACATCTCCACCGCAGGGGAGGAAGAGGCCCGCTCGGTGTTCCAGAGCGATGCAGGCTCCTTCATGGTCAACTGGCCCTACGTCTACAGCGCGGCCAAGGAGTCGGTGGCGGCCGGGGCCATCGACCAGTCGGTGGTGGACGACATCGGCTGGGCCCGCTACCCGGAGGTGGCCGCCGGTGAGCAGAGCGCTCCGCCCCTCGGCGGCATCGACCTGGCCATCGGCAAGTTCACCAACCACCCGGACGAGGCCCTGGCTGCGGCCAAGTGCATCACCTCGTTGCCCAGCAACGTCCAGTACATGATCGAGTCCGGCAACCCGGCGGCCCGGTCGGCGGCTTACGACGACCCCGAGGTGCGGGCGGCCTTCCCGATGGCCGACCTGATCCGCGACTCGATCGACAGCGCCGGGCCGAGGCCGATCACCCCCTACTACGGCGACGTGTCCACCTCGGTGCAACGGACCTGGCACCCGGCGTCGAGCGTCCACTCGCCCGCCACGCCCGAGGACACCGACACCTACATGGGTGAGGTGCTGAGCGGGGACCGGCTGCTGTGACCGCCACCATCGAGGCCGCACCGCCGCCCGTCGAGGCCCCACGCAGGCCCAAGTACTCCGAGCGCACCGCGCACGAGCGCCGCCTCGGGCTGATCCTGTCCGCACCGGCGTTCATCGTGATGGTGGCGATCACGGCCTACCCGCTGGGCTACGCGGTGGTCATGTCCACCTACCAGTATCGGCTCACCGACCCCGCGGGCAAGGAGTTCGTGGGGTTGGCCAACTACGCCACGGTGCTCACCGACCCCATCTGGTGGAGCGCCTTCGGCACCACGGCGATCATCACCCTGTTCAGCGTGGCCGTCGAGCTGGTGCTCGGGTTCGCGTTCGCCTGGGTGATGTACCGCATCATCCGGGGACGCGGGTTCATACGTACCGGGATCCTCATCCCCTACGGGATCATCACCGTCGTCTCCGCCTACATCTGGCGCTACGCCTTCCAGCTCGACTCGGGCTTCGTCAACCAGTGGTTCGGGCTCGGCGACTTCAACTGGTTCGGCGAGCGCTGGTCGTCGCTGTTCGTCATCACCTTCTCGGAGATCTGGAAGACCACGCCGTTCATCTCGCTGCTGCTGCTGGCCGGCCTCGTGCAGGTCCCGGGCGAGCTGCTGGAAGCGGCCACGGTCGACGGCGCCACGTCGTCGCAACGGCTGTGGAAGGTGGTCCTGCCCAACATGAAGGCCGCCATCATGGTGGCGCTGCTGTTCCGGACGCTCGACGCGTGGCGGATCTTCGACAACCCGTTCATCATGACCCAGGGCGCCAACAACACCGAGACGCTGTCGTTCCTGGCCTACCGGCAGAACGTCACGCTGGTGAACCTGGGGGCCGGCTCCGCGGTGAGCGTGCTGCTGTTCTTCACCGTGGTGCTCATCGCCTTCGTCTTCATCAAGGGCTTCAAGACCGACCTGTCGCAGGTGAGGGGGGACTGAGCGATGGCCAGCCGCCGATCGGCCAACTGGTGGACCTTCTGGGGCGTGCTCATCCTGCTGTGGGCGCTGTTCCCGCTGCTGTGGATGGTGTCGCTGTCGTTCAAGGACCCGGGCACGTTCCGGGGCTCCAAGCCGACGTTCTTCCCGAAGGACTGGACCTGGAAGAACTACGACACCGTGTTCTCGGACTCGCTGTTCACCTCCGCCCTGCGCAACTCGGCCGGCATCGCGCTGATCGCCACCGGGCTGTCGGTGATCGTCGCCATGTTCGCGGCCTACGCCATCGCCCGGCTCGACTTCCCGGGCAAGCGCGTGATCCTGACCGTGGCGCTGGCCATCGCCATGTTCCCGCAGGCGGCGCTGGTCGGGCCGCTGTTCAACATGTGGCGGGGGCTCGGCATCTACGACACGTGGATCGGGCTCATCATCCCCTACCTGACCTTCGCCCTGCCCCTGTCGATCTGGACGATGTCGGCCTTCTTCCGCCAGATCCCGTGGGAGATGGAGCAGGCCGCCCAGGTGGACGGGGCCACGGCCTGGCAGGCGTTCCGCAAGGTCATCGTGCCCCTGGCCGCGCCCGGGGTGTTCACCACCGCCATCCTCACGTTCTTCTTCTGCTGGAACGAGTTCCTGCTGGCCATCTCGCTGACGTCGACCGACAAGGCCCGCACGGTGCCGGCCGCGCTGTCGTTCTTCACCGGCGCGTCGCAGTTCGAATCCCCGATCACCGCGATCATGGCCGCGTCGGTGGTGGTCACGATCCCGATCGTGATCCTGGTGCTGGCGTTCCAGCGCCGGATCGTCGCCGGGCTCACGACAGGTGCCGTCAAGGGCTGACCGAAGGGACAACAGATCGAATGTCCGAGATCCTCATCAAGAACCTGGTCAAGGAGTACGGCGACGGCTTCCTCGCCGTGGACGACGTCAGCCTAGAGATCGCCGACGGCGAGTTCATGATCCTCGTCGGGCCGTCGGGCTGCGGGAAGTCGACCCTGTTGCGGATGATCGTGGGCCTGGAGGACATCACCTCCGGCGACCTGGAGATCAACGGCGAGCGGGTCAACGACAAGAAGCCCCGCGACCGCAACCTGGCCATGGTGTTCCAGAACTACGCGCTCTACCCCCACCTCACCGTGTTCGAGAACATCGCCTTCCCGCTGCGCCTGCGGGGCGGGCTGTCGCAGGATGAGATCCGGGCCAAGGTGGAGGGGGCGGCGGAGACCCTGGAGCTCACCGAGCACCTCGACCGCAAGCCCGGTCACCTGTCCGGTGGCCAGCGCCAGCGGGTGGCCATGGGCCGGGCCATCGTGCGCCAGGCCGACGCGTTCCTGTTCGACGAGCCGCTGTCCAACCTCGACGCCAAGCTGCGGGGCCAGATGCGCACCGAACTGCTGCGCATGCAGCGGCGCATGGGCACCACGACCGTGTACGTCACCCACGACCAGACCGAGGCCATGACGCTCGGCGACCGCGTGGCGGTGCTGCGCCGCGGCATCCTCCAGCAGGTGGCGACGCCCCGGGAGCTGTACGAGCAGCCGATCAACATGTTCGTGGCCGGGTTCATCGGCTCGCCGCCCATGAACTTCCTCCCCGGTACCGTCGAGAACGGCAGCATCACGCTGCCGTTCGTGACCTACGAGCTGCCGCCGGAGCACCGCGAGGCGGTGGGCGACCGGACCTTCGTGTTCGTGGCCATCCGCCCCGAGCGCTTCGAGGACGCCGCCCTGGCCGACGCGGCCAAGCTGGCCTCGGGGGTGCCCTTCCAGGCCACGGTGGACGTCATCGAGTGGCTGGGCAACGAGCAGTTCGCCTACATCCCCTACGAGGCCGCGCACGAGCTGGAGGCCGAGCTCCACGAGCTGGAGCGCGAGCTCGACAGCGAGCGGATGCGCAGCCAGCTCGTCATCGCCCTCGACCCGGGCAGCAAGATCACCGACGGCACCGAGGCCGAGCTGTGGTTCGACCCGCTCCGCACCCACCTCTTCGACCCTGAGAGCGGCGAGAACCTCACCCTGAGCCCCCAGCCCGCGGTGGCCGACGCTCCGGCCTGACCGTCCCGGGCCTTCCCCCCGGGCCGGTGGGGATGGCTACGCTGCCCGCGGTGCGCTCGACGCGGATGATGGTGGAGCGGTTACAGGTCGGCGAGGACGACCTCGGCGTCGCCTACGCGGACGTGTTCGTGGTGGTACGGGAAGGCGAGCCGGGCCCGGGTCCCAACGACTGGGAGGTCACCCTGCGCACGTGCGACCCCCATCGCCTCGAACCGGGGGAGCATGACCTCCAGCTGGAGGCGGCCGACGGCTCCCACCTCTCCGGCCGGGCTCTGCTGCGCTACAGCGACGGCAGCCGCCACCTGTTCCGCGGCGACGGCGAGCTCACGGGCTACGACGACCCTGACCCGACCTAGCCTGCGACCAGAGCCCGGGTGGCGGAACTGGCATACGCGGAGGGCTTAAACCTCTCCGGCCTCACGGCCATGTGGGTTCGACTCCCACCCCGGGCACGTCGCTTCGACCTGAATGAGCCGTGCCCTCCATCGGCAGATCCCACAGCATCGACGCGTGGCTGGCCTGGCGGGCGAAGTACGTCGGCATGCCACCGTCACAGCGGCTCAATGCACGCGACGGCCGCCCGCACCGCAGCACCTTCCCGAAGCGCAGCACGGACCAGGAGCGCGGTGTCCGAGCACGTGATTCCCAAGACGGTGATCAAGCAGCGCCTACTCAGCGAAGGGCGGGATGTCGAAACCTGGCTCAGCAGGAACCTCTGTTGCGTCGTGACCCGTG
The DNA here is from genome assembly GCA_046734695.1 of Actinomycetota bacterium. Lineage (GTDB taxonomy): Bacteria > Actinomycetota > Acidimicrobiia > Acidimicrobiales > VFJN01 > ZC4RG19. Next base: position 20,322 of record JBKPRS010000422.1, on the reverse strand, counting down.
GCGAGGATCGACATCTCGCAGCCAGCTCACACCCCGACCCCGCTGACCCATGGCTGCGCTACCGCGGTTCTGGCATCGTGCTCCTCCACAAGCCCGACTGGACCGAGGTCGAGATCGAACCGCTGCTGCGTCACGGGCTCGTCGACGAGCGGTCCGTGTACCCGCTCATGGACCTGGCTGTCGAGTGATGTGGCGCGACCTCGTCGGTCAGTGCTGCTTGAATGGCATCGACGAGGAGGGTCCGTCCTGACCACGACCGATCGGCTCCGGTTCGATCTGCCCCTGTACACGGTCGCCGAGGCGGCCCGGGTCGTCGACGTGCCACCCACGACGCTGGCCTCGTGGGCGAAGGGCTACGTGCGACGTCCCCCTGGTCGTTCCGAAGTCTCGGGTGCCCCGGTGGTCACGTTCGTACCCCCTGACCGTCAGGGCGAGCCGTCGATTCCCTTCGTCGGGCTCGCGGAGACGCTCGTGCTGGCCGCTGTCCGGCGGAGCGGGGTGCCGATGCAGCGTGTCCGGCCCGCGCTGCTCGCACTGCAAGGCGACCTCGGTGTCGAGCACGCGCTCGCGTCTCGGAAGCTGTACACCGACGGCGCCGAGCTGTTGTTCGACTACGGCGAGAGTCGCCGGGATACCGCCGAGGGCCGGTCGGTGCTCGACCTCGTGGTGGTTCGAAGCGGCCAGCGCGTCTTCACCGAGGTGATCGAGGCCTACCTCCGGCGCATCGAGTACGCCGCCGACGGCTACCCGCGGCTGATCCATGTGCCCGCCTACGAGCACGCGGAGGTCGTCGTCGATCCGGGCCGGGCGTTCGGTGCCCCGGTCTTCGAGCGAGGTGGCGCGCGCGTCGAGGACGTCCTGGGGCGCTTCTGGGCTGGTGAGTCGCTCGACGAGCTCAGCGAGGAGTTCGGCGTTCCGACCAGCCAGCTCGAGGACGTCGTGCGTGTCGCATCCCGACGGGCTGCCTGACCTCTTCCTCGACCGCAGTCTGGGGCGCATCAAGGTTCCCCGACTGCTCCGGGCGGCTGGGCTGCGGCTCGTTACGCTGTCGGAGCACTACACCATCCCGGCGGACGAGGACGTCGCCGACGACGAGTGGCTCGAGCTGGCTGGGAGCCGCGGCTGGGCCGTGCTCATGAAGGACACCCGGATCCGCTACACGCGGGCCGAGCGCGAGGCGGTCGAGGCCCATCGTGTGCGCTGCTTCTGCCTGGCGAACCAGAACGTGGCGGGCGACGAGATGGCCGCCAGGTTCCTGTCCAACCTCGACGCGATCGAGCGAGCGTGTCAGGAGCCGGGCCCGTTCATCTACGCCGTCCACCAGACGCGCATCGAGAAGCTGATCCTCGGCAACCGGTAGCGGTGCCGGGATTGGCGGTCGTGAGGCCGCGGTCACGCTGCACTGCAGTCCCAGGCAAGTGGCCGAGCGCTTGTCGTTGACGCGTTCCGGCGCATCGACCGGATCGCGGAGGAGTAGGGGGGAGCGACGGGCGGACTAGCGCAGGCTGAGGCCGCCGTCCACGGCGACGACCTGGCCGGTCATGTACGGCGAGCCGGCCACGTTCACGATCACGCTCGCGATGTCGTCGGGTTCGCCCGAGCGGCCCAGGGGGGCGCGGTCCTTCATGCTGTCGTGCACGAAGCCCCAGTCGGCCGTCCACGGCGTGCGGACCAGGCCCGGGGCCACGGCGTTGACCCGCACCGACGGTCCGGCCACGTTGGCCAGCAGGACCGTGAGGTGGTTGAGGGCGGCCTTGGACACCGCGTAGGGCACCGAGCTGCCGGTCGGGCGCAGGCCCGCCACCGAGGTCACGTTGACCACACTGCCGTCGCCGCTCGCCTGCAGGTGGGGCATGGCCAGGCGGATCAGGCGGAACGTGCCCAGCAGGTTGACCTCGAGGATGCGCCGGAAGACCTCGTCGGTGACCGCGTCGAGGTCGGCGTGGGCGATGACCTTGGTGACGCCGGCGTTGTTGACCAGGACGTCGAGCCGGCCGAGGCGCTCGACCGTGGTGGCGATCAGCCGCTCGGCGTCGCCCGCGTCGGACACGTCGGCCTGCAGGTAGGTCCCCTGGGCCAGCGAGGCCGCCACCTTCTCGCCGGCCTCCACTGAGGAGGACGAGTTGACCACGACCTGCGCCCCCTCGGCATCGAAGGCGCGGGCGGCCGCCTCTCCGATGCCGCTGGACGAGCCCGTGACGATCACAACCTTGCCGTCGAAGCGCCCCACGGCCGCCAATCCTGTCACGCGCTCGGGTGCAGAACCGGCCTGTAGCCGTGGGCCAGCACCGCGACGGTCGGCGCCGGGGTGAGGACCGTCGCCGACCCCCGGTCGGGCCGGTCCCGCGCGGCGCCGTAGCCCTCGGCCGACCACGGGACGAGGCGGTCGGCGACCACCAGCGCGGGGACCTCGCCGCCGTCCAGCGCCACGAACGTGCCGGCGGGCAGCTCAGTCCACGGCCGGGTGTGCCGGCGCTGGCGCCGCTCCGAGACCCGGGCCTCGTGCAGCACCCGGTCCATGGGATCGGCGCGCGGTCGGTCGCCGAAGGCCGCCTCCCAGCCGTCCAGCCAGCGGACGTAGTCGGCGTGGCGGCACAGCGCGCAGGGACGGTGGCCCGCGGCCAGGGCCACGGCCTCGTCCCAGAAGAACAGGGGAGTCCAGCGTCCCGGCAGCCACTTCGGCGCCACCCAGCCCTTGTACTCGAGCACGCAGGTGATCCAGCGCCGCACCTGCCAGGGCCGGGCGATCGCGCGGGGCTCGCGGTGGATGGAGCCCCGGTTGCCCATGAACAGGCCCCGCTGGTCGATGGCGACGATCTCGCCGGTGGGCGTGACCCGGTTGGGGGCGGGACCAGGGCTTGACCTCAAGTCGCCTTGAGCACTTACGGTCCCGCGCATGATCGTCATCCTCGCCGAGCAGCCCGGCCCGCCGCAGGTGCTTTCCGCCGTCGAGCGTCCCGACCCCGAGCCCGGTCCCGGCCAGGTCCTGGTGGATGTGGCCGTCGCCGCCATCACGTTCGTGGACACGCAGATGCGGGCGGGGACGTTCCCCGGCCTGCCCGCGTCGGCCTTCCCGGTGGTGCTGGGCAACGGCGTCGGTGGCACGGTCGCCGCCCTGGGCGACGGCGTGGACGCCACCTGGCGGGGCGCCGAGGTGGTCGCAGCCACCGGGGGCCGGGGTGGCTACGCCAGCCGGGCGCTGGCCGCGGTGGACGATCTCCACCGGGTGCCTCCGGGCCTGGCGGTGGCGGACGGCGTGGCGCTGCTGGCCGACGGGCGCACCGCGCTGGCGCTGATCCAGGCCGCCGAGGTCGCACCGGGCCAGACCGTGGTGGTCACCGCGGCGGGCGGAGGCGTGGGCGGCCTGCTGGTGCAGCTGGCCCGCCGGGCGGGCGCCGAGGTGATCGGCCTGGCTGGCGACGAGCGCAAGCGGGCCCACGCCCGTGCCCTGGGCGCGTCGACCACGGTCGACTACACGGCCGAAGGCTGGCCGGACCGGATCGGCGAGGCGGCACCGGCCGGCCTCGACGTCGCCTTCGACGGTGTCGGTGGCGATGTCGGTCCCGCCCTCGTCGCCCGCATCCGCCCCGGTGGTCGCTACCTCCCCCACGGCGCCGCCAGCGGCCGTTGGGCGGCGGTGGACGGCGCGGCGGTCGCCGAGCGCCACATCGCGGTCATCCCGCTGGCGGACGTGGGCGGAGGCCCCGCCGCCATGTACCGCCTGGTGGAGCAGGCCTTCGCCCTGGCCGCCGCGGGCGAGCTCCGACCGACCGTCGGCCAGACCTACGCGCTCACCGACGCGGCCGCCGCCCATGCCGCCATCGAGGCGCGGGCCACCCTGGGCAAGACACTGCTGCTGGTGTGAGGCCGGCTAGTCCTCGTGCTCGTGCCGGGCGCGCTCGAGGCCGTCCGCGTATTGGCTGAGCTGCTGGTACATGGCGTCGGGCGGCTGGTCGGGGGCGACGGCGACCCCGACCGGAGCCCGGCGCAGGCCGTGGACCTCGGTCTGGGGCGGCTGCGCTCCCGGCACCCGGTGGGCCAGCGGCGGCGCCGAATCCGTGTCCTTCCCGTTCGACGCGCGTGACGCCAGGTCGACCGTCTCGAGCTCCGCGGGCGTCTGCCAGAAATCCGCCTCGATCCCACCGTTGTCGTGCCCGTTGTTCCCGACGGGGGCGGCGGCCGGCCAGATGGCCGGCTTGCGCATCGGCTCGCTGGAGAGCGCGGCCGGGCCCACCGGGATGGGACCGCCGGCGTGCGCAGGCCGGGGCGAAGCGGACGGAGCCACAGGGGCCGGCGCCGGCGCCGGGGTGGGGAAGGGATCGAAGTCCGGCGAGGCCACAGCCGGCGGAGCGGCCGGCGCGGGAGCCGGAGGCAGGGCGGCGGGTGCGCCGGGCCGGAGGGCCTGGGGGCGGGCGTCGTCGGGGGTGCCGAGCGTGGATCCGGCCAGCAGGCTCGTCGGGATCTCCACCGAGGCCGTGATGCCCGAGCACGGGGTGTCGTGCAGCTGCACCGTGATCCCGTGGCGCCGGGCCAGGCTGCCGGCCACGTGGTGGCCGAGGTAGCGGGACGGCGCCACCGTGAACGCCGTGCCGCGCTGGAGGCGGTCGTTCGCCCCTCGGAGCTCGTCGCGCCCCATGCCCATGCCCTCGTCGATGACCAGCAGCAGGTAGTGCCCCGGTTGGATCCGGCCGTTGACCTCGACCGTCAGCTCGGGCGGGGAGAAGTTCAGCGCGTTCTCGATCAGCTCGGCCAGCAGGTGGGCCAGGTCCGAGGCCACAGAGCCCACCACCATGGCCGTGTCCATCGTGGTGATGGTCACCCGCTGGTAGTCCTCGACCTCGCCCACGGCGGCCCGCACGACGTCGACCAGGCTCACCGGCTCGCCCCACGTCCGCGCCGCCTCCACGCCCGCCAGGACCAGCAACGACTCGGCGTTGCGGCGCATCCGGGTGGCGTGGTGGTCGAGCCGGAACAGGTTGTCGAGGGTTCCGGTGCGCGTCTCGTTGCGCTCCAGGTCGGTGATGAAGTCGAGCTGGCGGGAGATCAGGTTCTGGTTGCGGCGGGCCAGGTTCACGAACGCGTCCGCCACGTTGCGTCTGAGCATGGCCTGGTCCACGGCCAGCTCCAGGGCGGCCGACTGCACCACGTTGAGGGTGTCGGCCACGTCCCGCACCTCGTCGCTGGTGCGCACCTGGATGGGCGCGAGCTCGGGGACGTCGACGTCCTCGCCCACCGGGGTGTCGAGGACCTTGCGCACCGCGGTCGGCAGGTGGCGCTCGGCCATGGCCATCGACTGCTGGGTGAGCTGGTTGAGCGGCCGCACGATCGACCGGGACACGAAGATGATGGCGATGACGGCCGCCGCCATGACGAGGGCGGCGGCGCCCAGGTACAGGCGGCTCCGGGTCTGGGCGGCAGCGTTGAGGTCGTCGGCCCGCTCCTGGAGGATGGCCGACACGTCGTGGGTGAAGCCGTAGTAGCTCTCGTCCGGCTTCAGCGAGATGGCGTCCAGCATCGCCGGGATGTCGACCACACCGGTGCGGATCACCTCGGGGCCCATCTCGAGGAGCCCGGTGGCCTCGCTCTCGACGGCCAGGTCGTGGCCCGCCTGGGCGTACCGGCCCTGGGCCAGCTCGACGGTGCGATAGTGGATGTTCAGTGCCTGGGTGTCCAACATCGACGCGTCGGTGATCTCGTCGGGATCGGCGAGGCGGCCGTCCTCGGTCACCGCGGCGAGCAGGCAGACGCGCACGAAGCGGGCGATGGCGTCGACCTCGCGCGACGACAGGTCGATGAGCTGCACGCCGCGCCGCAGCTCGTGGTCCTCGACCTGGGTGATGACCTCGCTGTTGCGGTCGGTCAGCGCGGAGACGAGGTCCGTGTAGCCCAGGAACGACTGGTTGGCCGTGTCGTTGAACTGGGTGACGACGCGGGGGCCGTTGTAGGCGTCGACCGAGGCCCGCAGGGCGTCGAGCCGGTCGAGGGCGGCCAGTCCGGGCCCGTAGATCCGGGCGACCTGCTCGCCCTTGTCCTCGATCTCCGCCGCGAACGCCTCGCGGGCGGTGTCGGTGGCGGTGCGGGCCTCGGACAGGGTGCTCACGGGCAGGTCGACGAGGTCATCCGCACCCAGGAGCCAGAGGCCGGTGAAGTTGCGCTCGTTCTGGAGGGCGGTGATCAGGCCCGACGGACCGATCGCGGCGGTGGCCAGGTCGGTCTGGCGCCGTACCTGCTCGGCGTGGTTCAGGCTGCGGGCGACCTCGAGGCCCGACACGACCATGAGCGCGATCAAAGGCACTGCCAGCGCGCCCGCCAGCTTCACCTTGATGGAAACCCGTCGCGGCCCCATGGACTAGTCCCTCCCGTTCCCCCGTCCCGCCGGGGCTGGACCGCAAGCTCGCACGTGCACCGATCGCCCATCGGTGGTTCCCCTCGGGGTTGCGGTCGCCACCGCATGGTCGCCCCCTCCCCAGCGACCCCGTCTCGATCCCCGTGGGCACGCCGTGAGCCGGCGACCCGTTTGTTACCCGTGAGTCTCCGGGAATTTGGGGGGTTCCGTCAAGCTGGCTGGCGCCGAGAGTGATTGACGCCCACGTATCGCCTACGCGGCGTGCCCTTCCTCCACCGGGGAGTCCTCGAACTGGGTCTGGTAGAGCTCCGCGTAGCGCCCGCCCGCGGCGAGCAGGTCGGCATGGGTGCCCCGCTCGACCACCCGTCCGGCCTCGATCACCAGGATGAGGTCGGCCTCGCGGACGGTGGACAGCCGGTGGGCGATGACGATCGACGTCCGTCCCACCAGGGCGTCGGCCAGCGCGGCCTGGACGTCGGCCTCGGAGGTCGAGTCGAGGTGGGCCGTGGCCTCGTCCAGGATCACGACCCGGGGCCGGGCCAGCAGCAGGCGGGCGATCGTCAGCCGCTGGCGCTCGCCGCCGGAGAAGCGGTAGCCGCGCTCGCCGACGACGGTGTCGAGCCCGTCGGGCAGGGACTCGACGAGCGGCGCGAGGCGAGCCGTGCGCAGGGCGGCCCACAGCTCGTCGTCGGTCGCCTCGGGCCGGGCGAAGCGGAGGTTCTCCCGCACGGTGTCGTGGAACAGGTGGCCGTCCTGGGTGACGAGGCCCAGCGTGGAGCGGATGGTGTCGAAGGACAGGTCCCGCACGTCGACGCCGCCGAGGCGGACCGCGCCGGCATCCACGTCGTAGAGGCGGGGCGCCAGCGCCGCGATCGTTGACTTGCCGCTGCCGGACGATCCCACCAGCGCCACCATGCGGCCCGGCTCCACCCGGAACGACACGTCGTGGATCACCTCGGTGCCGCCCCGCGTGTCCAGCGTGGCCACCTCCTCCAGCGAGGCGAGCGACACCTTGTCGGCGCTCGGGTAGCTGAAGCGCACGCCGTCGAACTCCACGGAGACCGGCCCGTCGGGGACCGCCACCGTGTCGGGCTTCTCGCGGATCAGCGGTTCGAGGTCGAGCACCTCGAACACCCGCTCGAAGCTGACGATGGCGGTCATGGCGTCGACCCGGGCGCTCGCCAGCGCGGTCAGCGGGGCGTAGAGCTGGGTGAGCAGCAGGGCCAGCGTCACCACGGTGCCGGGATCGAGCCGTCCCTGCAGCGCCAGCCAGCCGCCGAGCCCGTACACCAGGGCCAGTGCCAGGGCGGACACCAGCGCCAGCGCGGTGAGGAACACGTACTGGCCCATGGCCGTGCGCACGCCGATCTGGGCCACCCGCTCGGCCCGGTCGCCGAACGTGGCCTCCTCCCGGGCCGGCCGGCCGAAGAGCTTGACCAGCGTGGCGCCCGGGGCCGAGAACCGCTCGGTCATCTGGGTGGTCATGGTGGCGTTGTGGTCGGCCGCCTCCCGCTCCAGGTGGGCGAGCCGGGCGCCCATGCGCCGGGCGGGCAGCACGAACAGGGGCAGCAGGATCAGCGCCAGCCCGGTGATCTGCCACGACAGCCGCAGCATGACCGCCAGCGTGAGGAAAAGCGTGATGAGGTTGCTGACCACGCCCGACAGCGTCCAGGTGAAGGCCCGCTGGGCCCCGATGACGTCGTTGTTCAGCCGGCTGACCAGGGCGCCGGTGCGGGTTCGGGTGAAGAAGGCGACCGGCATGCGCTGCACATGGCCGAACACCGCCCGGCGCAGATCGAGGATGAGGCCCTCGCCGATGCGGGCCGACTGCCAGCGCTCGGCGACCCCCACGACCGCGTCCACCAGCGCGATCGCGGCGATCAGCACGGCCAGGCCGATGACCCGGGCCTCGCTCTTGCCGTCGACGATCTCGTCCACCACCTGGCCGGCGAGCACCGGCGTGGCCACCGCCAGCAGGGCGGACACGATGCTGAAGAGCAGGAACGCCGCCAGCGCCCGGCGGTGGGGCTGGGCGAACGCCCAGATGCGGCGCAGCGTGGCCCCGCTGAAGGCGCGCCGCGGCTGTTGCCCCTGCATCGCGCTCTCCAGCGCCATCCAGTGGCTGAAGTCCATCTGCATGCCGCCCAGCCAACCAGTTAAAGGAGGCTTTAGGTCAAGCGGGTATCACGGGCTCAGGCGGTTGAGGTCCCGTGGGAACAGCGTGACCTCGCGGATGTTGGCCGCACCGACGAGGCGGGCCACCCAGCGCTCCAGCCCGATGGCGAAGCCGCCGTGGGGCGGCATGCCGTAACGGAAGGCGTCGAGGTAGCCGCCCAGCGGGCCGGGGTCCTGGTCGCCGAGCGCGGCGATCACGTCCTCGTAACGGTGGAGGCGCTGGCCGCCCGTCACCAGCTCGACGCCTCGGAACAACAGGTCGAAGCTGCTCGTGAAGCCGGGACGGGCGGGGTCGGGGTGGGTGTAGAACGGCCGCTTGGCCTGGGGGTAGCCGGTCACGAACACGAAGTCGCACCCGTGCTCGCGCCGGGCCCAGTCGCCGATCCAGCGCTCGTGGGCCGGGGCCAGGTCCGCTTCGCCCACGGTTTGCTCGCCGGTCGCGGCCTCGATCAGCTCCTGGGCGGCGGTGAAGTCGATGGTCGGGATCTCGTCCGGGACCTCGGGCGTCGGGACGTCCAGCGCGCCGACCGCGCCGACCATCCCGGCCAGGGTGGAGCGCAACACGGCCATCACGTCCGCATGGTCGTCGATGAATCCCATCTCGGCGTCGAGCGAGGTGTACTCGGCCAGGTGGCGGGCGGTGTCGTGCGGCTCGGCCCGGAAGACCGGGCCCACCTCGTACACCCGCTCCAGCACGCCGACCATGGTCTGCTTGTAGAACTGCGGGCTCTGGGCCAGATAGGCACGCCGGCCGAAGTAGTCGACGGCGAACACGTTGGCGCCGGTCTCGGTGGCCGATGCCACCAGCTTGGGTGTGTGGACCTCCGTGAAGTCGAGCGCGTCGAGCACGGCCCGGAACCCGGCCACAGACGCAGCCGCGATCTTCGTGACCGCCCGCCGCCGGGGATGCCGCAGTGCCGCGGCGGCGTGGTCGAGCAGGGTGGGCAGCTGGGCGTTGAGCTCGGGCCGGCGCAGCTCGAACGGGGGCGGCGGTCCGGAGGGACGGGCGATGACCTCGACCCGCGGGTGATGGATCTCCACCCCGCCGGGCGCCTGATCGGAGCCGACGGCGGTGCCCTCGACCGCCAGGACAGTCTCGGGTGCCAGGGCGTCCAGCTCGGCGCGCACGGCGGCGTCCTCCACCACCACCTGGACGATCCCGGCCCGGTCGCGCACCAGCGCGAACGCCACGCGGGCAAGCTGGCGCTGGTGGTGGAGCCAGCCCGCCACCCGCACCGGTTCGCCCACCCGCCCGGCGACCTCGGTGCTGAGGACACGCTCCATGGGTGGGTGAGGGTAGGTGCGCACCCATGATCTCGGCCGAGGATTTCCTCTGGTTCGTGGACGAGGCGCTCGACGGCATGGTCGCCGTCGTCGAGTCGCTGGGCGACGAGGGCGCCAACCGCCGCCCCGACCTGCCCGGCGCCAACTCGGCCTACGCCATCCTGTTCCACTGCCTCGGGGTGATGGAGTTCTGGGGCGGGCAGGTGGTGGCGGGCCGCACCATCGAGCGGGACCGGGCCGCCGAGTTCCGGGCCACCGGGGCGGTGGACGACCTGGTGGCCCGGGCGCGCCGGGCCCGCGTGCAGCTGGAGGAGGACATGGCGGGACTGGACGCGGGTGCGCCGCCCCGCCGCCCACTGCCGCCGGACGACGAGGATGCGGCGTTGCCCATCGGCCGCACCCAGGGGGGCGCGCTGATCCACATCTACGAGGAGCTGGCCCAGCACCGGGGCCAGATGGAGCTGACGCGGGACGTTGTCCGGTCAGCGGGGTAGGTGCTTGGCGATCCGCAGGATCTTGGTGAACCGGTCGGCGTAGCCCGCGGGGTCGCCGGTGGGATCGGTCAGGCGCTCGGCCAGCTTGGAGCGCACCGCGATGGTCTGGGGCTCGGTGTACTTGAGCAGGCCCTCACGGCCGTGGCGCCGGCCCAGGCCCGACGCCTTCATGCCGCCCATGGGCGCGTCCAGGCTGGCCCAGGCCGAGGCGTAGCCGTCGTTGACGTTGACGGTGCCCGCCTGCAGGCGCCGGGCGATGGCCCGGCCCCGGCCGGTGTCGCCGCAGTAGACGCTGGCGTTGAGCCCGTAGTCCGTGTCGTTGGCCCGGGCCACCGCCTCGTCGTCCGACGCCACCGGGTAGACGGCCACCACCGGCCCGAAGGTCTCGGCCCGGCACACGTCCATCTCGGGCGTGACGTCGGCCAGCACGGTGGGCTCGAAGAACAGCGGACCCAGGTCGGGACGGGCCTTGCCCCCGGCGACGAGCCGGGCGCCCTTGGCCAGCGCGTCCTCCACGTGGGCGGTGACCTTGTCCAGCTGGTCCTGCGAGGCCAGGGGCCCGACGTCGGCCCCGTAGGCCTGCTCGGCGCCGAGGCGCAGGGCCGCGGTGCGGGCGCCGAACGCGTCGGTGAACTTCTCGGCGATCGACTCCTCGACGTAGACGCGCTCGATCGAGATGCAGAGCTGGCCGGTGTTGGCGAACGAGCCCACGACCGCTCCCTCGACCGCCCGGTCCACGTCGACGTCGTCGGTGACGATCATGGCGTTCTTGCCGCCGAGCTCGGCCGACACGCCGATGAGCTGCTCGCCGGCCTGGCGGGCCACGCTGCGGCCGGTGGCGGTAGAGCCGGTGAACATCATGTAGTCGGCGGCCCCGATGATGGCGGTGCCGACCGTGCGCCCCGGTCCGGTGACGATCTGGACCAGGCCCGCGGGCACCCCGGCTTCCTCCAGCAGCTCGAAGGCGCGGATGGCGGTGAACGGCGTCTGCGAGTCGGGCTTGATGACGATGCCGTTGCCCGCCACCAGGGCGGCGATGGCGTCGGAGGTGGACAGGACGAGCGGGTAGTTCCACGGCGAGATCACGCCCACCACGCCCTTGGGGATGTGCTGCACCCGGGTGGACACCAGGCCGGGCAGCGCGCTCATCGCCCGCCGGAGGCGCAGCGCCCGGGGCGCCAGGCGGGCGTAGTAGCGGGCCGTGACCGCCTGGTCGACGATCTCCTCGAACGCCCACACGCGGGCCTTGCCGTTCTCGGCCTGGATGAGGTCGAGCAGCTCGCCCTGCTTCTCCAGCACCAGGTCGTGGTAGCGGAGGAGCACGGCGGCCCGCTCCCGCACCGGGCGCTGGGCCCAGGCCTTCTGAACCTCGCGGGCCGTGGCGAAGGCGGCGGCCACGTCCTCGGCGGTGCCGATCGGCACCTCGCCCAGCACCTCGCCGGTGAGCGGGGACACGACCTGGTGCCGCTCCCGGCCTTCGCCGACGGCCACGGCCACCCGGGCGGCGAGCCGGTCGGTCTCGGCCCGGTCCGGCCGCAGCGGCGGCGCAGGCGGGGCGGCGTCTCCGGCCAGGGGGGTGGTGGACGAGTCGGTGGTGGTCATGGCGGGCCTCCGCTCGGATCGGCGCTCCGACCTACCGTATCGACGTGCCGTCCTTCCGCACGATCCTCGCCATCGGCATCGGTGCCGGCGACCCGGACCAGGTGACGGTCCAGGCTGTGCGGGCGCTCAACCGCGCCGATGTCTTCTTCGTGCTGGACAAGGGCCCGGCGGCCGCCGACCTGCTCACGGTGCGCCGGACGATCTGCGAGCGCTACATCGACGACCCGTCGTACCGGGTGGTGGAGGTCCCCGACCCGCCCCGCGAGTTGTCGGGGCCTTCCTATGCCGGCGACGTCGGCCTGTGGCACGAGAAGCGCGTGGCGATCTACGAGACGCTGCTGCTCAACCAGCTGGCCGAAGGCGAGGTCGGGGCGTTCCTCGTGTGGGGCGACCCCGCCCTCTACGACAGCACGCTCCGCATCCTGGACGCCGTCAGCGACCGGGGCGCGGTCCGTGTGTCGGTCGAGGTGATCCCCGGGATCAGCAGTGTTCAGGCCCTCGCCGCCGCCCACCGCATCCCCCTCCACGGCGTCGGCGGTCCGATCCACATCACCACCGGCCGCCGCCTCGCCACCGACGGCTGGCCCGCGGGCGTCGACGACCTGGTGGTCATGCTCGACGGCGCCTGCACCTTCACCCAGCTCGACCCCACCGGCGTGACCATCTTCTGGGGCGCATACCTGGGCACCCCGGACGAGATCCTGATCGCCGGCCCCCTCACCGCCGTGTCCGCAGACATCGAGGCCCGCCGAGCCGAGGCCCGCGCCCGCAAGGGCTGGATGTTCGACACCTACCTCCTCCGCCGGGAAGGCGGAGTGTGATATCCTTGGCTATCAGATGACAGACATCCTCATCAGAGACGTCCCCGACGAGGTGGTGAGCGCCATCGACGCGCATGCGAAGCGTCAGGGCCTTTCCCGTTCCGAGTACCTACGCCGCGCCCTCGCCCGGGAAGCCACGCCCAGAGGCAAGGTGACGATCGAAGACCTGCGCTGGTTCAGCGAGACCTTCAAGGATCTGAAGGACGAAGAGATCATGCGCCGGGCGTGGGAGTGACGGGCTGGGTCATCGACAAGTCGGCCCTGGTCCGCCTGGACACCAGCCCCGACTTCGACCTCTGGGGGGGCCGCATCGAACGCGGGTTGGTGCGCATCGCGTCGCTCACATTGCTCGCGGTCGGCTATTCCGCCCGCTCGGCTGCGGACCTACGACTCCGCACGGAGCGACCGCCGGTCGCGCTCATGCCGGTCGAATACCTCACTCCGCCCGCGGAGGACCGGGCCGTCGAGGTGCAGGCCCTGCTCGCGGATCGGGGGCACCACCGGGTGCCATCCGTGGCCGACCTGCTCCTGGCGGCCGCGGCTGAGCTGGGCGACCTCACCATGCTGCACGTCGACAAGGACTTCGAGCTCATCGCCGAGGTCACCGGGCAGGCCATGGAGCGGCTGAGGGTGACGTGAGCGGGCCGCACGTTCTGGTGTTGGCGGGGACGGCCGAGGCGGCGGACCTGGTCACCCGGTTGCATCAGCGGGACGTGCGGGTCACGGCGTCGTTCGCCGGGCGGACCGGGGGGCTGCGGGAGCTGCCGTGTGCCGTGCGGGTCGGGGGGTTCGGGGACGTGGACGGGCTCGTGGCGGTGCTCGGGGAGGGTGGGTTCGACCTCCTGGTGGATGCGACGCACCCGTTCGCGGCGGTCATGCCGTGGCATGCGGCGGCTGCGGCGGAGCGGGCCCGGGTGGCGCGGCTTCGGGTGCTGCGGCCGGCGTGGCGGGCGGAGGTCGGGGACCGGTGGGACGTCGTGGACGACCTCGCCGGGGCGGCCCGACGGTTGGGGGAGGTCGGGGCGCGGCGGGTGCTGCTGACGGTGGGGCGGTACGACCTGGGTGCGTTCGCCGAGCTGGGGGAGGGGACGAAGCTGGTCGTCAGATCGATCGAGGCGCCGGATGCCGACCTGGTGGAGGGGGCGACCGTCGTCACCGCGCGGGGGCCGTTCACCGTCGAGGGCGAGGCCCGGCTGCTGGCGGAGCACGGGATCGACGCGCTCGTGACCAAGAACAGTGGGGCGGAGGCGACCGTGGCAAAGCTGGTGGCGGCGCGGGAGGCAGGGGTGACGGTGGTGATGGTGCGGCGTCCCGATCCGCCGCCGGGGCCGCTGGTCGAGACCGTGGACGAGGCGCTCGAGTGGGTCGCACGTCGGGGCGGACCGCATCAGACCGTGGTCTGATGACGGCGGGCAGCGCCGTCGGTAGCGTGCGGCCGGTGCCGGAACTCGACCGTGTGCTCGCGCCGCTGCGCCGGCTGCCACCGCCGGCTGTCGACGCCGGCCTGGCTGCGGTGGTGGCGGTGGTCAGCGTGGCATCGATCATGGTCGACGACCACAACGAGCCGAACGTCCGGCTGACGGGGCTGGGGATCGCGCTGCTCGTCGTCCAGCTGGTGCCCCTCGTGTGGCGGCGGCGGGCGCCGCTGGCGGTCGCCGTGGTCGTGACCGGCGCCGCCATCGTCTACGGCGTGGCCGAGCTGCCCGACCCGGCCATCATGTTCGCCCCCGCCCTGGCCCTCTACACCGTGGCCGCCTACCGGCCCCAAGCGGTCAGCGTGGCGGTCGCGGTGGGCGGAGCGGCGGCCGGGATCGTCGCGCTGGTCCTCGCCGCCGACGCCGACATCGCCGACGTGGCGGTCAACTACGTGGTGGCCATCACCTCGTGGGCCATAGGTCTCACCGTGCGCGGCCAGCGCGAGCACACGGCGCGGGTGGAGGCCCAACGTGAGGACGACGCCCGGGCGGCGGCGACCGAGGAGCGGATCCGCATCGCCCGGGAGCTCCACGACGTGGTGGCCCACCACCTGAGCGTCATCGTGGTCCAAGCGGAGGCGGCCCAGGAGGTGCTCGCCACGCGGCCGGACAGGGCCGGCGCGGCCATGGAGACCGTGGCCGACACGGCCCGGGGCGCGCTGGGGGAGCTGCGCCGGGTGCTGGGTGTGCTGCGCTCGGACGCCACGCTGGCCCCTGCGCCCGATCTGGGCTCGGTCGACGAGCTGGTGGCCTCGGTCCGCCAGGCCGGGCTCGACGTCGAGGTGCGGACCGAGGGCGACGCCCGCCCGCTGTCCGGCGTCGTGAGCGTGGCTGCCTACCGGGTCGTGCAGGAGTCCCTGACCAACGTGCTGCGCCACGCCGCGGCCCGCCGCGCCGAGGTGGCGCTGGCGTATGACCAGGACGCGCTGGTGGTCACCGTCAGCGACGACGGCCGCGGCACGGGCCCGGGCCCGAGCAAGCCCGCCGGTGGCCACGGCCTGGCCGGCATGCGTGAGCGGGTGACGGTCCTCGGCGGCCGCCTCGACGCCGGTCCCCGCGCCGAGGGCGGCTTCGCGGTCCGGGCCCGGCTGCCGCTGGCGCCGTGAGCCCGGTGCGGGTGGTCGTCGCCGACGACCAGGAGCTGGTGCGCAGCGGGTTCACCATGATCCTCGACGCTCAGCCCGACCTCGTGGTGGTGGGGGAGGCGGGCGACGGGGACGAGGCGGTGGCGGTGGCCCGCCGGGAGCGGGCCGACGTCGTGCTCATGGACGTCCGCATGCCCCGGGTCGACGGCATCGAGGCCACCCGCCGCCTGGCCGGCCCGGATGTCACGGATCCGGTCAAGGTCGTGATCCTCACCACCTTCGACCTCGATGAGTATGTGTTCGCCGCCCTGCGGGCCGGGGCCAGCGGGTTCCTGCTCAAGGACGTGCGCCGGGACGACCTGGTCCACGCCGTGCGGGTGGTGGCGGCGGGCGAGGCCCTGCTGGCGCCGTCGGTGACCCGGCGGCTGATCGAGGACTTCGCCCGCCGCCCAGCGGCCGGGCCCGAGCGGGCGGGCCTGGACCGGCTCACGCCCCGCGAGCGGGAGGTCCTGGAGCTGATCGGTCGCGGCCAGAACAACGCCGAGATCGGCGAGGCGCTGATCGTGGGCGAGGCCACGGTGAAGACCCACGTGGGCCGGGTGTTGATGAAGCTCGACCTGCGCGACCGGATCCAGGCCGTGATCTACGCCTACGAGGCCGGGCTGGTCGGCCGCGCCGGCCCTCCGGGTCCGACCACGGGTTGACCCCCGCATCACCCCCTGGCCCGACGATCGCCGGGCGGCCGCGGCGCACGCTCGGCCCATGCTGCATCGGATCTCGGACCTCGCCCTCCGCCGGCCCCGCCGGGTCGCCCTCTGCTGGCTGGCCGTCACCGTCCTCGGGCTGGTGGCGGCCGGCGTCCTGTTCTCCTCGCTGAGCGCCGACATCGACGCCTCGCCCCGCTTCGAGTCCGAGCAGGTGGCGGACCGGCTCGGCCGCCTCGCCCCCGATGGTGGCGAAGTCATCGCAGTGGTCGAGGCCGCCCCGCTGCCCGCCGCCGTCACCGAGGACCTGGGCCGCATCGACGGCGTGGCCGGGGTCGCCTCCCTGGTGAGCGACGACGGCGACGCCACCGCCATCGGCGTCGAGCTCGACCCCGCCCTCGAGGGCGAGCGCTTCGACGCCACGGTCGAGCGGGTCACCACCGCGCTGCGGGCCATCGACGCCCCCGAGGTCCGGGTCGGGGGCGAGCTGCTGCTCGACGAGGAGGTCGCCGACCTGGCCGAGCGCGACGCCCAGCGGGCCGAGATGCTGTCGCTGCCGATCGCGCTGGTGGTGATGGCGGTCGTGTTCGGCGGCGTCCTGGCCGCGGGCCTGCCGCTCGGCATCGCCTTCGGCGGGATCGGCGCCACGGCCCTGGGGCTGGCCGCCCTGTCCGAGCTCACCGACGTGCCGGTCTACGCCATGAACGTCGCCCTGATGCTGGGGCTCGGGCTCGGCATCGACTACGGCCTGCTGCTGCTGAGCCGGTTCCGGGAGGAGCGGGGCGCCGGCCTCGACGTCCCCGCGGCCGTGCACCGCACCGTGGCCACCGCCGGGCGGACGGTCGTGTTCTCGGCCTGCACGGTGGCCGTGGCGCTGAGCGGCCTGCTGGTCTTCGACGTCGCCGCCATCCGCCTGCTGGCGTTGGCGGGCATCGCGGTGGTGATCGCCTGCATGGTTGCGGCCCTGACCCTCCTGCCGGCGCTGCTGGCCCGCTTCGGCCACCGCCTGAAGGGCGGCACCCCGGCCGGGGCGGACGGCGCCTTCGCCCGCATCGCCCGGGTGATCCAGCGCCGCCCGGTGCCGGTCGTGGCGCTGGCGGGCGCGGGGCTGGTGGTCCTGGCCCTGCCGTTCACCGGGGCCCGCTTCGACGACACCGGCGTCCGCTCGCTGCCCCGGTCCTCGGAGACCCGCCAGGTGGCCGAGGCCATCGACACGAGGTTCTCGGCCGTGACCGCCGAGCCGCTCGAGGTCATAGCCGACGCCGCGCCGGCCGATCCGGCCACCGTCGCCTGGCTGGACGAAGTCCGCACGCTGCCCGGCGTGGTGGCGGCCACGGTGGACGAGGACGCCTCCCGCGCCGCCGTCACGGTGGTCGACGTGCACGCCGCCGGCCGCACGAACGGCCCCGAGGCCCAGCGCCTCGTGTCCACCGTCCGGGACCTCCACGCCCCGTTCCCGGTGGCCGTGGGCGGCGACCCGGCCGAGATCGTGGACCTGCGCCACGCCGTCGCCTCCCGCCTGCCCCTGGCCGTGGGGGTCATCGTGATCGCCACCTTCGTCCTGCTGTTCCTCATGACCGGCTCGGTGGTGGTCCCGGTCAAGGCCATCGTGATGAACGTGCTGTCGCTCGGCGCCACGTTCGGGGCGCTCGTATGGGTGTTCCAGGACGGCCACCTGGCGGGGCTCCTGGGCTTCGATCCGCCCGGCTCGCTGGACCTGCTCATGCCGGTGATCGTCTTCGTGTTCGCCTTCGGCCTGTCGATGGACTACGAGGTGTTCCTGCTGTCCCGGATCCGCGAGGTGTGGGAGGCCACCGGTGACAACGACCGGGCCGTGGCCGAAGGGCTCCAGCGCTCGGGGCGGATCATCACGTCGGCCGGCTTGCTGATCGTGATCGTGTTCGCCGGCTTCGCCGCCGGCGAGATCGTGGCGCTCAAGCAGCTGGGCCTGGGCCTGGCCCTGGCGGTGATCGTGGACGTGACCGTGGTGCGCTCACTGCTGGTCCCCGCCACCATGAAGCTGATGGGCCGCTGGAACTGGTGGGCGCCCGCCCCGCTGGCCCGCCTGCACCGCCGGGTCGGGCTGCGGGAGGCCACCCCGGCGAATGTGCTCGCTTGACAAAAATATTGTCAAGACAGAATTCTTGTCGCATGATGCCTGCATGTCTTCCCGCGGACGCTCGGACATGCAGGCGGTGCAGACGATCGACGACCCCGAGGCCCTTCAGGCCTTGTCCCACCCGCTCCGCGTCCGCATCCTCGACGCCCTGCGCCAGCCCGCCTCTGCGGCGGCCGTCGCGCGGCGCCTGGGCGAGACCCGCCAGAAGGTCAACTACCACCTGAAGGAGCTGGAGCGCTCCGGCCTGGTGGTGGCGGCGGGCCGGCGGCGCAGCGGCAACTTCACGGAGAGCCTGTACCGGTCCACGGCCCGGACGATCGTCGTGTTGCCCCGGGCGGCCTGGGGCGACCCGCGGCGGCTGGCGGCCCTGGTCGACCAGACGTCCCTCGAGAACCTCGTCACGCTGGGCGAACGGCTGGCCCGCGATGCCGCCGTGCTGCTCGACCGGGCCGCGTTCGAGGCCGAGGTGGTGGCCAGCGCCGCAGTCGAGGCCGAAGTGCGCTTCGCCGACGAGGCCGATCGGGCGGCGTTCCTCGACGAGTACCTCGCGGCCATCGGCCCGCTTCTGCGGAAGTACGGCAAGAACGCGGGCACGCCCTACCGCGTCGCGCTCGCGGCGTATCCGGATCCGTCAGCCAAGGAGGGCACATGAGCGGCACAGTCCCTGACGACCGCGTGGAGCACACCTTCGTGGTGGCCGTCGCCGTCGAGCGCGCGTGGCAGGCGTTCACCGACGGGAACGAGCGGTCCCGATGGGAGGCCCCCGAGTACGCCATCGACCCCCGGCCGGGCGGGAAGCTCCGGTGGCGGATACCGCCGTGGGACCCGGTCGACGGCGAGGTCCTGGAGGTCGAGCCCCAGCGTCGCCTGGTCGCGACCGAGGGCGCCGGCGTGGTGGACGGCACCACGAAGGTCACGGTCACGTTCACGTCGGTCGAGGCGGGCACCCGCATCACCGTGGTGCAGTCGGGGTTCGGCACCGGTGCCGGCTGGCAGGACCAGCTGGAGGGGCACCGGGCGGGCTGGCTGCGGGCGCTGCGCGACCTCGTGCTCTACCTCGAGACCGGGGTGGTGTCGCAGCGGTTCTTCAGCCGCTGGCACTGCGACCTGGGGATGTACCTGACCGAGACGTTCCCTGGCCTCCGGGTGACCCAGGTGCAGCCGGGCGGCTGGGCCGAGGAAGCCGGCGTGCAGCTGGGCGACATCGTCCTCTACGTCGAGGGCGTCCCCGTCTACGAGCGCACCGAGCTCTGGCCGTTCCAGACCACACGCCGTCCGGGCGACCGCCTGGCGATCGAGGTGGCGCGTGACGGCACCCGCGTCCAGGGCGTGGCCCCGCTGCGCCCGGTGTCAGCCCGGGGGTGAGCCGGCCGGCACCACCATGCGGTAGGGCAGCTCCAGGCGGTGGGCGGCCAGCAGCGACGGGTTGGCGAACAGCGCCTCCGTCGGGCCGTCCGCCGCCACCCGGCCGTGGGCCAGGACGACCGAGCGGGGGCACAGCTCCAGCGCGAGGGGCAGGTCGTGGGTGATCACCAGCGTGGTCAGGTCCAGGCCCCGGATCACCTCGACCAGGTCGCGGCGGGCGGCGGGGTCGAGGTTGGCGGTCGGCTCGTCCAGGACCAGGACCTCAGGGTGGGCCGCCAGCACGCCGGCCAGCGCCACCCGCCGCCGCTCGCCCAGGCTGAGGTGCTCGGGGGCGCGCTCGGCCGTGTCGGTCAGCCCGACCACGTCGAGGGCGGCCGCCACCCGGGCTTCCACCTCGACTGCGGGGACGCCGTGGTTGGCGGGGGCGAAGCCGACGTCGGCGGCCACCGTGGGCAGCAGGATCTGGTCGTCCGGGTCCTGGAACACCAGCCCCACCCGGCGCCGCACCTCGGCCAGCCGGGCGGGATCCCGGGGCAGGACGCCCAGGCCCGCCACCCGGACCTCGCCCGTGGCCACGCCGCCGTCCGCGCCGCCGAGAGCGCCCACCAGGTGTAGGGCCAGCGTCGACTTGCCCGAGCCGTTGGGCCCCAGGACCGCCACCCGCTCGCCCTGCTGGACTACGAGGTCCACGCCGGCCAGTCCCGGAGTGCCGTCGGGCCAGGTGTGGCTGAGGCCCGCGACTTCGACCGCGGGCCCGTCCCGGTCGGGCGGAGCGGGGACGCCGCTGCGGCGGCCGAGCCCCCGCCGGGGACGCTCCCGGCGCACGCCGGCCTCGGCCGCGGCCTGGTTCGC
>JBKPRS010000421.1:0-6871 GCA_046734695.1 Actinomycetota bacterium | reverse complement strand
AACGCTTCGTCCTGCGCCGCGACGTGGCCGGCGCGCTGACGGCGATGGGGGAGCGCTGACGATGGCGACGGCGATCCGCCCGCGGCGGCACGTGGCCCGGCGGCGGGTGGCGCGGTCGGTCCGCTACGCCGTGGCGCTCGGCGTCCTGGCGGTCGTCGTCGTCCCCGTGATCTACGCCGTGCTGGGCGGGTTCCGCACGACCGGCCAGATCTCGGCGGACCCCGTCGCCCTGCCGCGGCCGTGGGTGTTCGACAACTACCGCGAGATCCTCGGATCGGCCACGTTCTGGCGCCAGCTCCGCAACAGCGTGCTGGTGGCCACGGTCACGATGGCGGTCGTCGTCCCCTGCGCCTCCCTGGCGGCCTTCGCCCTGGCACGGTTCGAGTTCGCGGGGCGGGAGGCCGTGTACGCGCTGTTCACCGTCGGCCTGCTGTTCCCGCTGACCGTCGCGGTGCTGCCCCTGTTCATCTCGTTGCGGAGCGTCGACCTGCTCAACAACCCCCTCGGTGTCGCACTCCCGCAGGCGGCCTTCGCCCTGCCCACGTCGATCATCGTGCTGCGCCCGTTCTTCCGCGGCATCCCCGCCGAGCTGGAGGAGGCGGCGGCCCTCGACGGGTGCGGGCCCTTCCGGTTCTTCATCCGGATCGCGCTCCCACTGTCGCGACCGGTCCTCGCCACCGTCTCGGTGCTCGCCATCGTGGCCAGCTGGAACGCCTTCCTGCTCCCGCTGGTGGTGCTCAGCAAGCCGGACCAGTGGACCCTGCCGCTCGGTGTCACCAACTTCTCGACGCAGTACTCCTCGGACACCGCCAAGGTGCTGGCCTTCACGACGCTGTCGATGATCCCGGCACTGGTGTTCTACGTCATCGCCGAGCGCCAGATCGTCCGCGGCCTCGCGTCGGGGGCCCTCAAGGGCTGAGGGGCATCCCGAGGGGCGGCTCACCTCGCTCCGTCGACCGTATGCTCCTCAGGGTGATCGTTTGCCGGGAGTGCGGGCGCCGGAACGAGGACGGCACCATCTTTTGCGACAACCGCGACTGTGGGGCGTTCCTCGAATGGTCGGGCGAGGATCTGGCGACCGAGGCGGTGCCCGTGGTGAAGGAGGCCCATGGCCCGGGCTGGGGCGCGACCGGGCCGCGGCGCAGCGGTGTGAGCGAGGTGGGGCTCACGGTCAATCTCCCGGACCGGGAGCTGGCAGCCGAACCGGGCGCCCAGGTGAGCTGCGAGGTCACCGTGCGCAATACCGGGCTGATCGTGGACCGGTACATCGTGCAGGTCATGGGGCAGCCGGCCCGGTGGGCGACGGTCGATCCGCCGTCGTTGGACCTGGTGCCCGAGGCCGAGGGCACGGCCCGGGTCACCTTCGCGCCGCCGCGCCGGCCCGACGTGCTCGCCGGGGTGACCCCGTTCCGGCTGGTGGCCACGTCGCACCAGAACCCGCAGGCGGCGACGTTTGCCGACGGCACGGTCACGGTCGGGAGTTACCAGGAGCTGGCGACCCAGCTGCGCTCGGCCCGGGCGGAGGGGCGGCAAGGGACGTACGAGGTGACGTTGGAGAACCGGGGCAACGTCGCGGTCGTGGCCCAGGTGGCGGCGGTGGACGACCGGCGCGCCCTGGAGTTCCAGGTGAGCCGGCCGTCGGTGTCGTTGCCGCCGGGCGGACGGGCCACGGTGGGGGTGACGGCCCGGCCGGCGCGGGCAGCGGCGTCCGGCGGGCCGGCGGCGTACCCCTTCCGCATCGTGGCCCAGTCGGGTTGGGACCCGCCCCGCAGCATGGACGCCGAGCTGTTGCACCGGCCCCCGCTCCCGGCGGCGCCCCACTTCGGCCGGGAGTGGCTACCGGTCGCCCGGATCGGTCTCACGCTGCTGGGCGCGTTGCTCATGATCCTCGGGGCCAACGGCGCCTGGCTGAACGGGGTGAAAGGCACCGACCTGACCTACGCGAGCTACATGGAGACGGTCTTCCAGACCGACGTCAAGGCGCCGCCCGAGCGCCTCGACGCGATATTCGTGTCGCTGGGGCTGGTCGTCATCGTCCTCGCGGTCTTCGCCCTGTTGGGCCTGGCCGGGCGGACCGGCCTTCTCACCCGCCTGGCCGCGGGCCTGGCGCTGCTGCTGCTCCTCGCCTACGCGCTCACGGTCGGGACGTCCAGTGCGTCGCTCGGCTCGGGCACCTACGTCGCGATCTTCGGGGCCGTCCTGGCGCTCGCCGGCGGGGTGGTGGGCATCGCCAACAAGGCGTAGGCCTCAGCCGGGGTCGGGACCGACCCGGACCATGCGCTTGCCGACGTTGTCGCCGTGGAGGAGACCCACGAGCGCCGCAGGGGCGGCGTCGAGGCCGTCATGGACCTCTTCGAGGGCCACGAGCTCGCCGGACTCGAGCCACTGCGCGAGCTCGGCGGTGGCCGCGGGCCACTCGCCGGCGTAGTCGCCGACCAGCAGGCCCTCCATCCGCAGGCGCTTGGTGACCAGCAGACCGGGGACGCCGCGCGGTCCGGCGGCGGGGGTCGCGGTGTCGTACTGCGAGACGACGCCGCAGCAGACGATCCGGCCATGGACCTGGAGCAGGCCGAGGGCACGCTCGAGCACGCGGCCACCGACGTTGTCGAAGTAGAGGTCGATGGCGCCGCCGCAGATCTCCCGCAGCTGGCGCGTGAACTCCGGATCGCGGTGGTTGGCCGCACCGTCGAATCCGAGCTCGTCGACCAGCATGCGGTTCTTGGCATCCGAGCCGGTGATGCCGACGACCCGGCAGCCCTTGATGCGGGCGAGCTGGCCGACGACGTTGCCGGTGGCACCGGCGGCGGCGGACACGAGCACCGTCTCACCGGCCTGAGGTCGGCCCACGGCGAGCAGGCCGAAGTAGGCGGTGAGCCCGGTGATCCCGAGGACGCTCATGTGGTGCGTGAGCGGGGCCACCGGCTGGAGTGGCCGCACGCGGTTGACCGGCATGACCGCGTACTCCTGCCAGCCTGCCTCGCACGCGACGATCGACCCGGCCGGCACCTCGGTGTCGCCGCCGTCGACCACCTCGCACAGCGTGAAGCCCGCCATCACGTCACCCTCGGTGAGCTGATCCCGGTACGTGCGCGCCTGCATCCACGCCCGGTTGGCGGGGTCGATCGAGAGCAGGATCGTGCGACAGAGCAGCTCGCCGGATCCGGGCGCCTCGATCGGCACCTCGACGAGCCGGAAGTCGTCCGCGGACAGCGCCCCTTGCGGCCGGTGCTCGTAGATGACCTGGCGATTCGCCCCGTCTGATCTCGGCGTCATCACAGGCCGGTCGCTTCGGCCGCAACGATGGCGGCCTGGAGCTCGGTGAGCAACGCCCGGCCGGAGGCGAGGTCGAGCTCCACGCCCACCCGCGCCGCCGGGCCGAGCTCACGGTTCATGAAGTCGAGCAGGAGCATGTGCTCCGCGGGCGCGTGGGTCGCGTGGTCGTAGCCGACGCAGGCGTGGGTGATGGCGAACCACCCTTGCCCGCCCTTCGCGGAGCCGGTCACCTCGGCCGTGTGGGAGATCATCGTGCACATCGTCGCCTCCTCAGCTCCCGAGGTGTTCCGTGAAGAAGGTGAGCACCTTGGCCCAGGCGTCCATCGCCTGCTGCGGCCGGTACAGCGCCGTCTGGTAGTAGAAGAAGCCGTGCCCCGCTCCGTCGTAGCGGTGGAAGTCGTAGGTCTTGCCGTCCGCCTTGAGCTGCGCCTCGTGCTGGTCGACCTGCTCGGGCGTCGGATGCTGGTCGTCGTTGCCGAAGATGCCGAGGATCGGGGCGGCCAGGCGCGACGTGTAGTCGATCGGGGCCACAGGACGGGCCGGCGTGAGCTGGTCCGGCGCCATGACGACCCCGCCACCCCACAGGTCCACCACGGCCGCGAACTCGGGCACCAGCGAGGCGGCCAGCACCGCGTGGCGGCCCCCGGAGCACGACCCGATGACGCCCACCTTGCCGTTCGATGTCGGCAGGGCCCGCAGCCAGCTCAGCGCCGCCTGGCAGTCCGCGACGACGCTCTCGTCGGTCACGCCGCCCTGCGAGCGGACCGTGGCGGCGACGTCCTCCGGCGTGCCGTGCCCGAACCGGCAGTAGAGGTCGGGACAGAGCACGTCGAAGCCCTGGCGGGCCAGCCGTTCCGAGAACTCGAGGTAGTACTCGTCCCAGCCGGGCATGTGGTGGACCGCGACGATCCCGCCCCGGGCCGAGTCGCCCTGCGGCCGCGCGGCATAGGCGTGGATCCGGTCACCTCCGCCCCCCTCGATCGTGACCATCTCGGTTGTGATGCCGAGCGGCTCACCGGTGTCGAACGTGTTCCACATGGCGTTCGCGCCTCCTCGGACAGGCGACGTTACCGGCGCTCAGCGTTCGAAGGCGCGGTCGATGCGATCGAAGCGGCGCCGGATCATCGGTCGGCTCTCCGGGTGAGTGACGATGTACAGGCGGTCGGTGCCGATGGCGGCCACGACCTGATCGGCGACGGCGTCGGCGGGCAGCACCGTGCCGCGGGGCTCGTCCGGCGCGGTTCGTTCGGCCGGCGGGTGCCCGCCACCCAGCTCGGGCGGCCGGTTGCGGGCCGAGGTGCCGATGTTCGTTGTCACGACCATCGGGCAGAGGACCGACACGCCGATGCCGCGGTCGCGCAGCTCGCGGTGGAGCACCTCCGCCAGGGCGACGACGCCGTACTTGGAGACGCAGTAGGCGCCCAGGCCGAGGTTGGGGACGAGGCCGGCGAACGACGCGGTGAACAGCAGGTGGCCCCGCCCGGCCTCGACCATGCGAGGGAGGAAGGCTTCGACGCCGTGGATCGGCCCCCAGAGGTTGACGTCGATCGTCCAGCGCCAGTCGTCGTGGGTCGTCTCGACGACGGGGCCGCCGGTGGCGATGCCGGCGTTGTTGAACACGACGTCGGCCCGCCCGAAGCGCTCGTACGTGCGGTCGGCGACTCCCGCCACCGCGTCGCGGTCCCGGACGTCGACCGTGACGGGCACCACGTCGGTGGTGGTGGCCAACGTCTCGGCCGCCTCGGCGAGCGGTCGCGGCTCGACGTCGGCGAGCACCAGGCGGTAGCCCTGGGCGGCGAGGCGCCGGCAGGTGGCAAGCCCGATGCCACTGGCCGCTCCGGTCACGACGGCGACGCGCTGATCTTGTCCGTTCATGCCGACAGGATGACCCGTGACGCAGGGGCCCTACGACTTCGCGGCCGTGTCCTGGAAGCCCTGGCGCCGGCGGACGACCTCGGCGGTCAGCTCGGAGCGGTTGCGGACACCGGTCTTGGTGAAGACGTGTTCGAGGTGTGTCTTCACGGTGGAGCGGCTCATCAGGAGGCGCTCCGCGATCTGCAGGTTCGTGCACCCTTCGGCGACGAGGTCGACGACCCGGACCTCGGTCGGCGTCAGGCTGTCCCAGCCGTGCCGGGGTCGTTTGCGCTCGCCGCGGGCTCGACGTGCGTAGCCGGCCGCGTCCCGCCAGTCGAGCGCTCGTCCTTCCTCCGCTGCGACATCGGCGTCAGGGCCCAGGTCGGCGCGAGCCCGCGCCACGGCTTCGTCGTGCCGGTGACGTTCGCTCGGGAACCGCCACCGGTAGCCCGTCTCGTCCATCAGGCGCTCGGCCGCGCCGAACAGGCGCAGCGCCTCCCTGGATGAGTCCGAGGTGGCGGCGATCGCCGCGAGCCCCTCGAAAACGTCGACCGCGACGGGCCGGACGCCGTGTCGCAGCGCGATGTCCAGCGCTGCGTGCCACTCGTCCTCGTCCGCGTCGGTCAGGCCGTTGACGATGTGCCGGTACGCGTGCCGGACCACGCTGGCGGGGGCGACCGCCGCCAGCGCGCGGGCGTCGAGGTCGGCCGCGCCGCGATCGACCGCGTCGCGACAGGCGATCAGTGGGTGGTACTGGATGCGGATCGGGGCGCGAGGTGCTGGGGCCTGGCCCCGGACGAGCGCGAGCGCGACGCGGGCACCGTCCCGCTCGAGCTCGGCTCCGACCACGCCGAGGCGGACGTCGCGTTCGGCCAGCTCGACCGCCGCCCTCAACGCGGCCTCGTCCCCGGTGGCGAGCCCTCCGGCCAGCAGCAGCTCGTACCCGTGCCGGCGTATCGCCGGCGTGGTGGCCCCGGCGAGCTGAGCGCCGATCTGGACCGCCGCCGGGAGGTCCCCGTAGATCGCCGCGTGCGCGCCGCTCGCGGCCGCGGCGTACTCCCGGATGTAGTTGCTGCCGTAGCTCTCCGCCACCTGGCGAGCGTCCCCGAGGGCGGCGTCGACGATGTCGGGGGCCTGGTCGCAGGCGTCGATGGCCAGCCTCACGGTCGCCAGCGCGTGGGCGTAAGGGCTCTGACGTCTGCGGGCCACGTCCCGAAGGTGGCGGCTCGACTCGACGTTCATGTTCGCCACCCAGCGGGCCAGGGCCAGGTACAGCTCGTCGTCCAGCTCGAGGGCCACCCGCTCGCAGCGGCCGACGAGGTCGTCGAACGCCGCCTGGCCTCTGAAGGCGTGGAGGGGGACGGAGGCCCCGATGCCGGCGCGGAGCCAGCGGTGCGGGTGGGCCCCCTCGATCTCCGGACCGAGGAGGCGCTCGAAGGTCGGGATGATGTCGCCGGCGCTCCTGGCCCCCTGGTACGCCCGCGTGAGCGGCCACATGAGGTCGAGCGCGGCGACCAGGTCGTGATCGGTTGCCCAGTTGAGCGCGGCGACCAGGTCGTCATGGTGGGCTTCGACCAGTCCGACGAGGTCATCGGTGGGGCCGGTCACCGCCATCCCGCTCAGCCGTCGATTCCACCAGCCGGCATGTGCGTCACGGAGGAGGGTGAGCTCGCCGGCATCCTCGGCACGGGCGACGGAGAAGGCGCGGATGGTCTCCAGCATCCGGTAGGAGACCTCCGGGCCG
>JBKPRS010000420.1:0-13265 GCA_046734695.1 Actinomycetota bacterium | reverse complement strand
ACGCGTCGCCCCGGGGTGAGGGCCGGGCGCATTCCTGGAGCGAGTACGCCACCGCGCTGCTCCGCAACGGCCTCGGGGACTACGAGGCGGCGCTGACCGCCGCCCAGGCGGCCTGCGCGCACGACGACATCGGCCTGGTCGCCTGGGCGATGGTCGAGCTGATCGAGGCCGGCGCCCGATGCGACCGCCCCGACCTCGCCGCAGCCACGCTGGATCGGCTCGCCGAGCGGACCCGCGCCACCGGCACCGACTGGGCGGTCGGCACCGAGGCGCGCTCGCGCGCCCTCGTGAGCGACGGCCCGGAGGCCGATGCCCTGTACCAGGAGGCGATCGCGCGTCTGGCGCGCACCCGCGTCACCGTCCACCTCGCCCGCGCTCACCTCGTGTACGGCGAATGGCTCCGCCGCGAGCAGCGGCGCGTGGACGCCCGCGACCACCTTCGGACCGCCCACGAGATGTTCACGCGCTTCGGGGCGGAGGGGTTCGCCGGGCGTGCGCACCGCGAGCTTCAGGCGACCGGCGAGACGGTCCGCAAGCGCTCGGTCGGACGACGCGACGTCCTCACCGCGCAGGAGAGCCAGGTCGCCCGCCTGGCCGCCGCCGGCCGCACCAACCCCGAGATCGGCGCCCACCTGTTCATCAGCCCACGAACCGTCGAGTACCACCTACGCAAGGTGTTCACGACGCTGGGGATCAGCTCGCGCCGCGAGCTCCGCGCCCGGTTGGCCCAGCCTGAGCGGGACGCAGTCTGAGGGACCGCACGCGCAAGGGCCCCCGTGCGCCGAGATGTGACTAGGGAGTCTCACGGAGGCGAGCCACGACGACCCGTGTGACAGTGGCGACCACCGAAGTAGTGGTGGCACGACAGGGTCTGTCACCGGACCGAAGGGAGCCGGACATGACGTCGATCGCCGATCGGGAGAGGCAGGAGATCGTGGCGGCCAATGCCTCCGGCGACACCCCGGTCGTCTTCATCCACGGTCTCTGGGTGCTGCCGAGCAGCTGGGACAGGTGGGCCGCCTTCTTCAAGCAAGCCGGCTACGCCCCGCTGACGCCGGACTGGCCGGACGATCCGGCAACGGTCGGCGCGGCTCGGGCGAACCCGGACGTCCTCGCCAGGAAGACCTTGAAGCAGGTCGCCGACCACACCACCGAGATCATCCGCGCGCTGGACGAGAAGCCGGTGGTGATGGGGCACTCGACCGGGGGGCTCGTGGCACAGATGCTGGCGGGGCAGGGCCTCGCGGCGGCCACGGTGGCGATCGACCCCGGGGTCTTCCGCGGCGTTCTGCCCCTGCCGCTCTCCGTGCTCAAGGGAGTGGGCCCGTTCCTGATCAACCCGCTCACCCGCCGGCGGGCGATCACACTCACGTTCGACCAGTTCAAGTACGGCTGGGCGAACGCGTTGGAGGAGGACGAGGCGAAGGAGCTCTACGACACGTTCCACGTCGCGGGCTCCGGCATCGCGCTCGCCCAGATGGGCAACGCCAACCTCAACCCGTGGACCCAGGCGAAGGTGGACACCAAGAACCCCGAGCGCGGCCCGCTGCTGATCATCGACGGCGAGAAGGACCACACGGTGCCGTGGGCGATCGCGCACGCCGCCTTCAAGCGGCAGCGGCGCAACCCGGGCGTCACGGAGATCGTGAAGATCCCGAACCGGGGCCACGCTCTGACGATCGACCACGGTTGGCGCGAGGTCGCCCAGACGGCGCTCGACTTCGTCGAGCGGTCACTGCCCAGCGGCCGCGACCTCCCCGAAGAGCACCGCCGAGACGCTCAGCCCTTCAGCTGAGGAACGTTCGCGTCACCGAAACCAGAGCGATCCGAAAGGGAAGATCACGATGCAACACTTGAACCGGGTGCGCCCGTTCGGCCGCGCCCTCTTCGCCGCCGCGGTCCTCTCCATCGTGGCCCTGCTCGTCCCGCTGTGGGCGGGCGGGCTGGCCGGGGCGAACACGACCCAGGCGGACGGGCCACGACCCACGATCGTGCTCGTGCACGGTGACTGGGCCGACGCCTCATCGTGGACCGGTGTCATCGAGCGCCTGCAGCGCAAGGGCTTCACAGTGGTGGCGCCGCCCAACCCCCTGCGCGGCCCGGCCACCGACGCCCCTTACATCGCCAGCTTCCTGGAGACGATCCCTGGGCCGATCGTGCTGGTCGCCCACTCCTACGGAGGCTTCGTGATCACCAATGCCGCCACCGGGAACCCCAACGTCAAGGCCTTGGTCTACATCGATGCCTTCGTCCCCGATGCCGGCCAGTCGTTGCTGGACCTCCAGGTCGACACGTGCATCGACCCCGACTTCGCCCTCAACTTCGTGCCTAGCGCCGGCGGGGTGGTCGACACCTACCTCCGCAATGAGGCCAACGGGCCGTACGAGGGCTTCTCGGAGTGCTTCGCCAACGGCGTCAACCGAAACCAGGCGGCGCTGCTCCAGGCCACCCAACGGCCGGCGGCGCTCGCCCAGTTCTTCCAGCCGTCCGGGCCGCCGGCCTGGGCGTCGATCCCCTCGTGGTCGCTGATCGGCACGGCCGACAACGTCATCACGCCGGCCAACCAGCAGGCGATGTCCAGCCACGCCGGAGCGCAGATCTCCACCGTCGACGCCGGGCACCTGTCGCTGATCACACGGCCGAACGTCGTCGCCCGGCTCATCGAGACGGCCGCCGACGCCACGACCTGACGCTCATCGCCCCGGGTGCCGGGGTGGGTCGACACGTCGGTCCCCCCGACACCCGCCGCGCGATCTCCGCTCCGGCCACATGACGCTGCGCACCGACTGAGCATCGGAGGCGTGAACTAGCGTCGCCGCTGGCACGACCCCGGGGCGGAATGAGGCGAATGGTCGACGGCGATCCACACGGTGGCCTCGTGGGTCGGCGCGCCGAGCTCGAGGTGCTGGATGGCCTGGTGACAGCCGTTCGCGGCCGCCAGAGCCAGGTGCTCGTGTTGCGGGGTGAAGCGGGAGTGGGCAAGACCGCGTTGATGGACTACGTCGCGAGGTCCAGCTCTGGCTGCCGCGTCCTCCATGCGGCAGGCGTGGAATCGGAGATGGAGCTCGCCTTCGCGGCCGTCCACCAGCTGTGCGCGCCGGTGCTGAACGGCATCGAGGACCTGCCGGAGCCGCAGCGCGACGCGCTCGTCACGGCGTTCGGTCTGGCCGCGGGTGTCCCGGCCGATCGCTTCCTGGTCGGTCTGGCGGTGCTGACGCTGCTCTCGGCGGCCGCCGAGGAGCGGCCGCTCGTCTGCCTGATCGACGACGCCCAGTGGCTGGACCAGCTCTCCGCGCAGATCCTCGCCTTCGTCGCGCGGCGGCTCCTGGCGGAGCGCGTCGCGGTGGTGTTCGCCGTGCGTGATCCGGGCGACCCGCCGGCGCTCGCCGGCCTGCCGGAGTGCCCGGTCGGCGCCTTGGCCGACCGCGACGCCCGGGCGCTGCTGGACTCGGTCTATCCGGGGCGGCTCGACGAGCGGGTGCGGGACCGCATCGTCGCCGAGACCCGGGGCAACCCGCTCGCCCTGCTGGAGCTGCCTCGCGGCGCGACCGCCGGCGAGATGGCCGGTGGCTTCGCCCTGCCCGCGACGGGACCGCTGGCCGGACAGATCGAGCAGGGCTTCCTTACGCGGGTCCGATCGCTCCCGGTGCCTACGCAACGGCTGTTGCTGACCGCGGCCGCCGAACCGCTGGGCGATGCGATCCTGCTCCAGCGCGCCGCCGACCTGCTCGGCATCGATGCTGCCGCCAGGTCGCCGGCCGAGGACGACGGGCTGATCGAGTTCGGGGCGCGGGTCCGCTTCCGGCACCCGCTGGTCCGCTCCGCGGCCTACCGGGCGGGCAGTGTCGCCGACCGCCACGCCGTCCACCAGGCGCTCGCCGAGGTGACCGACCCGGTGACAGACCCCGATCGACGCGCCTGGCACCGGGCGCACGCCGCGGCGGCGATGGACGAGGACGTCGCCGCCGACCTGGAGCGCTCCGCCGAGCGCGCGAGGAGCCGTGGCGGGGTCGCTGCCGCCGCGGCATTCCTGGAGCAGGCCTTCACGTTGACGGTCGACCCGGGACCGCGCGCGGCACGGGGTCTCGCAGCAGCACAGGCCAAGTTCGAGGCCGCCGACTACGACGCCGCCGACGCCCTGATGGCGGCGGCGGAGATCGGCCCCCTCGATGGCCTTCTGCAAGCTCGGCTGGCGCGGCTGCGGGCCCAGGTCGTCTTCGCCCGCAGTCGGGGACGCGATGCCCCGCCACTGTTCCTGGAGGCGGCGAAGCGGCTCGAATCCCTCGACGACCGACTTGCCCGCGAGGCGTACCTCGAAGCGCTCGGCGCGGCGATCTTCGCCGGGCGCCTCAACGCGCATCCCACCCTCACCGAGATCGCCGAGACCGCTCGTGCCGCGTTGGCACAGCCGGCGCGTCCGGACCTGATCGATCTGCTGTTGGACGGCGTCGCCAAGCGGTTCACGGACGGATACAGCGCAGCCGCGGCGCCCTTGAGGCGCGCGCTGGAGGTCTTTCGCCGCCAGGCGGACGACGGTGATGCCGCCGGTACGCGGTGGTTCTGGCTGGCCTGGGTCCTCGCGGCGGACCTGTGGGACGACGTGCTGCTCGACGAGCTCGCGACGCGCGCGGTTCGCCGGGCACGGGACTCGGGAATGCTCGAACAGCTTCCGATCGCACTCGTGTACCGCGCCGGCGTGCACGTCTACGCCGGGGAGTTCAGCGCGGCGGCGGACCTGGTCCAGGAGGCGAACTCGATCGCCGCCGCGACCGGCAACGCCGCTTTGGGGTACGCCTCGGTCCTGCTCGACGCGTGGCGCAGCGACGAGGCGACGGCACTGGACCGCTTCGCCTGGGCGCTATCGGATGCCGACCGGCGGGGCGAGGGGCGGGCGATCGGTCAGAGCAGGTACTTCTCCGCCATCCTGCACAACGGACTCGGTCGCTACGACGAGGCGCTGACCGACGCTCGAACCGCCTGCGGACACGACGACCTCGGCGTTCGCGGCTTCGCGCTCGTCGAGCTCATCGAGGCTGCGGCCCGCGGGGGCTCTCCCGACGTCGCCGCGGAGGCGTTGCGCGAGCTCGAGCTGAGGGCCGTCGCGGCCGGAACGGACTGGGCGCTCGGCATCCTGGCCCGTTCGGCCGCGTTGCTCGCGACCGGTGCAGATGCCGACGCGCTCTATCTCGAGGCGCTGGAGCGGTTGGCGCGCACCCGGGTCGTGGTGCACCTGGCCCGCGCTCGCTTGATCTACGGCGAGTGGCTGCGACGCGAGAACCGACGGCGCGACGCACGCGAGCAGCTCCGGTCCGCCTACGACATGTTCCAGGTCATGGGGGCCGGCGCCTTCGCCGAACGTGCGCGTCGGGAGCTGGTGGCGACCGGCGAGACCGCCCGCCCGCGCACGGTTTCCGCGAGCACCGACCTCACGCCGCAGGAAGTGCAGATCGTCCGCCTGGCAGTCGAGGGGCAATCGAACCCGGAGATCGGCAGCCAGCTCTTCATCAGCCCCCGGACCGTCGAGTATCACCTGAGCAAGGTGTACACGAAGCTCGGGATCGGCTCCCGGCGCGAGCTCAGGCGATCCCTGCCCCGCCTGCAACAGCTCCATCCGCCGGCGCTGCGCTGAGCAGGTCCGGGACATACTTCACCCATGAACGTGCGTCGCGTCGTCACCGGTCACAACGCCGAGGGCAAGTCGGTCGTCGCGTCCGACGAGGAGGTCGAGCCCGTCACCGTCTCGCTGATCCCGGGCATCGAGTTCCACCGGCTCTGGGGCGCCGACGCCCCACCGTCGTTCCCGGACGAAGGCTCCCAGCCCGCGCACACCTTGTACTTCCCCCCGGTGAGCGGCTTCCGCTTCGGGGTGTGCTCGGTCCCGCCGGCGACGTCGGCGACCGCGCCGGACGCGCTCGACCTCCCTGCCGCGTTGGCGGAGCTCGAGGAGAAGCTGCCGGGCATGGCGGCGCACATGGAACCGGACGGGCCGATGCACACGACCGCGACGGTGGACTACCAGTACGTGCTCGAGGGCGAGGTGGTGCTCGAGCTTGACGACGGCGCGGAGGTGACCCTGCGACAGGGCGACACGGTCGTGCAGAACGGCACGCGCCACACCTGGCACAACCGCGGCGAGACCACCGCCCGCCTGATCGTCGTGATGGTGGGGGCCAACCACTCGAAGGTGCCGACCACATAGCCCGTCGGGCGCGTCACGCCCCGAGAAGCGCTCCGCGCAACGTCGCGATGGCCTGAGAGGTCGAGCGTCGACCGACGGGCCATGGAACATCGGTCGCCTCGCGCGAAGAGCGCGGGAATGACTTCACCAGGTCACCAGATCACCACAGGACGACATCGTCCAACCACGCTGGGTAACCGGCTGATAACTTTCCACCCATCCCATCTCGGCGATTGCCAGATGCGGCTTGGGTGGTGACGAAATGAAGACTCGCTCGGCGAGCGGCGTGCTGGCGGCACTCGCTCTCGTTTGCGCCCTGGTGTCGCCAAACGCGGGCTCGGCGTCAGCCTCGGCTCCGGTGCCGGCTCAGGCGACCGCTGTCAATGTGTTCCCGGTGCCGGGGACGCTCACGGCGTCACCTGGGACGCAGATCTCGTTCCGAGGCGTACCAGACGGTGCACTTCCCGCCACGACCGTTCGCGGCTCGATCACAGGGCTGCACGACGTCCGCCTGCTTGCGCACAGTGACCGGCAAGGGGCCTCCCTGGTGCCCGACAAGCCGTTCGCACCCGGCGAGACGGTGACGGTGTCCAGCGCCCTGGACATCAACGGCGCCACCGAAGGTTCGTACACCTTCGCCATCGGCCAGCCGGCTGCGCTGCCCGCTGATCAGCAGTCGTTGCTCGACGAGCTCGACGAAGTGCAGCCCATGGCCGCTGGGGCCGGCCAGCCGTCGTCGTCGGTCACGGCGGACCAGCCGGCGGCGCTGGCCGCCGCGCCCACAGACCCGCCGCAGTACCTGTCGCGACCCGACCTCCATCCGCCCCGCATCCACGTGCTCAGCGCCAGCGCCGGTCGGGGGCAGGGACTGCTGCTCACGGCGCCCCTGGTCCCGGGGGCGCAGACCCAGGCCGGGATGATGCTCCACGACGACGCCGGAGAGGTCGTCTGGTTCCACCCGGCGGTAGGGACCTTCGACGGCAACCTCCAGAAGGTCTCCTGGTTCGGCCGTGACGCGTTGATCTGGTTCGAGAGCAACAGCCAGGGGCTCGCCGACTGGGTCGTGGTGGACAGCACGTACCGCGAGGTCGCCCGCATCCGGGCCGCCAACGGCTATCTAGCCGACATCCATGACGTCATCATCACCGATCAGGGCACCGCCTACGTGATGATCTACGCACCGGTCCAACAGGACCTGAGCCCGATCGGCGGCCGGGCCGACGCCGTCGTGATCGAGGCCGTGGTCCAGGAGATCGACCTGGGCACGGGCGCCGTCCTGTTCGAATGGCACAGCCTGGCGCCCGGCAACCTGCCCGTGACGGACACGTTCGCAGGCCTGCTGTCCAACCCGCTCGACTATGTGCACCTCAACTCGATGGAGCTCGACGACGACGGCAGCCTGCTGCTCTCCGGCCGCCACGTGTCGAGCGTGACCAAAGTGGATCGGACGACGGGCGCGGTCGTCTGGCGCCTGGGTGGAAAGCGCAGCAGCTTCACGTTCCCCAACGACGCCGGGCCGAACTGGCCCCACGACGCCCGGCGTCGGAACGACGGCACGGTGTCGGTGTTCGACAACCGCCTCACGAACCAGCCCCAGTACTCCAGGGGCGCGCGATGGCAGCTCGACGAAGCCGCCATGACGGCCACCTTGGTCCAGGAGTGGCGTCACGTCCCCGATCTGTGGACACCGATCGTCGGCAACGTCACCGAGATGTCCAACGGCAACACGATGATCAGCTTCGGCACGGCCGGAACAGCTACCGAGTACCAGGGCCAGACAGCCGTCTTCGAGACCGACTACGCCGACCCGGGCGTCTTCACGTATAGGACCTACCGGGAGACCTGGCACGCCACCCCGGCCGAGCGTCCGGCGCTGGCCGTGCGTCGGACAGCGGCAGGCCAGGCGACGGCGTCGATGAGTTGGAATGGAGCGACGGAGGTCGCGATGTGGAGGCTCATGGCCGGCCCCAGCACCAGCGTCCTGCGCGTCATCGGCACCGCCGCTCGTAGCGGGTTCGAGACGTCACTCAGCGCACCCGTGATGCCGACAGACACCGTGTTCGTCGCCCGAGCCGTTGCGGCGACCGGAGCCGTCATCGGGATCTCGTCAGCGGCCACCACACCCTTCCTCTCCGAGACCCTGGGTGGGGTCACGGACGCTCGGCCGGCCTCGACGTCCTGGGGGCCCGGACGGATGGACGTCGTCGTCGAGGGCCCCGGCGCGGCCGTCTGGCATACGGGGGCCGACGGTGTGGCCGCCGGCGCCGCGACCGCACCATGGTCGGCTTGGGAGAGCCTCGGCGGGGTTGTGATCGGAGCGCCGGCGATCACTTCGTGGGGACCCGGGCGCCTCGACGTGTTCGCACCGGGCTTCGACGGCGCGGTGTGGCACAAGTGGTTCGACGGGGGGGTGTGGTCGGACTGGGAGAGCCTCGGCGGCCGCACGAACCGGGCCGTCGCGGCGGTCTCGTGGGGACCTGGGCGCCTCGACGTGTTCGTGACGGGCCCCGGTGACGCGCTCTGGCACAAGTGGTTCGACGGGGGGGTCTGGTCGGAGTGGGAGAGCCTCGGCGGGCAGTTGTTCGAAGCACCTTCGGTGGCCTCCTGGGCCCCGGGGCGGCTGGATGTCGTCGTCGTCGGGCCCGGCCGCGGGGTGTGGCATCTGCCGTTCGAGAGCGGGGTCGGGTGGTACGGCTGGAATCCGCTCGGCGGCGCCACCGATGTGGCCCCCGGCATCGCCGCCCCAGCCCCCGGCGTGCTGGAGGTGATGGCGAACGCCACGGACACCGTCTGGCATCGCAGTTGGGTGGGCTTCTGGACTGAGTGGGCGCCGCTCGGTGGGCCGGCGCAGTCGGGACCCGGGGCATCAGCCAGGAGCGGGCGCACAGAGGTGTTCGTGCAGGGGCCTGACCGGGGGGTCTGGCACGGAGTGATCTAGCCGGGTCGACGGAGGTGGGCGCTTGCGACTACACGAGCGGGCGGCGCCCCGAGGGCGCCGCCCGGATCTCGAGCCGCAGCGGTGCGACGATGCGTTTTCGAAGTGGCTAGCCGTTGATGAACACGTAGTCCGCTTGGTACGGGACGTTGACGATCGGCGTGGCCTGCGGGTCGCAAGGGCCGGTCGGGGCGACGCCGCCTACGGTGTTCAGCCGGAGCACCTCGACGACGTCTGACAGCAGTCCGGAGGAGCTGCCGATCTGGGTGGCGTCGAGGTTCAGCTCGGCGATGTTGCCGTTGCCGTTCGCGTTCCTGGTGACGACTGTCCCGCTGACGGCGCTGCCGTCGGGTGCCTGCCACTGCGGCGGGCCGGCCGCAGGCTGCACGAAGGTGTGGTGGATGCCGCCGCCGAGGTGCGCCTCGACGTCGAACTGGGTGAAGGCGAACGAGCCGTCCGACTGGGCAGTGCAGGCGTAGATCTGGCTCCCGAGGACCACGGACTCCTGCAGTGCGGCGACGCCGCTCGTGGCGACCGGATGGTTGAGCAGGTGCAGCTGTGCACGAGCCGCACCGTCCGGGAACGCGGTGGTGTGCAGGTCTGCGTAGAAGTTCCCGGGATCGGAGCGCAACGCATCGAGCAGCGCCGGGTCGCTGACGGTGACGCTGCCGGACGCGGATCCACCCGATGTCGGCGGCGTCGTGAACAGCGGTACGACGACGGGTCCGTCCACACCTCGAGCTCCGGCGTGGATCGCCGCCTCGGTGGGTGTGCCGATGCCACGCCACGAAACCGAGTAGCTGAGGGTGTCGCCTCGAATGCCGATCAGCTCCAGGGCGCGCCCTTGCGAGGCGCCGGAGGTCACTTCGTTGCGGCCCTCCAGGCTCGCCACCAGAACGGCGGGTGCGCCCGTCGAGTCGCCGCGCACGGTGATCCCCACCGGGGTTGTCACATCGCTGCTGCTCGCGGACGCGGCGCTGGTGGCCAGCATCGTGGATGCGGCTGCTGCGGCCAGGGCGGTGCCGATGCCGCACGCCAGGCGACGCTTCATCCGGCTGGTCATGGTGATCGTCCTTTCTGAATCTCGGCCGGCGCGGCCGAGGGGCTGGCGAATGGGGGCCCCCAACCTCCACCGGCCGTGTGCCAGATCGGCCGTTGCTCCAGGTACGTAGGGACCGGGCAGGCGGTTCGACAACCGCGACAGGCTCTGGCCGCCGCTCCTGCCGGCATCCGACCAGGTGGCTCAGCGTGGCATGCGGTCGTGGCCGGTCTCGGCCGCCGGCCGCGGCGGCCCCCCGGCGCCTGCCGGAAGCGGTGGGCTCCTCCGGTCCCGTCGGGCCAAGGTGTAGTCCGGCGCGACCGCCGGTGGCATCACCCGCGGCCGCGGACGAAGAAGCTGGTCGTGGTGGTAGCGGTGCTCGTGGGCTTGGGACCGGACACCGCCAGCTCGGTCAGGCCGACCGCCCGGAGGGCCTCGCGCGCCGGTTGGAACGCCGTGCGCTGGGCGTCGTCGAGGACGACGACCCCTCCTGGCGCCAGGACGAGGTGCACGGCGGCGGCGCAGGCCCGCCGGGCCATGCCGTCGATGACCACGACGTCGTAGCACCGGTCGCCGTCGGCGGTGGTGGGCGCCTCGACGTAGGCGTCGCCGGGCGGGGCGTCGAACCGGTCGCCCGCGGTGGGGACGAGGCGGACGTCGGCGCCGGCGTCGGGCCCGAGCATGTCGAGCGTCCGCCGGAACCAGTCGGGGTTGTGCTCGACCGTGTGCACGTGTCGGGACCGGGCCGCGAACCAGACGGTCGAGTGGCCCGAGCCGTACTCGAAGACCCGGGTCCCGGGGCCGACGAGCCCCTCGAGCACCGTGACGGCGGCGTACGGCAGCCACGGGCGGGGCCGCCCGTCGGCACCGAGCGGACGGCCGGTGCGCAGGCTGTCCTGCCAGCCGAGGGCCCGGAGCTGGCCGAGAGCCACCAGGGACGGGAACAGCTCCGCCGGGCGGCGCGGCACGCCCTGCAACCGGAGCGACCCCCGAACCCCCCGAAGGCGGTCGCGCAACCCCCCGGCCCGGCCCGGCCGCCTACCAACCGTAGCCATGCCCGCACAGTAACGGACCGTCTGGACGATTGCAGTTCGACTGGCGCGGTCTACTCCGTCGGCGGCGTCCTTGTTCGCTCCCGCTGGCAGAGGACGGTGGCGTCGGGGTGGTCGCCGGGGTGGCGGGAGGGTTCGGCGGTCAGGCCGTCGGGATCCAGACGAGGGAGCGGGCTGTGACCCGGATGTCGGACTTCTCCAGGGGGACCTCAACGGTCTCGACGGCCGCGGCCTTGGCGGACCACTCGTCGTCGATGGCCGTCAGCTCCTCCGCGAGGTC
Source organism: Actinomycetota bacterium (assembly GCA_046734695.1). Lineage (GTDB taxonomy): Bacteria > Actinomycetota > Acidimicrobiia > Acidimicrobiales > VFJN01 > ZC4RG19. Next base: position 1,781 of record JBKPRS010000420.1, on the reverse strand, counting down.
CTGCTCGAGGTCGGCGAGGGCTTCCTGGCGGTCCTGGGCGCGGTTCTCGGCGGTCTGGACGCGCTGTGCGGCCTGACCGGACCGGCTGCGGCCGGTGATGGCGCGGCCGACGTCGCGGGCGATCGTGCGGGCGCTGCGGCGGCCGCCGAGCATGGCGCCGAGCAGTGATCCGGCGCCGGCGGCGAGCTCGCCGGTGCGCCCGGTGGACTGGGCCGCCTCGGCCTCTGCGACACGGTCCCGGGCCGCTCCGACCGCGGCCTGGGCCTTGGCGATGCGGGCGTCGTAGCGGTGCTTCAGCGCCGCCTGGGCGTCGTCCGCGCCCTGGTCGGCCGCGGCGCGGCAGCGGGCCGCGAACTGGTCCGGCGTCTCGCCCGCCCGGGCAGCCAGCTTGAGCTCACGGTTGCGCTGCACCTGGTGGGTCCGGCTGCGGTAGAGGTGGTCGACGATCGCCTTCTCCGCCCCGGCGAAGTACGCGGCCCGGTCGAGCGGCGCATCGGTGAGGACATAGGAGGCGCCCGCGGGCGCTTCGGTGCGCAGGTCCCGGTCGTCGTGGTCGACCGCGATGGCGGCCGACGCGTCGACGGTCGGGCCGAGCGGGAACAGCACCGCCTCCCACTCCTCGGTCTCACGGACGTCGAGCTTCTCGTCGTCGTAGAGCAGCGCCACCCGGGTCACCAGGGCCGGCGACAGGCGCGTCCCACCCGGCACGGCGCCGACCTGGGCCGCCCACGGGGCGGCGGGGTCGAGCCAGCGCACCGGGACGCCGTCGGCCACCGGGGGCGGGGCCGCGACCGTGTCGCCCGCCGTGTCGGCCACAGCAGGTGCCTCGGGCCCAGGGGGCGTTGCCGCTACCGCGGGGGCGACGTCCGCCCCGTCGACGGGCCGGCGGCCGGCCATGAGCGTGGCGATCTGCTCACGGGTCAGCGGGCCCCGCAGGTACGACATCGCCCACCGGGTGGTGAACAGCGACGGCGCGGCGGCGCCCGGCTCCCGCATCAGGAACTCCCGCTTGCCGAGACCACCGATCGTGTCCCCCACCGCCGCCACGTCCACTCCGCCGCCCGCGGACGACAGGCCGTCGAGCAGGCGCGCCCGGTCCTGCTCGGTCTGGAGCCGGCCGATCATCCAAGTGCCGGCGTTGGACAGGCCCTTGTAGTCCACGTCGACCGGGTTCTGGGTGGCGAGCACGAGCCCGACCCCGAAGGCCCGGGCCTGCTTGAACAGCGTGAGGATCGGCTTCTTGGCCGGCGGGGCGGCCGTCGGGGGCACGAACCCCACCACCTCGTCGAAGTAGACCAGCACGCGCAGCCGGTCGGTCCCGGGCTGGCGCCGCATCCAGGTGACGAGCCGTCCGAGCAGGAGCGACACGACGAACTGGCGCTCCTCGTCGGACAGGTGGGCCAGCGTGACGATCGCGCACGCCGGCTTGTCGCCTCCGGGCGACCTCAGCAGGCGGTCCATGTCGACGTCGGGCCCCTCGGCCCAGGCGGCGAAAGCCCGGGAGGCCAGCAGCCCGTTGAGCGTCATGGCCAGCTTGGTGCGGTCCGCCGCCGGGTAGAACGCCTCGAGGTCGAAGACGCCGAGCTTGCGCAGCGGCGGGTCCTGCACGCGGGTGACGAGCGTGGCCAAGTCGAGGTCCTGCCCGGCCGCCCAGGCGTTGTCGATCAGGTTGGACAGGAGGATGTGCTCACGGCCCGCCAGCGGGTCGGAGTCGATGCCGACCATCGTCAGCAGGCCGGACACGAACCCCTCGATCTCGTCGGCCACGGCCTCCGGGTCGG
>JBKPRS010000419.1:0-20348 GCA_046734695.1 Actinomycetota bacterium | reverse complement strand
TGACGGCTCGCTCGTCGGCGCCAAAGCCGCCAACCTCGCCCGCGCCCGCGTCGCCGGCCTGCCCGTGCTGCCCGGCCTCGTGCTGACCACCTCGTGGGACCACCGCGGCTGGTCCCACCCCTCGCGCCACGACCGCCCCGGTCCCGCCCGCACCGCCTGGGAGCGGCTGGGGGCGGGCGAGCAACCCCTGGTGGTGCGCTCGTCATCGACCAACGAGGACGGCGGCTCGTCCTCGATGGCCGGGGTGTTCACCTCGGTGCTCGACGTCACCACCTGGGGCGACTTCACCACGGCGGTCGACGAGGTGCTGGCCTCCGGATCCCGGGCCGCGGTGCCCGGCGCCCGCATGGCTGTCCTGATCCAGCCCCAGCTCGCGCCCCGCTGGGGCGGCGTCCTCTTCGGCGCCGACCCGGTCACCGGCCGCAGCGACCGCCTGGTCGTGTCCGCCGTCGAAGGCGGGCCCGACGCGCTCGTCAGCGGACGGGTCGCCGGGTGGACGGCCGCGCTCTCCCCGCGCGGCCGCCTCCTCGACGACCAGGGCGGCGACACCCCGCCGCTCCCCCGCCGCCACCTGCGAGCGCTGGCGGGACTGGCCCGCCGGGCCGCCGCGGCATTCGGCGGGCCCCAGGACGTCGAGTGGGCCATCGATCACGACGGCCGGCTGTGGCTGCTCCAGAGCCGGCCCATCACCACTGCGGTGGGCGCGCCCACCGGCCACCTGCTGGGGACCGGCCCGTTGGCCGAGACCTTCCCCGAGCCGCTCTCCCAGCTCGAGGTCGACGTCTGGCTGGCGCCGCTGGCCGAGGGCCTGGAGCAGGCCCTGCGGATCACCGGCACCGCGTCGGCCCGGGCCCTGAGGCGCTCGCCGGTCGTGCGGGACATCGACGGCTGGGCGGTGGCCGACCTGGTCCACCTGGGCGTGGCGCCGGTGCGCCACCGCTGGCTGGCCCGCCTCGACCCCCGGCCGCCCGCCCGTCGGCTGCGTGCCGCCTGGCGCACCGGGCGCCTGACCCGGGCGCTGCCCACCCTGGCCCGCGACGTGATCACCCAGGTCGACGCCGATCTGGCCGCCGTCCCCCGCCTCGACGACCTGAGCAACGCCGAGCTGCTGGCGGTGCTCGACAACGGCCGGACCGCGCTGCGGGCGCTGCACGGCTACGAGGCGCTGGCCGGGATGCTGATCCCCGACAGCGGCCACGGCGTGACCGCGGCCTCGCTGGCCATGTCGGCGCTGGCCGAGGCCCGGGCCGAGGACGTCGACCTCGAGGAGCTGGTCGAGACCCATCCCGTGGTGCTGGCCCTGACCCCGCCCCGGATCGGGGAGGGCGCGCCCCTGGCCGGGCTCGCTCCCGCCACCGTGCCGGCCCCGTCCGGCCCCGTCTCCCCGGGGCCGGACGGCGACGCCGCGGTCGTGCGGGAGGCCCTGCGCCTGCGGGCCCGCTGGGTCCAGGAGCTGACCGCCCGGGCCGCCTGGGTGCTCGGCTGCCGGCTGGTGTGCGTGGGCGTGCTGCCCGGCCAGCCCGCCGTGCGCCTGATGGCTCTGGACGAGCTGCGGGGCGCCGCCCTCCAGCGCAGCGTGCCCGCCGACCTGGCCGGGCGCACCGACCCCTCGACCACATCGTCCAAGCCGCTGCCGGCCCAGTTCCGCCTCACCCGCGACCACCGCCCGGTCGCGGTCGCTGCCCCGACGTCCGGTGACGGCGGGATCGGCGCCGGCGGCGGCGAGGGCACCGGCCGGGCCCACCTGGGCGGCGACCCGCCCCACGGCGCGGTCCTGGTCGTGACCCACCTCGACCCGCGGCTGGCCACGGTCATCCCCCGCCTCGGCGGGCTGGTGGCCGAGACCGGCAGCCCGCTCAGCCACCTGGCGATCCTCGCCCGCGAGCACGGCGTCCCCACGGTCGTGGGCCACGCCGGGGCCACCACCCGCTACCAGGAGGGCGACCTGCTGGCCGTGGACGGCTCGGCCGGGACGGTCCGGGTCACCACCGCCACCGTGATCACCCTGCCCACCCCCCGGGTCGTCGACCTTTCCGGCGAGCCCGTCACGATCGGAGTCGAACGATGAGCGCCCGAGTCCTGCGCGGCGTGCTCGGCGGCCTCACCCTGGCCGCGTCGGGTGCCTACACCTTCGTCTACCTGTACCGGTGGGAGTGGAACCGGGCGCTCATGTCGGCCGCCATCTTCATCGCCGCCGAGGTGGCGGTGATGGGCTCGCTGCTGTCCAGCCGGCTCAAGGTGATCAGCCACCGGCTCGACACCCAGACCGCCGCCGCGGCGCCGCCCGTGCCCGGCCCCGCGGCCGTGCTGCGCCGGGAGCGGATCCACGCGGCCCAGCCCCCCGCCCGGGTCGGCTTCGCCTGGCTGTCGCGGCCCGAGCACATGAACGTGTTCGTGCCCGTGCTGATGGGGGCGGGCGTGGTCATGTCCGGCCTCGCCTGGCTGGTGGAGCGCCTGGCCCGGGCCACCGTGAGCCCGATGGCCGAGCGCGGCCTGGCCGCCCGCCTGGACGGCCTGGAGCTGCCCGCCCACGGCTTCATCACCGCCGAGCACCAGCCCCTCGACCTGCTGCGGGGACCCGTCGGGAGGCCGGCGTGAAGGCGCTCGGCCTGCTCGTGCTGGCCGCGCTCACGGCCTTCGGCATCCTGGGCCTCGCCGAGCTGACCCAGAACCGGCCCGACCCGGCCGCCGCGGGCTCGGTCACCGTCGTCACCTTCGACGTGGCCACCCGGGACTACCGCGGCGGCGACGAGACGGCGGCGCACGCCCTGTGGGCCGTGTGCTCGGCCACGGTGGACGGCGAGATCACCGCCCCGGCGCCTGCGGGCGACGACTTCCGGGTCACCATCACGCCCGCCATCGGCGAGAACGGGCGCAAGCGCCTGGCCGGCTGCCTGGAGGACGGCACGCTCGACCGGGTCATCGGCCACGTCTCCGACGTCTCGACCACCACCTGAAACCCGATCCCCACCACGCTCCGTATTTGCGAGGCTACGAACCTCCGGGCCTTCGACGCCGCCCGGGCCGCGCCCGGGGGCAGGGCCCGTGCATGCTCCAGCCCCCGGGCGGGGTCCTAACCAGGCATGCCCGCCCCCGCCCTGCCCGATACGCGCCCGGCGCGCTGGCATGCTGCCCCCCATGCCCGCACCCACCACAGGCCGGCCGGATCCGACCGGCCCGGGCGGGACGCCGCGGCGAGATCGTCGTCATCGAGGAGCAGTTCCAGTCCTGATCAGGCGAAGCGCGACACGACCTCGACCTGGGGCGTGTGCGGGAAGGCGTCGACCAGCGTCGATCCCGTCCAGGCGTAGCCGGCCTGCTGCAGCAGCTTGGTGTCCCGACCCAACGCCCCGGCGGTGCAGCTGACGAGGACGACCTGCCGGGCGTGTGTCGCGGCCACGACCCGCACGCCGGCCGGCCCCAGACCCGACCGGGGAGGATCGGCCACCACCGCGTCCACCGGCCGCGCCCGCCAGCGGGCCACGTCGCTGCGCACCACCTTGGCGTCCTGGCCCGCCAGGTTGACCCGGGCGTCCGCCGTGGCCGGCGCGGACGCCTCGACGGCCACCACCCGCGCCTCGCGCCCCAGGGTGGCCGCGAACAGCCCGACGCCGGCGTAGAGGTCGGCCAGCGACCCGGCGGGCGGCAGTCCGCCCAGCGCGTCGCCCACCGCGCCCACCAGGGCCTCGGCCGCATCCGGCCCAGCCTGGAAGAACGACCGAGCCGAGACCCGCAACCGCACCCCGGCGACCTCTTCGAACAACCAAGCCCGCTTGCCTCCCGCCAGCTCGGCCCCGGTCACCACCCTCACGCCGTCGGGGACGTCCACGGTCCCGTCGGGCCCGTCGACGATCACCATGCGGTCCCCGGTGCGAGCGCCGACCCGGATGGTGACCTCGCTCCCGGCCGGGAAGCGGCCCTCGGCCGCGATCTCCGCCAGCCGAGGGTGCGCCACCAGGCAGGCGGGCACCGCCACCAGGTCGTGGCTGCGATGGCGCCGCAGGGCGAACCGGCCCTCGCCGTCGGCCATCCCCCGCAGCGTGGTCCGGTACCCGGACGCCGGCAGGACGGGGCCCAGCGCCACCTGCGGCTCGTCCACGCCCCCGAGCCGGGCCAGCGCCTCGGCCACGATCCCCGCCTTGAGCTCCCGCTGCGCCCCCGGCTCGACGTGCTGCCAGCCACACCCCCCGCACCCCGCGGCCACGAACTCGCACGGCGGGCCCACCCGGGCGCCCGCGGCCTCGACCACCTCGACGACGGTCGCCCGGGCGTGGCGGTGCCGCTCGTCCGTCATCGCCACCCGGACCCGCTCGCCGGGCAGCGCCCCCTCCACGAACACGACCCGCCCCGACGCCTCCCGCGCCACACCCTCGCCCCCGACCGCCATGGCGGTCACCGCCAGCACGTCGTCGGGACCAGGCACCCGCCCACCCTAGGAGGACGTGACCCGCCCTTCGCCCTCGTCGGGCCGGAGCCCCGGTCACCCTAGGATGACGGAGTGAGCACGACCGTCGAGATCGCTCCCTCCGTCCTGCCCGCCGACTTCTCCCGCCTGGGCGACGAGGTGGTGGCGTTGGAGAAGGCAGGCGTCGACCGCATCCAGTGGGACGTCATGGACGGCCGCTTCGTCCCCAACCTCACGTTCGGGCCCGACGTCATCGCCGCCTGCCGGCCGCATGTGTCGGTCCCGTTCGAGGCCCACCTCATGATCGACGACCCCGACGCGTCGCTCGACCGCTACGTGGAGGCCGGGTGCGAGCTGGTCATCGTGCACGCCGAGGCCACCCGCCACCTGCATCGCACGCTGGGCCGCATCCGCGAGACCGGCGCCAAGGCGGCCGTGGCCCTCAACCCTGCCACGCCCGCCAGCGCGGTCGAGGACGTGCTCGACCTGTGCGCCATGGTGCTGGTCATGACCGTCAACCCTGGCTTCGGCGGCCAGGAGTACATCGCCACCATGGAGCCCAAGATCGCCCGCGTCCGCCGCATGGTCACAGACAGCGGCTACGACTGCGACGTCGAGGTCGACGGCGGGATCGGCCCCGCCACCGTGGCCGGGGCGGCCGCGGCCGGGGCCAACGTGCTCGTGGCCGGCTCGGCCCTGTACCGCGATCCCGACGGATTGGAGCACGCCGTGAGCGTGCTGCGCGAGCGCGCTACAGCATCTCTCCGCGCTTGACGATCACGTTGTCGATGATCCCGTAGTCCTTGGCCTGCTCGGCCGTGAACCAGCGGTCTCGCTCGGAGTCGGCCCGGATCTGCTCGACCTCCTGGCCCGTGTGGAACGCGATGCGCTCCGCCATCAGCTCCTTGACGTAGAGCAGCTGCTCGGCCTGGATGGCGATGTCGGCCGCCTGGCCCCGGATGCCGCCCGAGGGCTGGTGCATCATGATCCGGGCGTGGGGCAGGGCGTAGCGCTTGCCCTTGGCCCCGGCGCACAGCAGGAACTGGCCCATGGAGGCGCCGAGGCCCATGCACACCGTGGCCACGTCGGGCTCGATGAACTGCATCGTGTCGTAGATGGCCATGCCGGCGGTCACCGATCCGCCCGGGCTGTTGATGTAGAGCCAGACGTCCTGGTCGGACTCGTCGCCCGCCAGGTGCAGCAACTGGGCGCAGACGACGTTGGCGATGTCGTCGTCGACCTCGGTGCCGAGGAAGATGATGCGCTCACGGAGGAGGCGGTTGAAGATCTCGTGTGTCGGGCTGACCATCGAGGCGTTCTGCGCGGTAGGGAGAATCAGGCTCACGGCCGCAGAGGGTAGCGGCGCCGGGCCCCGGTCCCGCACCCCTAAGCTCCCTCGCCGGCCGGCGTACTCCAATTGGCAGAGAGAACAGGTTTAGGTCCTGTCCAGTGTGGGTTCGAGTCCCACCGCCGGCACCGGTCAGTACTGGCTCTCGAACAGCGTCGTCGACGTGGTCGAATCGGGGACCACCGTCGTGCTGGTCGACGTCGACGTGGTGGTCGTCGGGTCGGCCGCCGAAGTGGTCGAGGGCTCGGTCGTCGAGGAGGACGTGGTCGACGACGTGTCGGGCGGCGCTGTCGTGCTCGACGTGGTGTCGTCGGTCGGCGGCGGGGTGGTCGACCCTGGGTCCGTCGGCGGCGGCTCCGTGCCCGGCGGCTGCGTCGGCGGCGGCGAGGTCGCCGGCGGGGTGGTCGGCGTGACCGGGGCGGGAGCCGGGCTGGTGCTCGGCGGCGTGAAGGTCGGCGGCACCGAGGACAGGTCGGGCGGCACGCTCGCGGCCGGGGCCGAAGGAGCCTGCGGCGCGCCCGGCAGCAGCCGGCCACTGGCCGCTGCGGCCATGACCCCGCTGACCGCCAGGCGGCGCGACTCCGCGGTGCGGGCGCAGTTCACGCCCTCGGGGATGGTGCCGCCGCTGAAGTAGCGCAGGCCGGTGATGAAGTCGGCGCAGCGGGTCATGTCCCGGCGCATGCTGGGCGCGTAGCCGATGGCGATGTTGACCGCCGCCATGTCGAGCTTGTCGGCCGCCATGTTGATGTTGCGGGACACGGTCCAGTACCAGGCGGCGATGGCCGGGCTGACCATGCCGTTGACGGCCAGGTCGGGGTTGGTGACGAGGTCGACGTCCAGGAACCGGCCGGCGGCCCGGTAGTTGCCCTCGCCGGTGAGCTGGATCAGCCCCCGGCCCCGGTACCGGCGCTCGTTGCCCACCTCGACGGCGTCGTAGCGGAAGCCGCTCTCGTTGTGCAGCGTGGCCAGGAAGGCCGCCTTGCGGGCGGGGGTGAAGATGCCGGCCCGCATCATGGCGGCGTTGATGGCGGGGAGGCCCTCGACCACCTTGGCCTCGTCGGGCAGCGGGCCGAAGATCTGGCGCAGGTCCTCGATGGTGACCAGGTCGTTGCCGTTCCAGTCGCCCGCCACCGGCAGCAGGTCCGGTGCCTCGTCGGTGGTCACGGCCCGGGTCGCGGCCGGGTCGGCCAGGCTCGGCACCGGCAGCTCCATCGTGGCGGCGTCGCGCCACAGGATGCCGACGGCGTCGCGGCCGTCGCCGTCCCAGTCGCCCGCCACCGGGAACGCGTCGTAGGCGGTGGCGCCCTCGGGGCGCACGACCGGCAGGGCCACGGTGGTGGGGTCGACGGTCCGGCCCTCGTCGTCCACGACGAGCAGCGTCGTATCGGCCTGCTGGTAGACGCCCACGGAGTCGCGGCCGTCGCCGTCCCAGTCGCCCACGACCGGCAGCGCGTCCGTCCGGAACGCGGTGCCGAGCGGGAGGGGGGCCGAGCGCACGCCGCCGTCCACCAGGACCACGAACGTGGCGTCGGACTGCTGGTAGAGGCCGATCGTGTCGCGGCTGTCGCCGTCGAAGTCGCCCGCGATGGGCCAGACGTCAGCGCGGCCCGGCGTGCCGAACTGGATCGGCGCCATCTCGACGCCCTGGTCGTCCAGCAGGTGGAACGTGGCGTCGGAGCGCTGGTACAGGCCGACCGAGTCGTGGCCGTCGCCGTTCCAGTCACCGGCGAGGGGCAGGACGTCGGGTGCGCCCGCCGGTCCGAAGGCGACCGGGGTCAGGTCGGACCCGGTGTCGCTGCGGCGGCCCCAGCTGCCCGTGCCGGGCTGGTACCAGGCCACGCCGTCGGCGCCCCCGCCGACGAACCCCTGGGACCAGCGCTGCAGGTACGGGTAGGGGTCGACGGTGCAGGGCTCGTCGCTGGACAGGGTGCCACACAGGTTGATCTGGAAGTGGACGTGCGCCGCTGTGTTGCGGGCGTTGCCGGTCCGCCCGACCAGGCCGATCACCTGGCCGCGCGCCACCACGTCGCCCTCGGCCACCAGGTTCTGCGAGTTGTGGGCGTAGTAGTAGGTGACGCCGGAGTCGCCCCGCAGCCAGATGGTGATGCCGCCGAGGCCCTCGTCGACGTTGTGGACCTTGACGATGGTGCCGGACTCGACCGCCACCTCCGGGGACCCCTCGTCGGCGAGCAGGTCGTTGCCCTTGTGCTGGCGCGAGCAGCCGTCGCGGCAGGCGTGCCAGCTGTCGGTGAAGGACACCTCCACCGGCGCGGCGATGGGGAAGGTGTTGGTGTCGGGCGGCTGGACCTGGGGCTGAGCCGATGTCGTGGGGCTTCCGGGCGGTGTCTGGGCCCCGGCCGCGGTGGTCGAGGCGCCGAAGATCAGCGTTGCCGCCACCAGAATTCCCACTGTGAGTGGCGCCCGCCCGCGGTGCCGGTCTCCAGATCGCACTCTTCGTCCTCCAGGGGTTGCCCCGACAGCACAGCCGACTTATGGGGTGCACGCAAGGGTGTACGTAAGTGTGTTCGCAGCGGGCCGGGATCCGGATGGATCTGTAACGTGCTCCGGACGTGAAGCTCGCCGATGTTCCCACCCCTGCTCTGGTGGTCGACGCCCCCATCTTCGCCCAAAACGTGGCGACGATGGCCGCGGCCCTGCCCGGTGCCCGGCTGCGTCCCCACGTGAAGGCGTTCAAGTCGACGGCCCTGGCCCGGCGCCTCGCCGAGGCCGGCCACACCGGGTTCTGCTGCGCCACCGTCCGGGAGATGGAGGGCATGGCCGCCGCCGGCCTGGGCCGGGACCTGCTCCTGGCCAACGAGGTCCTCGACTGCACCCGCCTCGGCGCGCTGGCGGACACGGCCCGGATCACCGTGGCCGTCGACTCGGACCAGACCCTCGACGCGGCCGCGGCCGGGGGCGTGCGCGAGGTGCTGATCGACGTGAACGTGGGCCTGCCCCGCTGCGGCTGCGACCCGGCCGACGCCGGGCGCCTGGCCGACCGCGCCCGCGCCCTGGGGATGGCCGTGCGCGGGGTCATGGGCTACGAGGGCCACCTCATGCGGGAGCCGGGCGAGACCAAGCAGGCCAAGGTCGAGGCGTCCATGGCCCAGCTGCTGGCCGCCCACGAGGCCACCGGCGGCGACGTGATCTCGGCCGGCGGGACCGGCACCTACGACTGCAACCCGTGGGCCACCGAGATCCAGGCCGGGTCCTACTGCCTGATGGACACCGAGTACGTGCCCCACGCGCCGGCGTTCGGCAACGCCCTGTCCCTGTGGACCACGGTCATCTCGGTCCACCCCGGGGGCTGGGCCGTGCTCGACGCGGGCCTGAAGGCCCTGGGCATGGACCACGGCAACCCCACAGTGGTGGACGCGGGCGACTGCTGGTTCGTGTCCGACGAGCACATCACGTTCGGCACCCAGGCCGAGCGTCCCGCGGCCGTGGGCGACAAGGTGCGGGTCCTGCCCGCGCACGTCGATCCCACCGTGGCGCTGCACGAGCGGATGCTGGTGGTCGAGGGCGAGGACGTCGTCGACACGTGGGCGGTCGATCTGCGCGGATGGTGATCTACCGTGGGCGCCATGCCTTCCCGGCGTGACGCCACCACGGTCGAGGCCGCGGGCCGCGAGGTGGAGATCACCAGCCCCGGCAAGGTGTTCTTCCCCCAGCGGGGCGAGACCAAGCTCGACCTCGTCCGCTACTACCTGGCCCTGGAGGGCCCGGCGATGGCGGCGATGGGTGGGCGGCCCACGCTGATGCAGCGCTTCCCGTCGGGCGTCAAGGGCACGAACTTCTTCCAGAAGCGGGTGCCGGACAACGCCCCCGAGTGGCTCGACACGACGATCGTGCGCACGGTCAACGGCACGACGTCGCGGGCCATGGTGGCCGGCGACATCGCCCATGTGATCTGGGCCGTGAACCTGGGCTGCCTGGGCTTCCACGTGTGGCCGTTCCGGGCGGACATCTCCGACGAGGACCACACCGACGAGCTGCGCCTCGACCTCGACCCCCAGCCCGGCACCGGTTTCGCCGAGGCGGTGCGGGCCGCCTTCGTCCTGCGCGAGCTGCTGGCCGAGCATGGGATCACCGGCTACCCCAAGACCACCGGCAACCGGGGACTGCACGTGTACGTGCGCCTCGAGCCCCGCTGGGACTCATACCAGGTGCGGGCGGCGGCGGTCGCGGTGGCCCGGGAGCTGGAGCGCCGCCGCCCCGACATCCTCACCGCCGCGTGGTGGAAGGAGGAGCGCGGCACCCGCATCTTCGTGGACTACAACCAGAACGCCCCCCACAAGACCGTGTTCGGCGCCTGGTCCGTGCGGGCCAGGGTGGGGGCGCCCGTGTCCACCCCACTGTCGTGGGACGAGCTGGAGCACGTCCACCCCGACGACCTGACCATCGCCAGCGTCCCCGCCCGGGTCGAGCGGGCCGGCGATCCGTGGGCCGGCATCGCCGACGCGCCGCAGTCGCTGGAGCCGCTGCTGGCCATGTCCGAGCGGGACATGGCGGCCGGGCTGATGGACGCCCCCTGGCCGCCCGTGTACCCCAAGATGCCCAACGAGCCACCCCGCGTGGCGCCCAGCCGGGCGCGGGCACCAGACTCCTAGCGCTGTGTTCATCACCAACCATGCCCTGGCTGGGGCGGCCATCGGGTTGGTGACGCGCCGCCCGGTTCCCGCCTTCGTGGCCGGCCTGGCGTCGCACCTCGTGATGGACGTGTGCCTCCACTGGGGCGACGAGCGGCTGGACTGGGATGGCTTCGTCGAGGTCGCCAAGGTGGACGGGACCGTCGGGCTGGCGGTGTGCGCCGCGGCGCTGGCCGCTTCCCCCCGGGACGCCCGCGTGCCGGTGGCGGCGGGCATAGCGGGGGCCTGCATCGTCGACATGGGCAAGCCGGCCCGCCATTTCTTCGGGAAGCCGTTCTTCCCCGCCCGGTTCGAGCGCTTCCACGAACGGATCCAGACAGAGCGGCCGATCGGCTGGGTGGTGGAGGCCGTCGCCGCGGTCACGATGATCGCCATGCTCGCCCCGGCCCTGGGCCGGGCTCGGGCCCGCCTCCACCGGTCCGGATAGCCCGCCTCACGGCCGCCTCGCGCTGGCGTCAATGCCGACCCTCGCCGAGGCGCGCCGCGTACCGCGTCCGGATGACGACCTGCTGGCCCTCTGGGGTCGGAGCCGGCCCAGAATGACGGCTAGCTCGCTACCGTGCGGGAAGTCGTCTCTGCGGAGGTCACGACATGGCGACGTTCGACGCCCGAGGCACGCTCGAGGTCGGTGACGACCGCTACGGGATCCACCGGCTGAGCGCCCTGGAGGACGACTTCGGCGTCTCCCGGCTGCCCTACTCGCTCAAGGTGCTGCTGGAGAACCTGCTGCGCCACCAGGACGGGGTGGCGGTGACCGAGGACGACGTGGCCGCGCTGGCCCGCTGGTCGGGCGGGCATCACGACGCGGGCGACGAGGACAAGGAGATCAGCTTCTCCCCCGTCCGCGTGCTGATGCAGGACTTCACGGGCGTGCCCGCGGTGGTCGATCTCGCCGCCTTGCGCGACGCGGTGGCCGGGCGGGGGCGGGATCCCCAGGAGCTCGACCCGCTCATCCCCGCCGACCTGGTGATCGACCACTCCGTGCAGGTCGACGTGTTCGGCCGGGCGGACGCGCTCGCCCGCAACGCCGAGCTGGAGTACCAGCGCAACGTCGAGCGCTACCAGTTCCTGCGCTGGGGCCAGCAGGCCTTCGGGCAGTTCCGGGTGGTGCCCCCCGCCACCGGCATCTGCCACCAGGTCAACCTGGAGTACCTCGCGACCGTCGTGGCCACCCGGGACGGCGTGGCCTTCCCCGACACGCTCGTGGGCACGGATTCGCACACGCCCATGGTGAACGGGCTCGGCGTCGTGGGCTGGGGCGTGGGCGGCATCGAGGCCGAGGCCGCGCTGCTGGGTCAGCCGATCTCGATGCTCATCCCCGAGGTGGTCGGGTTCAAGTTGGGCGGCGAGCTGCCCGAGGGCACGACCGCCACCGACCTGGTTCTGACCGTGACCAACATGCTGCGGGCCCACGGGGTGGTCGGGCGGTTCGTGGAGTTCTACGGCCCAGGCGTGGCCAACGTGCCCCTGGAGAACCGGGCCACGATCGGCAACATGTCGCCGGAGTACGGCTCGACGATCACGATCTTCCCGATCGACGACGAGACCGTGCGCTACCTGCGCTTCACCGGCCGCCCGGACAACCTGGTGGCGCTGGTCGAGGCCTACGCCAAGGAGCAGGGCCTGTGGCACGACCCCGCGGTCGAGCCCACGTTCACCGAGACGCTGGAGCTGGACCTGTCCACCGTCGAGCCCGCCATCGCCGGCCCCGCCCGCCCCCAGGACCGGGTGCTGCTGCGGGAGGCCAAGGAGCGCTTCACCGTGTCCCTGGCCGACTCCCTGCCCGACGCGCCCGCGACCACGCCGGCCGCCACGCCCGTGTCCATCGGGCATGCCTACGACGCGGCCGACGCCGAGTCCTTCCCGGCCAGCGACCCGCCGGCCGCGATCGGCAACGGTGCCCGTCACGGCGCGCCCAGCCCCGAGCCGGCGGCCCAGGCCCCCGCCGCCGGGACCGACCGGCCCCACGAGCAGGTCAGGGTCCAGCTGGACGCCAGCTCCGGCCTCGACAGCGAGGAGGAGGTCGTCCTCGACCACGGCCACGTCGCCATCGCCGCCATCACCAGCTGCACCAACACGTCGAACCCGCAGGTGATGGTGGCCGCGGGCCTGGTGGCCCGCAAGGCGGTGGCGCGGGGACTGGCCCGGCGGCCGTGGGTCAAGACGTCGCTGGCCCCCGGATCCAAGGTGGTGGTCGACTACCTCGACCGCGCCGGCCTGCTGGCCGACCTGGCCAAGCTGGGCTTCGACGTCGTCGGCTTCGGCTGCACGACTTGCATCGGCAACTCGGGTCCCCTGCCGCCGCCCATCGCCCGGGCCGCCGACGAGCACGGCCTCGCCCTCGTCTCGGTGCTGTCGGGCAACCGCAACTTCGAGGGCCGGATCAACCCGGACGTGCGCATGAACTACCTGGCCTCACCGCCCCTGGTGGTGGCCTACGCCCTGGCCGGGACCATGGACGTCGACCTCACCCGCGAACCGCTCGGCGAGGGCGGGGACGGCCGGCCGGTGTACCTGCGCGACATCTGGCCCACCTCGGCCGAGGTCAACGAGGTGGTGGAGACGGCGCTGGAGTCCGACATGTTCCGGGACGCCTACGGTCATGTCTTCGAGGGCGACGAGCTCTGGCGCGGCCTGCCGGTGCCGGAGAGCGGCGCCTACGAGTGGTCGGACACGTCCACCTACGTGCGCCGCCCGCCGTATTTCGACGGGATGCCGGACGAGCCGCCGCCCCTGGCCGACATCGAGGGCGCTCGGGCGCTGGCCCTGCTGGGCGACAGCGTGACGACCGACCACATCTCCCCTGCGGGGGCCATCCACCCCGACAGCCCGGCGGGACGCTGGCTGATCGAGCACGGCGTCGAGCCGGCCGACTTCAACTCCTACGGCTCGCGCCGGGGCAACCACGAGGTCATGATCCGCGGCACGTTCGCCAACCGGCGCATCCGCAACCGGCTGGCGCCGGGGACCGAGGGCGGCGTCACGGTGCACCAGCCCTCGGGCGAGCAGATGTCGATCTACGACGCGGCCGAGCGCTACCGGGCCGACGGCGTTCCCCTGGTGGTCATCGCGGGCAACGAGTACGGCTCGGGCTCGTCCCGGGACTGGGCGGCCAAGGGCACGGCCCTGCTGGGGGTACGGGCCGTGATCGCCGAGAGCTTCGAGCGCATCCACCGCTCCAACCTGATCGGGATGGGCGTGCTGCCGCTGCAGCTGGCCGACGGCGCCACGCTGGAGGGATCCGGACTGGGCGACGCCGAGGCGGTGGCCGCGGCCACCTTCGCCGTCCCGGGCCTGGCCGGGGCCGATCCGGCCACGCTGCTGGGTGCCCGCCTGACCGTGGCGGCGGGCGACCTGTCGGTCCCGGTGATCGCCCGCCTCGACACCCCCATGGAGGCCGCCTACTACCAGCACGGCGGCATCCTCCAGTACGTGCTGCGCCAGCACCTCGCCGGCGCCTGATCGCCAGAGCTAGAGCAGCTCGGCCAGGGCGCGGAAGGCGCGGCCCCGGTGGCTGAGCGCGTGCTTCTCCGCCGCGCTCATCTCGGCGAACGTCCGGCCGTCGCCCTCGCTGGGCTGCATGATCGGGTCGTAGCCGAAGCCGCCGGTGCCGCGCGGCTCAGGCGGGACGACCCCGTCCACCGTGCCCCGCACCACGGCCTCCCGGCCGTCGGGCCAGACCACTGCGGCGGCGCAGACGTAGCGGCAGCCGCGGCCCTCGGGCGCCACGCCGTCCAGCTCGCGCAGCACCCGGGGAATCCAGTCGCCCTCGTCGGCCCAGCGGGCCGAGCGCACCCCGGGCCCGCCGTCCAGGGCGTCGATCTCGATCCCGGAGTCGTCGGCCACCGCGATCTCCCCCGCAGCCTGCGCCACCGCCCGGGCCTTGAGCAGGGCGTTGTCCTCGAACGTCGTGCCCGTCTCCTCCACGTCGGGGTCGCGGGCCTCGACCTGGTAGCCCGGTCCCAGGATGACCTGGACCTCGGCCACCTTGTGGGCGTTGCCGGTCGCCAGCAGCAGGCGGGTCACTTCTGCCTGGACACGCGGCGGAACGGCGGCGGCTCGGCCACCATCTCGCGCTGGAGGTCGATCAGCTCGCCGATCCCCTTCTCGGCCAGGGCCAGCATGCCGTCGAGCTCGCCGCGGGTGAAGGCCTGGCCTTCGGCCGTGCCCTGGACCTCGACGAAGCGGCCCTCGGAGGTCATGACCACGTTCATGTCCACCTCGGCCCGGCTGTCCTCGCTGTAGGGCAGGTCCAGCACCGGCGTGCCGTCCACCACCCCGACCGAGATCGCACCGCAGAACGCGGTGAGCGGATGGGCGCCGACGACCTCCTGCACCTCCAGGCGGGCCAGGGCGTCGTGCAGCGCCAGGTAGCCGCCGCAGATCGACGCGGTGCGGGTGCCCCCATCGGCCTGGAGCACGTCGCAGTCCACGATCACCTGCCGCTCCCCTAGCAGCGCCATGTCGCACACCGAGCGCAGCGCCCGGCCTACCAGCCGCTGGATCTCCTGGCTGCGGCCCGAGGGATGGCCGTCCTTGACCTCGCGCCGGATGCGCTCGGGCGACGACCCCGGCAGCATCGAGTACTCGGCCGTCACCCAACCGGTGCCGCGGCCCCGCATCCAGCGGGGGACGTCCTCGTCGATCGACGCGGTGCACAGCACCCGGGTCTGACCGAAGCTGACCAGGCACGACCCGGCCGCCATCTCGGTGAAGTCCCGTTCGAAGGTGACGGGTCGTAGCTCGTCGGGTGCACGTCCATCGGCTCGCACGTCAGGCACCGTAACCCGGCAGGTCAGCCGTACTCGTACTCCGGGTGGATCGGATCACGGGTGGGCCGGTAGTCCGGCGGCTCGGGCACGCGGGGATCGTCAGGCGGCGGCCCGTAGTCGTCCTCGCCCACGATCAGCTCGGCACCGTCCTCGACCCAGCTGTCGTCGTCCTTCTGCTGCTGCACCCAGCGGGCCTGGTTGATGCGGTCCTGCTCGCCCCGGGCGGCGGCCCACTCGGAGGCGAACTTGCCCGCCAGGGCGACGAGCGCGGCCCGGACGGTCTCGGTGTCGGTGTTCTCGGTGGAGAGCTTGCCGTCGAAGGCGTCGCGGTGGCCGCCCTCCCAACCGTCGACGGCCAGGGCCGCCTCGCCGGTTCGGGCGCTGTGCTTGTCGTGGACCACCCCGGCCAGCTCGTAGAGGTCGCGAGCGGCCTCCAGAGCCAGGTCGAAGGCGAAGTTCACGTTGTTGCCGCTGGCTCCGTACCCTCCCATGACCCCTGGACCGTACCCGCGCCGGCCCCCTGCCATGGGGTCACCCCGGGCGCGCACCAACGCCCGGCCCTATGTGCTTTCATCGACCGTCGATGGGGACCTCTTCGGCCAAGCCCGCCAAGCTGCAGGCCTTCGTGGACGCCGCGGCGACCATTCGCAGCGAGCTCGTCACCCGCATCCAGGAGCTGCAGACGAGCTACTACGACTTCCAGAACTCGGGCTCGTCCTACGTGGGCAACTACGACCTGATGAACGTCGAGCTGCCCGGCCTCGTGCAGCACTACGCCGACGACGAGACGTTCGTGGCCATCGTGCGCCAGGCCTTCGTCAACGCCGACCGGGTGCTGGGGCCCGACGGCATGGCCAGGGTGGACGACGCCGTCTTCAACGGTGCCTTCGACGCCGTGGCCCGGGCCGCGGGCTACGACCCCGCCGCCATCCTCACCGACCGCCCCGTCGTGACCGTCGACTCGCCCCTGGCCGCCGGCACGCCGCGCACCTCGGGGTTCGTCAACGATCCCGTGTGCACCGCCACGGGCCACTTCCTGGAGGCCGAGGACGACTTCACCTGGCCCGATCGCCTGGCGCTCCTGCGCTGGTCCCGTACCTACTCGTCCCGCTTCGTGGCCGGTGGGCCCCTGGGCCGGGGCTGGGCCTCGTGGGCCTCGGCCGCGCTGGTCCCCCAGGTCGGTGGCGACGTCGCCTACCAGGGCCCCGACGGGCAGCTGGCCGTGTTCGTGCCCGAGCCGGACGGCGACGAGCCCGGCGCCTACCAGCGCCTCCCCGGGCTGCAGGGCCGGCTCGTGCGGGTCGAGGACGGGTGGGAGCTGCGCTGGGACCGGCACTCCGAGCGGCCGGGCGCGGTGTGGAGCTTCGACGCCGAGGGCCTGGTGCGCGCCGTGGTCGATCCGGCCACCGGCACCACGACGTTCGCCTACACCGGTGGCCTGCTGACCGCCCTGGAGCACGAGGGCGGACGGCGCCTGGAGCTCGACTGGGACGGCGCCCGCATCGTCGCCGTGCGCTCGTCGTGCGGGCGGGTGGCCCGCTACCACTACGACGACGCCGGTGACCTGGTCGGCACCGAGCGGGTGCTCGGCGCCCGCCGCTACGAGGTCGACGACCACGGCCGCATCGTCGAGGTGTGGGACGCGGACGGCGTCCGGCTGTGCCGCAACACCTACGACGACGAGGGCCGCGTGGTCCGCCAGGTGTCGTCCTTCGGCCGGGAGACCGTGTTCCGCTACTTCCCCGGGTACCGGACGGTCGTGTCGGACACCGAGGACGGCCCGGTCAACATCTTCGAGCACGACCAGGTGGGCCGGCTGATCGGCCTGGTCGATCCCCAGGGCCGCCAGCTGCGGCGCAGCTTCGACGCCGAGGGCCGCTGCCTGGAGGCCAGCGGGTTCGACGGCGCGGTGCGCCGCCAGGAGTTCGCGTCCGACGGGCGCAGCGCCAGCCGCACCACCGCCGGTGGCCGCGAGGAGCGCTGGGAGTACGACGAGGACGGCCGGGTCGTGAGCCACGAGGTGGACGGCGGGCGCCGGCTCACGTTCGACTACGACGGCGACGGCCCGCTGCCATCCCGGCTGGCCGGTCCCGACGGCTGGGAGCTGGGGATCGAGGTCGAGGGCGGTCTCGTGCGGTCGCTGACCGACGCCGACGGCGTGGCCGTGCGCTTCGAGCACGACGCCGACGGCAACGTGGTCGCCACCGGCAACGCCCTGGGCGCCGTCAGCCGCACCGAGCCCCATGTGAGCGGGCTCGCCGCCCGGCTGATCCGGCCCGACGGCGCCACCTACGAGTTCGACCGCGACGACGCCGGCCGCATGCTGGCGCTGCGCACGCCGCTCGGCTACGAGTACACGGTCCAGTGGACGCCCGCCGGGCGGCTGGCGGGCATGGTCGACCCCGACGGCGGCCACACGTCCTTCGAGCACGGCAGCCACGGCGCCATGGAGCGGGTGGTCGACGCGCTGGGCGCCACCCTGGAGCTGACCCACGACCACCTGGAGCGCCTGGTCGGCTTTGCGGCGCCCGGCGGAGCCAAGTGGGAGCTGGGCTACAGCGCGGTGGGCATGCTGTCGCTGGTCCACGACCCGGCCGGCGGGGCCTGGGGCTTCGACTACGACGCCGAGGGCCGGCTGGTGGCGTCGACCGATCCGCTGGGCCACGAGAGCCGGCGCCGTTACGACGGCGCCGGGCGCCTCGCCGAGCTGGTCGACCCCACCGGCAACGCCACCCGCTACACGCGCGACGCGCTGGGCCGCGTCGTGCGGGAGGACCGGCCCGGCGACGCGGTCACGACCTTCGAGTGGGACGCGTGGGGCCGGGCGCTGGGCCTCCGGTTCCCCGACGGCGACTCGCTCACCTACGGCTACACGCCCGCGGGCCGGGTGCGCTCGGTCACCAGCGGCGAGGGCCGCGGCTGGACCAACGAGTACGACGCGGCCGGGCGGCTCGTGGCCGTGACCGACGCGCTCGGCGCCACGACCCGCTTCGCCTGGGACGAGTGCGACCGCCCGGTCGCCACCACGTGGCCCGGCGGGCGGGTGGACCGGATCGCCTACGACGCCGAGGGCCGGGCGGTCGAGACCAGCCAGGGTGGCCGCACCTGGCGGGCGGGCTACGACCACGCCGGGCGGGTCACGTCCGTGACCGACCCGGTGGGGGCCACCCGCCGCTACCGCTACGACGTCGCCGGCAAGCTCGTGTCCGCCACCGACCGGCTGGGCCACACCGTGCGCCTCCGCTACGACGAGCGGGGCAACAGGGTGGGCATCCTGGACGAGCGGGGCGGGCTCGTCACCACGACGTACGACGGTATGCGCCGCCCGGTGGCCACGACCGACCAGCTGGGCCGGGTCACCCGGGTGCGCCGCGACGCCGCCGGCCGGGTCACGGCCCGCGAGCTGCCCACCGGCGACGTCGTCGAGTGGGAGCGCGACGCCGGGGGCCTGGCCACCGACGTGCGCCTCAACGGGCGCGACGCCATCGTCTTCGAGCGCGACACCTCGGGGCGCCCGCTGCTGGTCCACGAGCCGGCCCGCAACCGCACGTTCAGCCTGGGCTGGACCCGGGGCGGGCGCCTGGCGTCACTTGCCGTCGACGGCGACGAGATGCGCTGGGACCGCGACGGCGACGGCCTGGTGGTGGCCCGCCACGACCCGGCCGGGCGCACGACCTCGTTCGCCTGGGACCGGGCCGGCCGGCTGGCCACGGTGGCCTCGGACCGCTGGGGCCGGGTCGCGCTCGACCGCGACCTGGACGGCCGGCTGGTCGCCCTGCGGGCCGAGGGCGTGACCCGCACCTGGGACCACGACGCCGACGGCCTGGTGGCCACGTATCACGAGCAGGGGCCCGCGGGGTCGGCGACCACCGCCCTGGTCCGGGACGCCACCGGCCGGGTGACCGAGGCCCGCTCGTCCGGCGGTGTCAGCCGCTACGCCTACGACGCCGCCGGGCAGCTGGTCGGGGCCACGACGCCTGCGGGGGCGTGGACCTGGGCCTACGACGAGCTGGGCCGGCTGGTAGCCGAGGCCGGGCCGGACGGCACGACCGCGTACGACTACGACGAGGCCCACCAGCTCGTGCGCATGGTCGGGCCCTCGGGCACGACGGGGTTCAGCTACGACGCCGCCGGCCGCCGCGTCGAGGAGTCCGGCCCGTCGGCCACCCGCCGCTACACCTGGGACGGCCTGGGCCGCCTGGCCTCGCTCTCCGACGGCGACCGCACCGACTCCGGCGTCCGGGATGTCGACGTCGACGTGGATGCCTTCGGCCGCCTGGCGGGGTTCGGCACCACCCGCCTGACCTGGGACCCGACCGGTCCCGTCGCCGAGCTGATCGCGATCGACGACCACGAGGTGATCTCCGCCGAGGGCCACGCCGTCGCCCTGGGGGCCGACTGGCTGAGCGCCGACTGGCGGGGCTCGGTCGGCCCGACCGACCCGTGGGGCGCCCGTACGCCCGGCTCCGCGGACGCCGCCGGCGAGCTCGGCCCGGGCGCCTTCGGCGAGCTGGACCTCGGCGGCCTGACCTGGCTGCGCAACCGGGTCTACGACCCCGCCACGCGCTCGTTCCTGGCCCCCGACCCCCTGCCTGGCATCCCCGGCACCCCGGTGGCGGCCAACCCGTACCACTACGCCAACAACGATCCCGTCGGCTACGTCGACCCCCTGGGCCTCCAGCCGCTCTCCATCGAGCAGTACAACGACATCCGGGCCCAGGAGACGGGCGTGCAGTGGGGCAACATCGCCTTGGGCGCGCTCATGGTCGGGTCGTTCTTCATCCCCGGCGGCCCCATCATCGCCACCCTGGTCGGGGCGGGCCTGGGCATGGCCCCCGGCATCATCCACGGCATCGAGACCGGCGAGTGGGACGTGGCCGGCATCGTCAAGGGCGGCATCGTCGGCGGCATCGCGGGCCGGGTGGGCTTCGCCTTCGGCGCCTTCGGCGGCGGTGCCAGCACGTTCCTGGGTGGCACCGCCCGGGGCATGGGCGGCGGCTTCGTGGCCGGCCTGGCCGGGGAGGGCTACGACTTCCTGCCGCTCCCCGGCGCCGACGGCCACTTCAACATGGAGGACGTGGCCTGGAACACGGCCATCGGCGGCGTGACCGGCAGCTGGGGCGTCCGCGGCCGGCCCGGCCACCCCGACGACCTCCCGGTCGTCGGGCCCCAGA
>JBKPRS010000418.1:0-6274 GCA_046734695.1 Actinomycetota bacterium | reverse complement strand
ACGCTGGCCGGTGCCTGCGAGGGTGCCCGCACTCCCGCGCTCGCGGCCCCGGTCATGGTGGTCCCGCTGACCCCCCGCGAGCGGGACATCGCCGCGTTCGCCGCTCAAGGCCTGGCCAGCAAGGAGATCGCCGAGCGGCTGTACCTGTCCGTGCGCACGGTCAACAACCACCTGCAGAGCGCCTACGCCAAGCTAGGGATCAGCGGCCGCCGCGACCTCGCCACCGCGCTGGGCGAGCCGGCTGAGCAATCCGCGCCCGGCACCCCAGCACCTGCCGCGGATTGAGCAACCGCTGCTCAGGACCGCGGCCGGCGGCCGGGCGCACGCTGCGGCCATGACCCCCTCCACCCCCATCACCATCGCTTCCCCGACGCCTTCCCCGACCTACCCGTCCACCCTGCCCGCTCCCGCCCCGGTCGCCCTGGTCACCGGGGGCGGGCGGGGCATCGGCCGCCTGCTGGCGCAGGCGCTCGCCGGCACCGGCACCGCCGTGGGCCTGGTGGCCCGATCCGGCGACGAGCTCGACCAGACGGTCGAGCTGATCGAGCGCGCCGGCGGGACCGCGGCCGCGGCCCGGGCCGACGTCACCGACGCGGCCGGGCTGGCCCGCGCCGTGGCCGGTCTCCGGTCGCGCCTCGGGCCCGTGGACCTGCTCGTCAACAACGCCGGCGTCGTCGGGCCCATCGGTCCGCTGTGGGAGGCCGACCCCGACGCCTGGTGGACGACGATGGACGTCAACGTGCGGGGCATCGTCCTCGCCACCCGGCTGGTGCTGCCCGAGATGGTGGCCCGGCGCCGGGGCCGGATCGTCAACATGACCAGCCAGGCCGGCGTCCACCGCTGGCCACTCGTGTCGGCCTACTCGGTGTCCAAGGCCGCCGTGGTGAAGCTCAGCGAGAACCTGGCCCACGAGACGGCACGCCACGGCATCAGCGTGTTCAGCGTGCACCCCGGCCTGCTGCCGGTGGGCATGTCGGAGGACTTCGTCGCCCGGGCCCCGGCCAGCGCCTACGAGGCGCAGGTGCGGGACTGGACCAGGGCCGAGCTGGCGGCCGGCCGGGGCGCCGACCCCGACGAGGCCGTGTCCCTGATCCTGCGCCTGGTCGCCGGCGACGGCGACGCGCTGTCCGGGCGGCACCTGTCCGTGCACGACGACCTCGACACCGTCCTCGCCCACCTCCGGGAGGTGGAGGCCTGCGACCTCTACCTGCTGCGGCCTGATCGCCTGCGGGCCCGGGTCTCGGCCCGGCCCCGCCGGACCACCAGCGGCCCGGCGTACTTCCGGGGCCGGCCCGCTGCCATGTGGCGGGACGCCCTGGGCAGCCGATGACGAGGATGCGTCGCCCCCCGACCCCCGCTCGTCTCGAGGGCCAACTACCGTCGTGAGCGTCGGTAGGCGGACTGGGGGGAGGAACAATGCGCCGGAACGGCTTCCGGGTGGCAGCGATCTGTGCGGTGGCGGTGGGGTTGGCCGGGTGCTTCTGGCCGTCGCCCGGAGCGGGCCCTGGTCGCACGGCCCACAACTCGTTCGAGACCGAGATCAACGGCGGCACGGTCAACGGTCTCGTCCTGAAGTGGACCGCCACCGGTGACGGCGGGGCCATCACCGCGCCGGTGACCTCGCTGCGGGGGGTCCACGTCTCCGACTCCGTGGGCTTCTACGCGTTCTCGTTCGACACCGGAGCCCGGCTCTGGACGACCCCGGTGCCACCCACCGCCCCCTTCGTGCTGGGGCCGGTGGTCGCCGACGGCGACCGGGTCGCGCTCGGCTTCGGCTTCGGCAACCTCGGCGGCCACTGGACGACGACCTTCGAGGACGCCGCCACCGGCGCCGATCTGGGCAGCAACGGCGCGGGCCAGGGCCTGGTCGACGGGCTCAGGGGCAACATCCTGCTCACCCGCAGCGTGGGCTTCGGGACCGGAACGCCGCTCTTCACCGCGATCCACGTGTCCGACTTCGCGTCCCCGGCCAACAGCTGGACGTCGACCATCGACTTCTCCAACGGCGGCTCGACCCGGGCGTTGACGCTGGGCAGCACCCGCATCTACCAGGCCGGGCGGGGGATCCCGACGCCGACAGGGTCCACCAATGCGGTCAGGGCCTTCCTGGTGGCCACCCCGCCCGCCCAGTGCCCGCCGCCGGCTCCCGCCGGGTTCGGCTGCCCGGCGTGGGCCACGGACATCGCGGGCACGCTGGCGACGCCGCCGGTCATCAACGACGACGAGACGGTGGTCTACACCGGTACCGACACCGGCGCGGTCTACGCCCTGGACGCGGCCACCGGTGCCATCCTCTGGACGTCCAACAACGCGGCTCCGGGCCAGGTCACCGACACCCCGGCGCTGGCGCACGGGTCGTTGTTCGTCCCGACGACCAACGGGCTGGTCGTGCTGGACGCCGCCACCGGCGCCCTCAAGTGGGCGGCGGGCGCGGGGTCCGTCCGGATCCAGCCCGCGGTGGCGGGCGGTGCCGTGTTCACCGGCGCGGAGGACGGCAGGGTCATGGCCTTCGACGCCTTCGGCTGTGGCCAGCCCTTCTGCCCGCCCCTGTGGAACGTCGACACCGGTGACGCCGCCATCACCGGTGCGCCGGCCGTCAACCAGGGCCGGCTCTACGTCGGGACGGCCGACGGCCGGCTGCTGGCGTACGGCCTCCCGGGCTAGAAGGCCTATATGTACGTATGTATGATTTCGCTTGGTGGTTGATCGACCGAGCACACGCGACCAGCTGATCCTCGCGACGCGGGAGGCGATCCGCGACGTCGGCATGCCGGCGGCGACCGCCCGTGAGATCGTCGGGCGGGCGCACGCCAACCTGGCCGCGATCCCGTACTACTTCGGGACCAAGGACGCCCTGGTCACCGAGGCGCTCGTGACCGAGGCTCGCGAGCTGCTGGGCCCGGTGCTCACGCTGCTGGCGGGCACCGGCCCGGCGGCGGAGCGGGCGGCCGAGGCGGTGGCGCTGCTGAACGAGCTGTTCGAGGCCAGCCGGACCCAGGTGCCGGTCTACCTCGCCGCCCTGGCCGCCGCGCCCCACACCCCGGGCATCCGCAGCGCGCTGGGCTCCCTCTGGGCCGATCTCCGGGCCGGCCTCGCCGAGGATGTCGCCCGCGAGGTCGAGGCCGGGCGCCTGCCCGGGTGGGTGGCGCCCGATGCCATGGCGGCGGCCATCCTGAGCCTCGTCAACGGAGTCGTGGTCGCTTCGGTGCTCGACCCCGACGGCCCGGATCACCGGGAGGTCGCGGCCCAGTTCCTCGCCCTGCTGCTGGCGGCCGGAGGCCAGGGATGATCGCCCTGATCCTCCTGCTGGTCGGCGTAGCGCTGATGAGCAACGCCGCGAGGCTGGCGATCCGGGCCACGGCCCACCGGCGCCGGCCGTGGTCCGCCCGGACGACGAGCGCTCTGGCCTGGGCGGCCGTCGCCTGGACGGTGGCGGTGGCGCTGGTGCTGCTGGTCGCGCCCATGGGCACCAGCGTGAGCGTGGCCTCGAACGGTTCGGAGACGGTGAGGACCACATCGCACCCGACCCTGCTGGAGACGGAGGGGGCCGGGGTGGTCGCCATCCTGGCGGTGCCGGTGGTGGTGGCCCTGGCCGGTGCCGTCGGCCACGGCTCCACTGTCCGGCTGCGCCGCATCGTCGCGGGCTCCGTGCTGACCGGCGCCTGCGTGCTCGGCGCCATGTCCATCGGGATCTTTTTCGTTCCGGCCGCGGTCGTGCTGCTGACCGCCGGGCTCAAAGCAACGACTTGAGCAACTCCCGGGTGCGGACCCGGGTGTCGTCGTCGAGCGCGAACTCGACGGGCGTGAAGTCGGTGGTGCCGGCGTCGGCGAAGGACTGGATCCCGGCGCGCACGGTCTCCTCGTCGCCCACGAGCGACACGCCCGCCGGGCCGTCGACGCCCTCGACGTCCATCACGCCCCGGTAGCTCGGCAGGTCGTTGTAGCCGGCGAGGAACGCGGCGATGATGCCGCGCACCTCGTCGGGACTGTCCGTGACGCACACCGGGACGCTGGCCACGATGCGGCCCGGCTCCCGGCCCGCTTCCGCCGCGGCGTCGGCCATGGCCGGCACGATGAGCGTCTCGATCGTGCGCGGCCCGCTCAGCCACAGGATGTTCCCGTCGGCCGTCCCCCCGGCGAGGCGGAGCATCCGCGGCCCCATGGCCGCCAGCAGGACCGAGGGCGCGGCCACCTCGGGCGGGCCGCCGGTCGCCTCGACGAAGGCTGACCAGATCTCGCCGGTGGCGTCGACCGACCGGTCACGCATCGCCGGCAGCAGCACGGCGAGGTACTCCTCCATGTGCTGGGCCGGGTGGGCGAACGGGATGCGCAGCCGCTCTTCGATCACCGCCTTGTGCGCCAGGCCGATCCCCAGCGCCAGCCGGCCGCCGGACATGTCCGACACGGTCAAGGCCTGCGCGGCCAGCATCAACGGGTGGCGCAGCCAGGTGGCGATCACCGCCGTGCCCAGCTCGATGGTCGACGTCTCCCGTCCCACCGCACCGAGCACCGTGAGGGCGTCGGGCACCTCCAACTGGGCCACCCAGTAGGACGCGAAGCCGTCGCGCTCCGCCTCGACCGCATGGTCCACGATCTCGGAGACGGGACGGTTCAGGGCGATGAGACTCGATCCGTTGATGCCTATCCGCATACCAGGATCATGCCGCGCTACAACGGCGCGGGCAGGGAAAGGAGCGGGATCGGTGGAACCGGGCGAGTTCAGGGGCACGATCGGGCGCTACCACTGGGAGTCGGAGGCCCACTGGCCACCCGAGCCCGCGCCGCCGCCGGGCGCGCCCAACGTGCTGATCGTGGTGCTCGACGACGTGGGGTTCGCGCAGCTGGGCTGCTTCGGCTCGGACATCGCCACGCCCACGATCGACGGCCTGGCCGCGTCCGGGCTGCGCTACGCCAACTTCCACACCACCGGCCTGTGCAGCCCGACCCGGGCGTGCGTGCTGACGGGTCGCAACCACCACTCCTGCGGCATGGGCCGCATTGTCGACCTGGCCTCGGGGTTCCCCGGCTACGACGCCCGGATCCCGCGCTCGTGCGGCCTGCTCCCGGCCATGCTGACGCCGCACGGCTACGCGGCCTACGCGGTGGGGAAGTGGCACCTCACGCCGGAGGAGGAAGAGCACCTGGGCGCCCGGCGGGACCGCTGGCCCTTGGGGCGGGGCTTCGAGCGGTTCTACGGCTTCTTCGGCGGCGAGACCCACCAGTACGTGCCCGCGCTGGTCCACGACAACCACATGGTCGAGCCCCCGGCCGGCTACGAGGACGGCTACCACCTGACCGAGGACCTGGCGTCCCGGGCGATCGAGTTCCTCGACGACCTGCGCCACGTCGACGTGGACAAGCCGTGGCTCCTCTACTTCGCCCCGGGCGCCTGCCACTCGCCCCACCAGGCCCCGCCGGACTGGATCGCCCGCTACCGGGGCCACTTCGACGCCGGCTGGGACCGCTGGCGGGACGAGACCCTCCGGCGCCAGATCGAGGCCGGGGTCCTGCCCGCCCACACGGAGCTGTCGCCCCGGCCCGACTGGGTGCCCGCGTGGGCGTCGCTGGGCGACGCGGAGCGGCGGGTCTACGCCCGCTACATGGAGGCCTTCGCCGGCTACCTGTCGCACGCCGACGCCCAGATCGGCCGGCTGATCCGCTGGCTGGAGGCGCAAGGCGAGCTCGACCGGACGCTGGTGCTGGTGCTGTCGGACAACGGGGCGTCGTCGGAGGGCGGGCCCCGGGGATCGCTGAACGACGGCCGGGCCTGGAACGTCCTGACCACCACGGTCGAGGAGGCCGACGCCCGCCTGGACGAGATCGGCGGCCCCCGCATCCACAACAACTACCCGTGGGGCTGGACCGTCGCCGGCAACACCCCGTTCCGGCGCTGGAAGCGCGAGACGCACGAGGGCGGGGTCGCCGATCCGCTGGTGGTCTCCTGGCCCGGCGGCATCGGGGCCCGGGGCGAGGTCCGCCGCCAGTACGTGCACGCCATCGACCTGGCGCCGACCATCCTCGACGTGATCGGCATCGAGCCGCCGGCCAGCGTCGGCGGGGTCGAGCAGCGGCCGCTGGAGGGGGTCAGCTTCGCCCCCAGCTTCGACGAGCCCGACGCTCCCGAGCGCCACACGACCCAGTACTACGAGATGTTCGGCTGCCGGGCGCTCTACCACGAGGGCTGGAAGGCGGTCGTCTACCACCCGATCCAGGTCGACGAGCCCGGCCTCGCTGCCGTCGACTGGGAGCTCTACGACCTGGGGGCCGACCCGTC
>JBKPRS010000417.1:0-14275 GCA_046734695.1 Actinomycetota bacterium | reverse complement strand
GACGCCTCTCCGGGAGCGAAAGCGGTCCCCAGGGATATGCCGACTCTCATGTCCGTCCTCCTAGCGGCTCGGGAGCGATCGTGGCAGCCCGAACCAGGGGAGCACGCTGTTGTCGAAGCGGGTCATCGCGCAGATCCGGTCGCCGGTGAGGGTGAGCACGTAGAGGCCGGTTCCATGCCGGATGCCTGCCGGGGGACGTAGGTAGGCGCCGAACGCGGGCTGGCCGTTGGCTCGCGTCGGCACGAGATCGAAGCGCCGGCCCGCACCGAACAGGCTGGCGCAGAAGCGGGCCACGACGTCCAGGCCCTGGTACTCGAAGGGCATCGGCGGCATCGAGATGAAGACGTCGTCGGTCAGCAGGGTGACCAGAGCGTCGACGTCGGCGGACTCCCATGCCCGGGCGAACTGCGCCACGAGCGCATCCTCGGCCGGCGAGCCGGAGGTGGGCGGCCGTTCACGGTCGGCAACCGATCGCAACCGGCGCTCCAGGCCGGCGCGGGCGCGCTTGAGGGCGCTCGTGACCGAGTCGACGGTCGAGTCGAGCATGGCGGCCACCTCGACGGCGTGGAACCCGAGGACATCGCGCAGGACGAGCACCGCGACCTGGCGGGGAGGCAGGACCTGCAGGGCGGTCACGAAGGCGATCGAGATGGCCTCGGCCTGCTCGTACCGCGCATCCGGACCGGGCGGTCGGTCGATCGCACCGGCCAGGAGGGCATCGGGAAACGGCTCGAGCCAGACTGCTTCGCCGAGCCGGGTCGGCTCGGGCGGTTCGACCTTGGGCACGTCCCACTCCTTCGCCGGGCGCCGGCCGGCCGAGCGGCGGGCGTCGAGGCAGCGGTTGGTGGCGATCCGGTAGAGCCAGGTGCGCAGCGAGGCTCGTCCCTCGAACCCGGCCAGGCCTCGCCAGGCGGCCAGCAGCGTGTCCTGCAGGGCGTCCTCGGCGTCCTGGAACGACCCGAGCATGCGGTAGCAGTGCACCCGCAGCTCCAGCCGGTACGGCTCGGTCAGCGCCCGGAACGCGTCGCCGTCCCCTGTCTTCGCCCTCGACATCAGGTCGGCTGTCACGACTCTCATGCCACCTTCCTCCCGGCATCGCTGCAACTCCATCCCATGGAGACGCCGGCCGGGCCGCGAACTGGGCGGCCGACGCCGTGGTCAGGCGAGTGCCGGGAGCGTCACCTCCACGCGGGTGCCGCCCAGGGCCGGGGGTGCGGGCGGCCGGGCGATCGGACCGCCGCGCGGTTTCCCGTCCCGGCGCGCGCATACCTGGATGGAGGCCGACTTCCGGTCTGCCAGTCGAGAGTACGGGGGAACTGCGGATGAACGCGAGCTCCGCCATGGCTGACCTGTCCGAGGGTCGCATGTGCCAACCGCCGCCGCTCGATGTCTCGGTCCTGGGACGTGTCGACGTGCGAGTCGACGGGCGGCCGCTGCGGGTCGGGCGGACGAAGTCGATGGAATTGCTCGTCTACCTCGCACTGCACGACGGGGGTGTCGACACCGACCGGCTGTGGGAGGCCCTGTGGCCCGGCCGGGCGATGAGCGCCGCGGTGCTGCACACGACGGTGTCGGTCGCGCGGAGATCCCTGCGCGAGCGGACTGACGGGCCGCCGCTCGTGTCCGACGCCCGAGGCGGGCGGGTCTACGAGCTGAACGCACGGACCCGCCTCGACTGGGACGAGTTCGAGCGCCTGGTCGGCCAGGGGTGCACGCCGCCCACGGTGGCGGTGAGCTCGCTGGCGAGGGCGTTGGATCTCGTGCGCGGGCCGCCGTTCACCTCGGCCGCCCCAGGTTCCTACGACTGGGCGCGCGGCTACCGGGCCGACATGGAGGAGGCGATCGGCTCGGTCGCGGCGCGCCTCGGCGAGGTGCTGCTCGAGCGGGGCGACGCGATCGGCGCGCGGCGTGCGGCGCGGGGAG
Organism: Actinomycetota bacterium; assembly: GCA_046734695.1. Lineage (GTDB taxonomy): Bacteria > Actinomycetota > Acidimicrobiia > Acidimicrobiales > VFJN01 > ZC4RG19. The sequence continues at coordinate 12,352 of JBKPRS010000417.1, read as the reverse complement.
GCTTGCGGGGCGCGCCGTACGACGAGCGCCTCTACCGGGTGCTCATGCGGGCTGCGCACCTCGCCGACCACGCCGCCGGGGTCGAATCGGTGATGCGCGAGCTCACCGACGTGCTCGGCGTCGATCTCGACGGCACAGAGGGTTGCACGCAGGACCTGTACCGGGACCTCCGGCGCGCCCCGTCCGTGTGACGGTGCGCGTCAGCCGCACCTCACAGCACACTCAGGGCCCACAGCAGCGCGGCGACCGCGACACACCCGGCGGCGACGACGGCGCGCAGGCGCCAGCGCGCCGGCCGTGGCTCGAGCCGGGGCGGGCGCGGGCCGAAGGTCTCGGTGCGGCGTATGGCCGCGCTGCCTGCCGCCGGCGCGGGCCTCCACGGCAGGCCGACGGTGTCCGGGGGGACCGCGTCACGCAGCGCCCGGGCGAAGGCGTCGGCCGAGGCGAAGCGGCGGCGGGGATCGCGGGCCATCGCCCGCCCGACCGTGTCGGCGAGGGGTCCGAGATCCGGCACCGGGGCGGAGCACTCGTCGACCGCCCCCGCGTAGGGCGCGTAGCCGCTCAGCGCCTCGAAACAGACGACCCCCAGGGAGTAGACGTCGCTGCGAGGACCCGGCGGGGCGCCGTCGAGGAGCTCGGGCGCCAGGTACTCGGCGGTCCCGGCGAGCTGGCCACCGGACAGCTGCCCGAGCACGCGGGCCACATCGAAGTCAGCCAGGAGCGGCCGGCCGTCCGCCGCGAACAGGATGTTGGCGGGCTTGACGTCGCCGTGGACGATGCCCCGCCGGTGCGCGGAGGACAGCGCATCCGCGATCGGCACGGCGACCGCCACCATCTCACCGGGCGGGAGCCGGCCCCGCTCCGCCAGCACAGCGTCGAGCGAACCACCGGCGGCGAGCTCCATGACGATCGCCACCCCCTCGCCGTCCTGCACCACCTCGACGACTCGGATGATGTGACGGTGGTCCAGCTCGGCGAGCACGGCCGCCTCGCGCTCGAGGCGAGCCCGGCCGTCCCGGCCGCCAGCGGCCCCGCGCAGCCGCTTCAGCGCCACGATCCGGGGCGCTGGTCGTCCGCGGTACGCCTTCCAGACCGCGCCCGTCGAGCCCGTGCCGATCCGCGCCCAGAGCTCGTAGTCGCCCACGCGCGTCACCGGCACCGCCGCATCCTCATACCGCGAGCAGGGCCGGTGTCTCGGCCGTCTGGACCAGCACCGGCGGCCGGCGGCGGTGGACGAGCAGCCCGCGCCCGGGCGGTTGTTCGGAGGCGCGGTGCGCACCGAGGACCGGTCCCTCCTGGCGGTCGCCCGAGAGGATGAGCCCCGGCGTCCCCAGCTCGTGCAGACGCGCCGTCAAGGGCTCGAACCCGGCGCGGGCCGCGCCCGCCACCCGGCGGGTCAGCACGAGGTGGAAGCCCAGGTCGCGTCCCAGCGCCACGAACTCCGCGAGGGGGAGCAGCGGGTTGCCGGTCGGGGACGTCACCAGGTCGTAGTCGTCGACCACCACGTACACCTCACCTCCCGTCCACCAGCTGCGATCCCGCAGTTGGCGGGCCGACAGCTCGGCCGGCGGGAGGCGGGAGGCCAGCACGTCGGCGACCCGCGACACGAGGTCGGCCGCGGCGGGACCGGCCCCGGCGTAGCCGACGAGGTGACCGGGGGGCACGGCGTCGAGCAGCGTGCGCCTGTAGTCGACGACCACGATGCGGGCCTGCTCGGAGCTCTGGCTGGCGATCAGGCCGGTGAGGAACAGCCGAAGCAGGTTGGTCTTGCCGCTCTCGCCGTCCCCGAGCACCACGAAGTGGGGATCCGCCCCGAGCAGGTCGAGGTAGGCCGGGCCGAGATCGTCCTCGGCGACGCCGATGGGGATGCCGCGGCCGGTGCCCGGCGCCGGCAGGTCGGTGAAGGCCAGCCGGTTCGGCAGCAGCCGCACCGGGGGTGCGGCCGGCCCGGACCACGCATCGGCGACGCAGGTGACGAGGTGCTCGAGGCCGGCGGCCACGTCGATCGCCGAGGCGACGCCGTCGACGCGGGGGAGCGCGGCCTGGAAGTGGAGCGCACCTCGGCTCAGGCCCCGCCCGGGGGTGTCGGCCTCGATGTTGGCCGCGGCGCGGCGGTCGATCGCCGAGTCGACCGGGTCGTGCAGCCGGAGCTCGAGCCGGGTCCCCAGGTTGTCCAGCAGGTTCGAGCGGATCTCCAGCCAGCGGTTGCCGGTCACCACCACGTGCACGCCGTACCCGAGGCCGCGCGAGGCCAGGTCGAGCACGACCGGTTCGAGCTCCTCGAACTCCTGGCGGAATCGCGCCCAGCCGTCGACCACGAGGAACACGTCGCCGAGGGGAGAGTCGTCCAGCGCACCCGCGGCGCGCCGCGCCCGGAGGCCGTGCGCCGAGTCGATGCCCGCCGAGCGGAACAGCTCCTCGCGAAACGCCAGCACCCCCTCGACCTCGGCCACGAGCCGGCGCACCCGCTCGGCGTCGAGCCGGCTGGCGACGGTCCCCACGTGGGGCAGCCCGTCGAGTGCCAGCAGCGAGCCGCCGCCGCAGTCGACGCAGTAGAACTGCACCTCGAGCGGGGTGTGGGTCAGCGCGAAGGCGGCCACGAGCGTGCGCAACAGCGTGCTCTTGCCCGACTGGGTGGCGCCGACGATGGCGACGTTCCCCTCGCCCCCGGCCAGATTGAGCACCAAAGGCACCTTGGCCTGGTCCTCGGGCCGGTCCTGCTCGCCGACCGCCACCGAGAGCGGGGCCGGCCCGCCGGTGTCGGTCGGCTGCGGGATGCGGTCGAGCGGGATGGCCCCCTCGAGCGGCGGCAGCCACACCTGGTGCGCCCGCCGTCCCGGGTCCTCGAGGCGGCCGATCGCCACGTCGAGGACGGTCGGGCCGAGCGGGTCGCCGGACGCCGGGGCCGACACCCAGGCGGCCTTGAACCGCTGCAGCACGTCGGCGTCGACCTTGAGGTAGCCGCCGCCGGGCTCGGCGGGGAGCTTGTAGGCGTCGTCCGCGCCGAGGACGACTCGGCTGTCAGCCGAGCTGAACGTGCGCAGGCCGATCCGGTAGCGCAGGCTGCTCTCGAGCCCGCGCAGCCGGCCCTCGTCCAGGCGCTGCGAGGCCAGGAGGAGGTGGATCCCGAGGCTGCGGCCCAGCCGGCCGATGGTCGAGTACAGATCGATGAAGTCGGGCTTGCTGGCGAGAAGCTCGGCGAACTCGTCCACCACCACCAGCAGGCTGGGCAGTGGCGGGAGGCGCTCTCCGGCGGCCCGCCGCCGGTTGTAGTCGTCGACCGAGGCCAGGTTGCCGGCTTGCTTGAGCAGCTCCTGGCGGCGGCGCTGCTCGCCGTACATGGCGTCACGCATGCGGTCCACCAGGGCCAGGTCGTCGGCCAGGTTGGTGATCACCCCGGACACATGGGGCAGCCGCGCCATGCCGGCGAAGGTGGCGCCGCCCTTGAAGTCGACGAGCACGAGGCTGAGCGCCTCGGGCGAGTGGGTCGTGGCCAGGGCCAGCACCAGCGTGCGGAGCAGCTCGCTCTTCCCCGAGCCGGTGGCACCCACGACGAGGCCGTGCGGGCCCATGCCGTCGAATGCCGACTCCTTGAGGTCCAGCGTTACCGGTCGACCGTCGTCGTCGACGCCGATCGGGACTCGGAGGTGGTCGCCTCGCGGCCGTGAGCGCCAGGTCTCGTGCCGGTCGATCGCCGCCGCATCCGTGATGCCCAGGAGGTCGAAGAGCCCCACGCTGGGGATGGCGACCTCGCCCCGCTCGTCGTCGGTCCACAGCGCCGGCGGTTGCGGCTGCTCCTCGGACTCGAACGCGGCGTGCACAGCCGCCACCACCCGGGCGAGGTCGCTGGGTTCGTGGTCATCCGGGACCCGGGGCTCGTCGCGGGTCCCGTTGGCCGCCCACCCATCGGTGCCACCGAAGGACAGGACCGTGAGCTCCGGGCTCTCGGTTGGAGTGGTGCCGGTGACCAGCGCGGCCTGGACCGCCCGGAGGTCGCCCGGTCCGGCGCGGAGATAGGCCCGGCCTCGTAGGTCGGGCGGGATCCCGGCGGCCGCGTCCGAGTCGATGACGTCGAGCGAGTCGGACGCGTCGTGGACCCGGAGCGCGATGCGCAGGCTCACGTTCGTTCGGATGTTCGCGCCGACGACCCCGCGGGGCCGCTGGGTGGCGAGCAGTAGGTGGAGGCCGAGGGCCCGGCCTCGTTGGGCGACGTCGAGGAGGGCGTCGAGGAACTTCGGGAGCTCGGTCGCGAGGGTCGCCAGCTCGTCGACCACGACGACGAGGCGAGGCAGCGGCGGCAGCGGCGCCCCGTGCCCGCGGGCCCGGCGGTAGCCGGCCAGGTCGGCTTCGCCGGCGGCCCGGAGCAGCCGCTCCCGGCGGCGGACCTCGCCCTCCAGGGCGCGCAGCGCCGACACCGCCCGGCGATCGTCGAGATCGGTGACGAGCCCGACGACGTGGGGCAGCGACGCACAGGCGTCGAAGGCGGCGCCGCCCTTGTAGTCGACCAGGAGGAAGGTCACCTCGTCGGGCCCGAGCTCGAGCGCCATCGAGGCCACCATGGTTCGCAGCAGTTCGCTCTTCCCCGAGCCCGTGGTCCCGGCGATCAGGCCATGAGGTCCGACCGTGTCGAGGTCGAGCCGGACGACACCGCCGTCGCCGGCGCCGATCGCGGCGACCAGCGCGCCGCGGCCGCGGTTGGCGCGCCAGCCGGCGGCCACGGCCCCGGCATCGAACGGATCGGTCTCGAGGATGGCACAGAGGCGGACAGCAGGCGGGAGCCCCGCACCGGGGATGTCGACCTCCGGGTCGTCGAAGCGGGCCAGCAGCCGGGCCCACCGGCGGGCTGTGGCCGGGCTGACACCGGTGGCCAGGAAGCTCTCGACGACCTCGCCGCGCTGGGGGTGGATCAGGTGGCCGTTCCCGAGATCGTCGTGCAGGTCGACGACCGCCCGGCACGACGCCGGGAGGCTCGCTCCGTCGGGGGCCAGGACCAGCCCGGCGAGCCCGCCGCCCGCCTCTCCGGTCCCGCGGGCGAGGACTGATCGGGCCGGCGCGCTCCGGCCACTGCTGAGCTCGTTGTCGTCGATGGCCAGGAGCCACGTCGGACCCTCGCGGCCGCCGGCAAGCCGGGTGCGCAGGAAGTCCTCGGCCTGCGCCCGATCGGCGATCACCAGCCGCCGGCCCGAGACGGGCTCGACCGCGTGGGGCAGCCACTTCACCCAGTCCCAGTCGGCGCGGCCGGCAGGCGTCGTCAGGACCGCCACCCGCAGGTCGGCCGGTCCGGCGTGCGTCGCGGCCTGGCACAGCAGGCTGCGCGCCACGGCCAGCGCGGCCGTCCGGTCACCGACCAGCCCGACGGGTCCGTCGCCCGGGTCGACCGGGACGGGGACATCTCGGAGCCGGCCCTCCTCGAGGGCGCGCTCGATCGCCGGCGGGCGCTCCCCGGCCTCATCCAGCGGTGGCTCCCAGCGGACATCACCGGTGCCCGCCACGAGGTGGAGGAAGTCGTCGTGCTGCGGGCGCCGCTCCCACAGCCGCACGCTGGGGGCCTCGGCCCGGCGCAGCGCCTCGGCGGGGTCGACCAGCGTGGCGCGGCGGCAGGCCGTCTCTGCGGCTCGGGCCTCGGCGAGCACGGCGAGGAACCGTTCCACCGCCTTCCCCAGGCTCCGGCTGGCCCGCCGGGCCTGCACGCGGTTCCGCCGCCGCCCCTCCACCCAGTTGCCGAGCACCACCACTGGGCTGAGCAGGGCGAACAGGGCGAAGCGGACGTCTCCGAGCATCCAGACCATGACACCGGCGAGGCCGAGGGGCGCGACGAAGGACACGAGGCTGAAGGGCGCCGCGGGACCGCGCGCCGCGTCGACGGTCGGGCTGCGCAACGTCGCGGCTGATGAGGGTGGCCCGGGCCGGGGCGGGCGGTTGAAGTGGAACGTGCCCGCCGGGCCATCCGGCATCCCACGGTCGAGCGAGGGAGCGCGGTCGTCGGGAGGGACCCGGACGGCCGCCGCGAGCGCGCCGAGCCGGAGGACGTCGTCGGTCTCGACGGCCACGTGGCGTCCCAGCGCGTCGTCGCACCGCCAGGTGCCGTTGTGGGAGTCGAGGTCGCTGACCGCCACCGCGCCGTCGCCGTGTAGGTCGATCCGGCAGTGCATCGATGAGACGGTCGGATGGCGCAGGACCACGTCGCAGGCGGGGTCGCGGCCGACGACCGTCGCGTCGGACGCGAGCAGCCAGCTGGGACCGGCGTCGAGCCCGCCGGTGACCGCGAGCACCGGCCGGTCGGGGTGAGGATCCGGCTCGCCGAGGTCCCTGCGGGCGGGCCTGCTCGGGGACCGGGGCGCGCCCGGTCCCGCGGGCGCCGGGGTGACCGTTGCCCCCTCGTAGAACCCGGCTCCCGCGATGGCGGTGCCGGCGTCCACCGTCCGGCCGTCCAGCCGGAGCGCACTGCCGGCGGGGCAGCCGAGGGCCACGGCCAGGTCGCCCACCGCCAGCTCGGGCTCGGTGACGATGACCTCGACGTCCCGCTCTCCGTCGCCGTCGTCGTACACGAGGTGCATCACCCTGCAGGGTTCCGCGCGGGCCTTACCCAAACCTGACGCGCAGGCCGCACGACGTCGTAAGGATCTCGTCAGGTCGCCTCCTTACGTTGCACGTGACGCAGGTACCGGAGGTGATCGTGTCCAAGTCGTTCGAGATCGACACCGCCACGATGACGGCCATGGGTAGAAGGGTCCTGGACAACTCTGACGGGATCGGCTCCGAGATCGAGGGCCTCATCGCTCGTCTGGAGGCTGTCGACTGGCGGGGCTCGGCCGCCGACAGCTTCCACGCGGTGAAGGAGGAGTGGCGTCTCCAGGTCACCGCGGTCAAGCAGCAGCTCGCCGACGTCGCCGAGAGGCTCGGGGTCAGCGCCCAGAACTACGACGCCGCGCACGAGAGCAGCCGGGCCGGCTTCGAGCGGCTGCGCGGCCAGAACCTTCCGATCTGAGGGGAGCGCGCGACATGAGCAGCTTCATCCACGCCAGCACCGGGACCATCGCCCAGGCTGCGACCGACATCGCCGGGACGATGGGCCGGATCGACGGGCTGCGTGACGACCTCGAGTCCACGGTCATCCGGCCGCTGCAGGCGGCGTGGCTGGGCGACGCCTCCGGTGCCTGGACCGCGGTGCAGACCGAATGGAACCAGGCATCCCAGGCGATCAACGAGCTCTTGATGCAGATCGGCCAGGCGACGGGCACGTCCGCCGAGGATCTCCTCAACGCGGAGGTGACGAACCTCTCGATCTGGACGACGTGAGGTGCAAGGTCTGTGGCCGACAAGACCTTCGATGTCGATCCCGAAAAGCTCGTGAACGCCGGCGTGGCGATCGAGATCGAACAAGTCGAGTTCTCGGCGGCACTGCAGGCATTCCGTGAAGGCGCCAACCAGCTCAGCACCGGGCAGGGCTACTTGGACGCCTACAACGACGTGATCCAGGACGTGCTCAAGGCCACCGGGGAGGCGATCAGCGCGTTCGAGGGGCTCGGCGTCAACCTCGGCGCACGGGCTGTCAGCCTCGGCATCACCGCCGGCAACTACCGGCTGGCCCAGGAGGCGGCCCGGCGACGGTACGCCGGGCTCGGCGGGGAAGGCTGACCTGCAGGTGCTCGAAGCTGACGGGGGCGCGGCCGCGCCGGCACCGACCAGCACGGTGACACCGACCGAGCCGGCCCCGGAGCCGCCGCCCCCGCCGGTGTGGTCGCCTCGGGCTTTGTGGGACCCGGCTGGGGACCCGGGCCCGTGCCGCGTCGCCGCCGGCGCGTGGCGCGCCCAGGGGGTGGCGGCGACCGTCCTGGCGGACGCGTTGAGCGAGATCGGCGACCCGCTCCCCGGCTTCTGGGAAGGAGAAGCCGCCGACGGCCAGCAGCAGTCATCGGTGAACCTGATCACCGAGATCCGCGAGGCCGCCGCTCAGTGCACCGGGATCGCGGACGGCCTCGACGAGCTGGCCGACGAGATCGAGGGGTTCAACGACAGCATCCACGAGCTGTGGATCGCCGTGGCCAGCATCGCGGCGGTCTCCATCGTCGGTGCGTTCTTCACCTTCGGGGCCTCTCTCGCCGCGGACGCCGCAGTGACCGCCGGCTTCGTGGCCCGCGCCACCGCGCTGGGTCGGGCGCTCTGGGCCACGATCTCGGCATTGCGGGTTGCAAGGTTCGCGTCGCAGGCCACGAGGTTCGCCGGCCTCGCGGCGAGGTGGTCGAAGGTGGTGGAGGGGATCAGCATCACGCCCCGGCTGGTCGCTCCGGGCTCCCGTCTCGTTCGCTTCGGGGGCTTCTACGCCGGGATGGGCAGGGTTTTCGTCGCCGGGCTGCCTTTCACGTTCGGGAACAAGGCCCTGAGCGGCGGCAACCCCTTCGACCCGGGGCAGTGGCGGGTCGAGGACCTCACGGCCTCGCTCGTCGGCTCGGCCCTGTTCGGCGGGGTGGCAGGCCGCTTGACCCCCCTCGGCGGCCAGGTCGTTCGCCCGGCCGTGTGGCCCGGATCGCGTCTCGCCTACCTCGGGCAGCTGGGGACCGGGGGCATCAACGGGCTCGGCAGGGGCGTGATGATGGGTTCGATGGCCGAGCCGGTCGGTCGCTTCCTGATCTACGACAATCCCCTGACCGAAAAGGAGGCCTTCCAGGCGGGCCTGAGCGGATGGGGGGCGACCGGAACCGGCTTCGGGCTCCAGCAGCTCTGGACCGGGATCAGTGGTCCCGCTACCGGTGCGATGGGCATCGTTCGCAGCGGTGTGATCTTCGTCCCGTCGACGTTGATCGCGCTGTACGGGACCCTCCGGTACGGGACGAAGATCCAGCCCCAGACGGGAACTCCGCTGTTCCCGGGCTACGCCCAGGCCCCCGCGCTGCCTTCGGACTTCTGGCAGAGCGTGCCCGGCGTGCCCGCACCCTCGGCCCCGCCGCCTCCACGGCTGCTGGAGCCGGGTGAGGTGCTGGACTCGCCGACCACCGAGCCGCTGCGGGTCGTCGTGCGCCCGGGCGAGAGCATGTGGGAGCTCGCCGAGCGGGCCTACGGCGACGGTCGGGAGTACAAGCGGATCTGGCTGGCCAACAACTTCCTGCTGCAGGAGCCCCACAACCCCGACCTGATCCACCCGGGCCAGGAGCTCATCATCCCGCCCCTACCGGCGTCGCGCTGACCAACTCAGATGATCGACTCTCATCTCTGCATCCCGCCCGTGCCGTGGAGCAAGCGGCCCGTCGAAATGCCCGACCTGATGGAAGACCGCGAGCGTCTCGAGACGATCGTGCGGGCGCTGGCAGTGTTCGAGCCCGGCGTCGAGATCCCGACCTCGTCGACGAGGAACGAGACGGCAACCCTCTGCATCACATGCGACACGGTTCTCGCCGGAGATGCCTGGGACGAAGAGCGAGGCACGTTCGTCGCCGGCCCCCATCCCCACGAGCCCGATTGCCCCTGGGCACTGGCCCGCCAGTGGGTCCAGGCCAACCCGACCCAACGGGTCGTTCGCCAGACGCCCGATGTAGACCTGAGCCGTTGAAGTTGCAGCGGTAGGTGGTCGGGTCGGCCCGGTCAGGACGGGCCGTGTGCCTCAACGTAGGCGCCGACCTCGGCCCACTATCTCGAGGTCTCCACCAGGACGGCATGCCCGTGCAACCGGCGGCGCGTACGGTGGTCCCGCCGGGCTGCGAGCAGGGACTCTGGGGTATTCGCAACAGCTCGGCGCACTCGTGCGTGTAGGACGCGATGAACACCATGCCGAAGGCTCAGCCGATGGACCTCCCGGCACCAGCCGCCTGGGACACCGACCTCGTCGAGGTCTACCGCCTGCACTACGGCAGGCTGGTCCGCCTCGCCTACCTGCTCACGGGCCAGAACGCGGTCGCCGAGGAGATCGTGCAGGACAGCTTCGTCGCCGCGCACCGTCTCGACCGCCGGCTCCGTGACCCTTACCCCTACATGCGGCGCGCGGTGGTCAACCGCTGCCGCTCCTGGGGGCGCAGGTACAGCCTGGAGCGCGCGCACCGGCCGCGCCCGCCGGATCCCGCCGAGCTGGCGGTCGACGAGATGTGGGACAGCCTCATGGCGTTGACCGACCGGCAGCGCACCGCCATCGTCCTGCGGTTCTACGAGGACATGCCGGACGACCGCATCGCCGAGATCCTCGGCTGCCGGCAGTCCACCGTGCGCAGTGCGATCCACCGGGGGCTCCTGACGTTGCGCCGGGTGATCCACCTGTGAGCCGGCAGCCCGTCCACCGCCCCCAGCGCCCCGACCTTCGCCGCCAGGAGAGCCCTCCGATGACCCTGCTCGATGACCACCGACGACCCGACGCCGAGACCGCCGTGCGCACCATGCTGCACCGCCTGGCGGCGGACGCGACCACCCGCCCGCCCGCCTGGGAGGAACTCATCGAGCGGGAGGAGGCCGAGGTCCTGCCCCTCGGCGTGTCCGGGCCGGTCGCTTTGACGGCGGTCCGACGCCGTCGTATCGACCGCCGTTCCTGGACGAGCCGGGCGGCCGCCGGCGTGCTGGTGCTCGCCGCCGCCGGCGCCCTGGTCGCCAACCGCGCCGGTTCCGGTCCCAGCGAGCGCCCGTCACCCGAGACCATCAGCGCCATCTCGCCCGGCGATCCCGCCTTCGACATCGGTGCGGCGCCGGAGGTGTGGGCCACCGGCGAGGCCGACCCGGTGGCGGCCACCCTGACCTACCTCGCCGCCATGGGCGTCCCCACGAGCGCCGCGCCTCCCGCGGTCGCCCTGCGGGGTCTCACCGACACGACCGCCGTCGTCGACTGGTCGTTCGGGGCTGCAGGAGACGGCTCCGGCGGCACTGTTTACCTGCGGTTGTCGCCGGAGGCGGGAGCGACTCCGACCTGGACGGTCGTCGGGTCTTCCGCCTCCGACATCGCACTCAGCGAGGTGCGCTACGACGGTTCCCGACTGTCCTTCACGGTGGAACGGACAGTGGCCGGGCCCGAGCAGGTGGCGGTGGGCGCCTGGGTCGACGGGCAGCCGGTGTCGCTGGGAGGCGAGCCGGTCGCCTGGGCCAGCTCGAGTGACGTCTCGCTCGGTGAGCTCGTCGAGCTCGGGACGGGCCCCGGAGCGGCCACGACCCTCCGGTTGCCCGTCGACGCCGACGACATCGTCACCCTGCGGGTGGTCCGCGTGCTCGACGGCACGGTGCGGTCGCTGACGCAGATGGCCGTGGCGCTTCCCGACGCGGTGGCGGCTGCCCCGCCCGTCGCGTCCGGCGGCCAGGCGGACGCCGGCGTCGCCGGCAACACCGGCGCCGCGGGAGCCGAGGGCTCGGCCTCCGGGTCGGGTGGCCTCGAGCTGGCGCCTGGCGAGGTTCTGCCTCCGCTCCCGGAGCTCCCTCCGCTGCCGGTGCCGCTGCCGGACCTCGTCGACCCGGGAGCCCCGCCGCCGACCCTTCCGCCGCCGACCCTTCCGACGCCGCCCACCATCCCAGGCCTGGGGTAGGCCTCCGGCACCTGCCGTGAAGGCACTGCGTCTATCGCCCTACCTCTGCCAACCCCAGGCGACGGACGCAGGCAAGCCCCACGTGGTAGCCCCGGTCAGCGAGAATCCCCGGCGATCTCCCAGCACCGCCGGTGGGCCATTCCGCAGACCGGGGCTCCCACATTCATGTCGTCGGCCCCGTCATCCAGTCACCCGGCCCGCCAGCCTGACAGCTCACGGGATGCACTTCCGCCGCTACAGCGACGAGCAGCCTCATCTGGGCAGTGCGCTGCGGTGCGTCGCTGCGTCAGAAGCCGAAGCGGGTGAGGCCGCCGGGCTCGGTGCCGAGCACCACTGTCGCCGATCGGGGCTCGATGCGATACACGTTCCACGGCGGTGGCCCTTGCGACGGCGCGTTGAACGGAGCGGTGATTCCCGACCCGCTCTCATCGGGTTCTACTGGCCAGCCACCGTCTGCCCACGCCTTGGCAGCACGCGCCACGGCGTCGGTGTCGGTCACCCGGGCCGCGTCGCCCTCGATGACGACGTCGGCGTCGAGGATCGATACGGCGATCGAGCAGCGCGGATCGCGTTCGACGTTGCGCCCCTTCCGGGTGCCGGAGCCGGTCTGGAACCAGTAGGACCCGTCGAGCCAGATGGCCCCGACCGCGGTCACATGCGGGCTGCCGTCCTCGTTGACTGTCGTGAGCCAGGTGGTGCGGGCGTTGTGCGCGTCCGGGGCCGGTGCTGATCCGGCGTCGAGCTTGTCGACGATGGTGGCCCAGTCAACTGGCGGCAGACCTTCTGCTGCTCCCAGGTTGGTGATCTCCATGGCGCTTCCCCCTTCGTGGGTAGACGAGTCCTGTGCGGTTGTCGTGTTGAGA
>JBKPRS010000416.1:0-4681 GCA_046734695.1 Actinomycetota bacterium | reverse complement strand
CCACGGGCACGGCCGCCGCCGGCCAGTGCCCTTGCGCCACGGGCGCGGCCACCACCGGCCAGCCGGGCCCGTGCGCCACGAGCGCGAGCGCCTGCCAGCCGGGCATGAGCGCGGGCACGGCCACGCGCACGAGCGCGGCCGCCACCGCCGAGTCCACGAAGTCGAGCCATCGTCTCTCCTCTTCGGGTCGTTCCGATTTCGAGGATAAGACTTAGCGAACACCTAGTCAACGCTTCACGACACGGTGAGTAGCACTAAGTGTTTCACTAGATGTTGGCCCGGTTCCGGTAGAGGGTGGAGTCCACGGCGGCGGCCATGGCACCGCTCCGGCCGCCGAGATCGAGGAAGGCCGCGACCCGTTCCGCCTGGCCCGCCGGGTCGGCGACGACCTCGTCGTAGTGGACGTCGAGGCGCTCGAACTGGGGCCGCTCGTCGAGCCAGCGATCGAGGTCCCGGAGCTGGCTGGCGTACGCCCGCTTCAGCACGTGCGGCGGCGCAGCCCCGTCGGCGTGGCCGCCGCGGGCCAGCATCTTGGCCTGCGACGCAAGGACCTCGTCGAGGTCGCGGTGCATCATCACCACCCGGTAGCGGTAGCCGTCGGGCAGCGCGGTCAGCAGCGCGTGCACGATCTTGACCACCTTGCCCCGGGCCCCGGGCACCCATCCAGCGTCCCGGCGCGTGGCCTTGACCGGCTCGTACTCGAAGTAGCCCAGCGGGTTGTCCTCGTCCGCGGCGCGCAGCCCGTCGCCCAGCACGGGGACGCCCCCGGCCGCGATCATCCGCATCATCATCGACGTGCCCGAGCGGGGCAGCCCGGACACGATCGCGACGTCGTCTGGGGACATGGCCGCTCCGGATGTTCCGCCGCCGGATCGCAGGCGGAGACTAGCGCTTTGACCGCCGATGCGACCGGCGGTAGGTTCCGGCCCCACTTTCACCGGCTTCAGGCGAGGTGGACATGGAGATCTCCGTCACCATCGAGCTCAAGGGCGAGCCCGACGAGGTCGGGCTGATGCTGGCGCAGCTCGGCGAGACGCTGATCGGCGAGGAGACGGCCAACAAGGTCGACGCCAGTTGGTGGACGCCGGAGAAGGCAGCCACCTTCGTCACCGACCTGACCGACCCCGCGCTGCAGGCGCTCGCGCTCATCGCCGACAACGCGCCCAACGTCTCGTTCCGTGACGTGCAGCGGGAGATGGGCATGACGGGTCTCCAGCTGGCCGGCCGCCTGTCCTCGATCGGGTTCGCGGTCGCCCGCCAGGGTGGCCCGGTCCCGTTCGTGCGGGACTACTACCGCCGTTCCTACAGCATGGATCCCGAAGTGGCCGAGGTGCTCACCGAGGCCATCGCCAAGGAGACCGCCCGGCGCGCGGGCGGCACCCAGTCCCGCCGGCGCGGGCGCTGAGTCCCCCTTAGCGCGACCGCGGAGCGCAATAAGGCATTTGCCCGATGCGCGCGCAGCGCGGCGCGTCGTCCACTGGGAGCCCGCCGGCCACTCCCCCGGCCGGCCGTCTCGCAAGAGACCCCCCAGGAAGAGGAACCATGCACGAACACTTCTCTGCCGGCGCGCGCCGGCTCGGCATCGTCGCGGGCGCGGCGGCGCTGGTGGCCCTCGGGCTCGCCTCGGCGAGCCCGGCCGGTGCCGCCACGTCGGCCAACGTGGAAGGCGACGCGCTCATCGTCAAGGGCTCGGCCGCCAGCGAGCGGCTGGCCCTGCGGCTGGCCCCCGGGGCGCCCGGGACCCTCCAGGTCGACTTCGGCGACGACGGCACCGCCGACGCCAGCTTCGACCGTGCCACGTTCAGCCAGATCCGGGTCACGCTGCGGGAGGGCGACGACGCCTTCCGCGTGGACCAGGTCAACGGCGCCTTCGCCGACGAGGCCCTCACCGTCGAGGGCGACGACGGCAACGACACCTTCGCCGGCGGCGACGGGGCCGAGCACTACTCCGGCGGCCCCGGCAACGACTCAGTCGACGGCAACCGGGGTGACGACGTGGCCGACCTCGGCTCCGGCCAGGACACGTTCCGGTGGGATCCGGGCGACGGCAGCGACACCATCGACGGCCAGAACGGCAACGACACCCTCGACTTCAACGGCGCGAACGCGAACGAGAAGATGAGCCTGTCAGCCAACGGCCCCCGCTCGCTGTTCCTGCGGGACGTGGCGAACATCCGCATGGACATGGACAACGTCGAGTCGCTGGACCTCACCGCCCTCGGCGGCACGGACACCTTCACGGTCGACGACATGTCCGGCACAGACTTCAAGCTGGCCAACGTGGACCTCCAGGGCGCCGCGGGCGGCGGCGACGGAGCGGTCGACATCGTGACGGTCAACGGGACCGAAGCGGCGGATGCGATCAACGTGGCCCCGGGCGGCGTCGGTGTCCAGGTCAGCGGGCTCAAGACCACGACCGGCATCGCCGGCAGCGAGCCCACCGACCAGCTCGTCGTCAACGGCCTCGGCGGCACCGACACCATCACGGTCGACCCCGCCACCAACGCCCTCATCGGCGTCACGGCCACCCCGTAGCAGCCACGACCTGCCACCGGCGCCCTCATCGGCGTCACGGCCACCCAGCAACACGCCCACCACGGCCCAGCGGTCGGGGTCCCACCCGGGGCCCCGACCGGGTCGTACCACCCAGGGACCCGATCACCTCATGCCCAGCCTGGTACAGCGGCTCAACGACAGGGGTCGCACCCCCGGATGAAGACGGTCGGACGGCCCCGGGCACGATGGGGCCACACGGCGGCCCAGGGACCTCGACCGGGACGCACAGCAGGCCTGGGATCGGCCCGCCTCACGAGGTGCTGTGCCCGGCGAGCCGGCGTCAGAACTTCGGCTCGCTCTTCACCGGAGGGCTCGGTGGGATGGGCGCCTCGGGCTGGTCGTTCTCGCTACTCTCCGTTGAGCCGAGCAGACCATGGGAGCGGGCCCAGTGGTACACGATCTGGTCGACGTCCATCGGGATGTCGCCCCACGGCAGGTAGAAGCGCTCGCCGTCGATGTCCAGGGTGGGCAGCTCGTCCCGCCAGGACTGGAACTCGGGCGACTTCTCGACCTGCTCACGTATCTCGGGCCGGGATTCGAGCTCTTGAGATTCGAGTGTCTGGTTGGACTGCCCCATCTAGGGATCACCTCACATGCTCACGACGACAGCAATTTACTCAGGGAGTATCCCCATGGCTGATGCCACCCGAACCGTCACCTTGGCCGCGCAGACGTTCGAGGAGACGCCTCAGCTGCGCGAGCAGGCCCAGGAGTCGCCCAAGCTGGACGAGCTGCGCAGCTCGGCCCGCAAGGTGACGCTCGAGCCTGGCGGAGACACCTACTACGTCCTCGAGGGCGATCTCGTCTACGACAACGACGAGCTCGAGCTGTACGCCCTGCAGCAGGACGTGCGGGCCAAGGCCAAGGAGGTCGGCCTCACTCCGGCGGCCGACAGCGGCCGGGAGGCCGCGCTGGTGGTCGTGGCTCCCGGCGGGAAGGTCGTGCGCTGGCAGCCGGGCAAGGTGCTCACCTACACCGTCCTGCGGGAGAGCTTTCCGACCCAGGCGAACTACGACCTCGTGGTCGAGTCGGTCCAGAAGGCCACCCAGGCCTGGATGGACACCTGCGGCATCATGTTCGAGCACCGCAGCGAGTTCGACGCCCACACCAACGTCTCGGCGTCCCCCGACGACATCGACGCCTCACTGGTGTTCACGGTGCGCTACATCGACGCCAGCGGACAGTTCATCGCGGCTGCGTTCTTCCCGACCTACCCGCCGGCCCGGCGCCGGGTGCTGATCGACCCGTCGTTCTTCGCCGACGACCTCACCTTCGACCGGTGCGGTGTGCTGCGCCACGAGCTGGGCCACACGCTCGGCTTCCGGCACGAGCACATCCGCAGTGAGGCGCCCGCGGCGTGCCCGGACGAGCCGACGTTCGACACCAAGTTCCTGACGGAGTACGACCCCCAGTCGGTCATGCACTACTTCTGCGGCGCCGTCGGGTCCCGCGAGCTGGCCATCACCGAGAAGGATCGGCTCGGCGCCCAGATGGTGTACGGCCCGTCGCTCTCGTCGATGATGCTCATCGACTGACGCTGACCAGCGCCGCCGGGCGGCGTCAGGCGCAGTGGTCCTGGATGACCTGGACCGGGTGCCGGACCGCCTGGTCCGGCCGGGTGGGCACGGTCTGGCTGCACAGCGGGCAGACCGTGCCACCGTCGATGTCGGTGCAGCCCCGCCGCAGGCGCCAGCCGGAGGCGCGGCAGATGGCCGTCTCATCGGTCCGGGACAGCGGGTGGCGGACCCGCTCCCGCATCCCCCGCAGGAGCTCACCCATGGCGGCGGTCCTGGTGCGAAGTGCCCTTCCCGTTGCCATTGCCGTTGGGCTTGGCGAACGTCAGGGACCGCCGGGCATCGCGGACCCGCTCGATGCTGGTGAGGCGCCGCTCCAGGGAGGCGAGCCGGCGCTCGTGTGCCTCCTGGGCGATCCAGGCCTCGGCCGTCGCCATGTCCGGTACGGCCCGCACCTGCTGGTCCAGCCGGGTCGGTTCGAGTTGGGCGAGCCGGTCCTCGATCAGCGACAGCCGGTCAGAACCAGTGTCGCCGGGCGCGCCGCGCGTGCGGAGTCGCCCCGCGACAAAGGTTATTCCGGCCGCGATTCCCACCGCAAAGAACACCCGCCC
>JBKPRS010000415.1:0-2168 GCA_046734695.1 Actinomycetota bacterium | reverse complement strand
GGCGGTGTCGCCGTGGTCCCGCACCTCGACGTCGTCGACCGTGAAGCGGTCGTAGTGCAGGTCGCCCGAGGCGTGGCGGCCCACCCAGGCCGGCTTGGGCAGGGCGAAGCCGAGCGGGCCGATGCCCACGAAGTCGTCGGTCAGCAACGGCGCGATGGTGGCGGGATCGCCCGCCTGCTCGGCCTCGGCCCAGCGGGACAGGACGGTGCGGACGTCAGTATCGGTGCTCACAGCTCCACCTCCAGGTCGGCGACCGCCGGGACGACGTGGCGGCCGAGGTTCTCGATGCCGGGCCGGGGGTCGTCGCCCTCGACCCGGCCGATCACGGTCTGGATGCCCGCCGCGGCCAGGCCCTCCAGCTGCTCGACCAGAGCGGCACTGGCCGGCCCGCCGTCGTCGGGGGCGAAGGCGTAGGCGCAGGTGCGCTCGATGCGGTCGAAGTCGGTCCCGGCCTCGTCGCAGAGCCGGCGCAGCACGTCGAGCTTGTGGGCGATCTCCGGGCCGGGGCGCAGGCTGCACGCGTCGGCGTAGCGGGCCACCAGCGGCAGCGTCCGGCGCTCGCCGGTGCCGGCCACCAGGATCCCGGGCCGGGGCTGCGACGTCGCCTGGGGCAGGTTGAGCAACCGCTCGGCCCGCACGTGGTGGCCGGTGTAGGGCCCATCCTCGCCCTGGGCGCCCGCCCACATCCGGGTGCACACCTCGAGGGCGTCCTCCAGCAGGTCGAAGCGGGTGGCGGTGGAGGGCCACGGCACGCCCAGCCCGTCGCACTCCTCCTGGTAGTGGCCCGAGCCGATGCCCAGCCACGCCCGCCCGCCGGACAGCACGTCGAGCGTGGTCACGGTCTTGGCCAGAACGCCCGGCTGGCGGAAGTGGGCGCCGGTGGCCAGGGTGAACAGCCGCACCCGATGGGTGTGGGCGGCCAGCCAGGTCAGCGTGGTGTACGCCTCCAGGGTCGCCCGCTCGGGGCCGCCCATGATCGGGTGCTGCCACAGGTGATCGGCCACGGCCAGGCCGTCGACGCCCGCGTCCTCGACCAGCCCGCCGACGTCGGCGAGCAGCCCGGGCAGGGCCTCGGCGGGGACGGGCCAGCCGTAGTCCGACAGGTGGACGACGAGGCGCACGGCCCTATCCCTCCGGCAAGGCGCCGTAGGGCGCGGTGAGCAGCTCGAGCAGGTGGCCGTCGGGGTCGCGGAAGTAGAAGCCGCGGCCGCCGAAGTGGTGGTTGATCTCGCCCGGATGGTGGAGCCCGGGATCGGCCCAGATCTCGTGCCCCCCGTCGCGCACCACCGCCAGGCCCCGGTCGAACTCCTCGTCCGACACCAGGAAGGCGTAATGCTGCGGAGCGATCGGGCCGTCGGTCTGGTCATAGTCGAGCGACACGCCGTTGCCCAGGTGCACGGGGGTGAAATGCGCCCAGTCGGGCGCCACCTCCACGCCCAGCACGCCCGCGAGGAAGGCGGCGGAGGCCCGGCGGTCCCGGGAGTGGACGATCGTGTGGTTCAGCTCTGCCATGCACAGAACGTTAGACGACGAATCGTTCGATGTCTATGGATTTGCCACGACGTTGGCCTGCAACCGGTCGAGCAGGTCGTGGGCGGCGGCGACCTCCTCGTCGGACAGGCCGGCCCGCAGGCGGGCGTCGAAGTCGATCACCGTCGCCAGCATCTCGTGGAACCAGGCCTGGCCGGCCGGGGTCAGGTCCACGCGGTGCACCCGGCGGTTGTCCGGGTCCCGCATGCGCACCACCACACCCGCCAGCTCCAGGCGATTCAGGTGGTGGGTCAGGGTCGGCCCCTCGATCCCGACCGCCTCCGCCAGGTCGCGCTGGGCCCGGTGCCGCCGGCCTTGGAGCGCCACCAGGATCAGCCACACGGGGTGCGAGCACCCGTGGGCGGCCAGAGCATCGTCGAACGCCCGCGACACGGCCTTGGACGCCCTGGTCAGATGCTGCCCGATCGGTTCGGTTCTCGGCGGACCCACGCCCCTAGTGTGCCATCAAACCCTTCGATGTCTATGAATCAGTGCGCTCACGGTTCGGGTAGGCAAGGACCGTGCCCGTGCCCGGTGACGTGATCGACGGCCGCTACGTCGTGGACGAGTTGCTGGGACGCGGCGGGATGGCCGAGGTGTACCGGGCCCGGGACACCGACGCCGACCGGTGCGTCGCC
>JBKPRS010000414.1:0-14501 GCA_046734695.1 Actinomycetota bacterium | reverse complement strand
GCACGAACAGCGGCCACAGCGGCAGGCCGCCCACGTTCTCCCGCGCCCAGCGCTGCCAGCGGGTCTCGCCCGGGACCGCCAGGTGAGCGGCGGCATGGGCCGGGCGGGGAGCCGCACCGTCGGGATCGACCACGGTGCTGGGGCTGTCCTCGGGGACGCCGGCCTCGGTGGGGGGCAGGTCCTGAGTGGTCACGACCCCACCTCCACGTTGTCACCATCGGTGCCGTCGGACAGGCGCGGTGGGCTGTACCCCCAGCCGTTGTCGCCCGCTGGTCCGATCGCTACGGGTGTGCCGTCGCCGTTGCCGGCGATCTCGTCCACCAGGTCTGAGGTGGCCGCGGCCACGTGCCCGGACACGCCCGGGGCGATCTCGGCCTCGGCCTCCGCCTCCTCGGCGATCTCGGCCGCCGCCGCGAGCACCTCCTCCTCGGGCGGGGCGTCGGCGGCTTCCTCCACCCGGACATCGGCCAGCAGGCTGGGCACTATCAGGTGGCGGCGCTGCGCGATGCGGCGCAGGGCCCCGTCGCGGACGTCGGCCAGCACGCCGCCGAACCCGCTGGGGAACAGCAGCAGCACCAGCAGCAGGCCGGCGCCGGTGGCCAGGAACTGCCACTCCGCCGGGAGGAAGAAGTCGACGCTGTGGACGTAGGTGGCGCCCAGCAGCGCGCCGGGTAGCGAGCCGAGACCGCCGATCACGACCATCGTGAACAGCTCCAGGCTGCGCTGGGGCAGGAACGGGTCGGAGCTCAGGCCCTTGGAGAGCTGCACGTACAGGACGCCGGCCGAGGCGGCCAGGAAACCGGAGAAGGCAAAGGCCGCCATGCTGGTGCGGGTGGCGTTGACGCCGTAGGCCAGCGCCGCCTTCTCGTTCTCGCGGATGGCGATGAGCACCCGGCCGGTCCGGCTGCGCCGCCAGCCCGTCACCATGGCCAGCGCCAAGGCCAGCACGGCCAGCGACACGTAGAACATGGCCGTCTCGCTCGTCAGGTCGATCCCGAGCATGGTGCCCCGGTTGAACTGGCGGCTGGGCAGGAAGTCGGGGAACACCGTGCGGTTGAGCAGGTAGGACGACACGAACAACCCGAACGCCAGCGTGCTCACCGCAAGGGTCAGGCCCCGGCGCCGCAGCGCGGGATAGCCGACGATGACGGCGGCCACGCCACCCACCACCCCGGCCACCAGGAGCGCCAGCGCGACGTCCCAGCCCTTGTGGTCCGTGTAGTAGCCGCCGACGGCCGCGCCCACGCCCACGAACGCCATCTGGCCCAGGCTCACCTGGCCCGCCCACCCGGTGAGCACCACCAGGGACGCGGCCACGATGCCGAAGATGGCGATGATGGAGGCGAGGTGCAGGCGGCTTGTGGACAGCCACATCGGCAGGGTCAGCACGAAGCCCAGCAGCACCGCCCACAGGGCGACCCGTCCCCACACGACCTCGGGCAGGCGACGCATCTCCCGCGGCACCGGCCGGGTCTCCCGGGTCGCCTGCCAGGTGGCGGAGGCGTCGCTGTCCACCCGGCCCGTGCCCGGGTTCCGCCGGGTGACCAGCAGGCCCACCAGCACGATCAGGAACATGATGGCGTCGTTGTAGGCCGGCCGGCTGCCCGGCTGGAAGGTCATCGACTGGTCGACGATGCCGAGGCCGATGGCGGCGGCGCCGATGGTGAGGAACTTCTCGAAGCGGCCGAACGTCGCGGCGGCCAGCGCCTGGACGAGGAACACCGGCGGCAGCACCTGGCCGATGGGCAGACCGACGGCGCCCGCCCGCAGGTACATGGCCAGGAAGGCGAGCAGCGAGGCCACGATCCACACGATCGTGTGGAGCCGCTTGACCGGGATGCCCAGCGTGAAGGCCCGGTCGGCGCGCTCGGCGGCCCCCACGATGGCGACACCGACCTTGGAGCGGTGCAGGAACACGGCCAGGCTCACCAGGCAGACCGGCACCACGATCATGGTGAAGATGTCGTTGGCGTTGAAGATGACCGGCGCGACCGTGAACGTGGCGCTGAACGGTTGGGGCAGCTGCGTGCCGAACGACGAGTTGCCGAAGGCCCGTGGGAGGAACAGGGCGGCGCCGGCCAGGATCTGGGAGATGCCGATGGTCGCCACGGTGAGCAGCAGGCGGGGCGAGTTGAAGAAGCGCCGGATGATGAGCATCTCGACGAGGCCGCCCAGCACCAGCGCGCCCGCCAGGCCGACGGCCAGGCCCAGCCAGTAGCTCCAGCCCCAGGCCACCACCAGCATGACGCCGAGCGTGGCGGGCACGGCGCCGAGGTCGCCCTGCGCGAAGTTGACGATGCGGTTGGCGCGGTAGACCAGCGCGATGCCCACCGCGATCAGCGCGATGCGGCCCCCGACCAGCGCGCCGTTGAGCATGATGCCCAGCGGGGCCGGCCAGAAGATCCGCTGGAGGATGATCAGGCCCACCAGCGGCAACAGGAACTCGAACCGTCGGCCCAGGTCGGCGAAGTCTGCTCGCTTCGTGCGATCGATGGCGGCGGTCGTCATCGCACTCCTTCCCCCCCAATGTCCGTGTGTGTCGGTCAGCTCTGGCGCCCGTTGCCGGTCGACGGCGCCCAGCGTGTGAAGAACGCCAGCACCATCTCGCGCACTTGGTCGGTGGCAGCCTCGACGCTGAGCTGCTGGAAGCTGCGCAGCGCGTCCCATGTCGCTGCGCTTGTCGCGATCTCGAGAGCCCGGGCCAGCGCGTCGCGGCCCTCGTCGCCGGCGGAGGCGAGCTCGGGCGCGAACACCTGGCGGATCGTGGAGCGAGCCAGCTTGCGGCCCAGGGTCAGCGCCTGCTGCAGCGCAGGCGAGAACGGCTCCTGGAGGAGGGCCGCCCGGCGGACGCCCGCACCCGCCTCGTAGAGCGTGGCGTGGCGGGTCAGCAGCATCTCGATGCGGCTCTCGCGGTCGCCCTGGACGATCAGCGGGCCCACGAGGGCGGCGAGGCGGTCGGTGTGGCGCTCGGCGGCCGCCACGAACAGCGCTTCGAGGTCGTCGAAGTGGACGTAGAGCGAGCGCAGGGACACGCCGGCCTCGGTGGCGATGTCGCGGGCGGTCGGGCGCACGTTGCCCCGCTCGTTCAACGTCAGCAACGCGTCGACCACGGCGGCGCGCGTGCGAGCGGCCCTGGTCAGCCGCCCGTCCTGCGCGGCCCGGTCATCGGGGTCGCGCGGATCCTGCGCCGCGGTTGTGACGGATGTCTCACCCACTCGCGGGCACCGTAGGGTTTTTTCAACGTGTGTGCAATACCTGAGGCGACCGCTGTCCGCGTGTTTCCGCGCGCCGTACGCTGCTCATTCGGCCCAGTCGGCGACACCGAGGCCGTCGGGGTGCCCGGGGGGCCACTGGACCAGCTCGATCCGGTTGCCGTCGGGGTCGACGACCCAGGCGGTCAGGAACGTGTCCGAGCCATCGGGTGATGTCGGCGCTTCGACCGCGATGCCGCGCGCGGTCAAGGCCTCGACGGTGCCGGCCATCGACTCCGCCTGGATGACGAAGTGGCTGAGCCCGGCACCGGTAGCGGCCTGTCCGCCGGGGTCATGGACGAGCTCGATGGTGACGAACTCGTCGCCGGGGAGCTTGAGCATGGTCAGGTGGCCCAAGGGGGTCTCGGGGACGTCGCCGACGACCTTGTAGCCGACGCCGGTGTAGAACGCGAGCGACCGCTCGAGATCGGTGACCCGAAGGCCGAAGTGCAGGGTCCTCATCCCGTCCGGTCTATCGCCACGGCGAGCAGAGCCCTTCAGCAGGAGGCGACCGGCGGGTCGAGGTCGAGGCGCTTGAAGATCATGTGCCAGCCGTTCGCGGCGGCCACCGCGCACCCGGCCGGGTCGGCCGCGAGGGGCCGGTCCCCGGGCACGTACTCCACCACCACGATCAGCTTGCCCGCCCAGCTCGGGGTGGCGGCCACGCACTCGGCCCGGCGGCCGGCGTCCGCCAGGCACTCCTCGACGATCCAGGCGTCCGCGTCGGCCGCCAGGTCGCCCGCCAGGCGGGGGAAGCCCTTCATCCACGCCCCCATCCCGTGGGCGCGGGCTAGGCCGAACAGCTCGCGGTCGAAGGCCACCTGCTCCTCGTCGCTCACCGCGAAGCCGACCTCGTCCTCGCCCGCGTCGCTCGCCTCCACCAGGTCGAAGTCCACCGCGTCGAACCCGTCCGCCGCGGCCTCGGCCACCCGGGCCTCGATGGCGGCGAGGACAGGGGCGCGGTGGTCGCCGGTGATGTTCACCCAACGCTCCTGGGGCCAGCCGTCCACCGACCCGCCGAGGTGGCCGGCGTCCGCGAGCGTGTCCCAGTCGCGGCGGTAGGTCTCCCAGCCGCCCGCGTCGATGTAGGCGATCGCCAGCTCGTGCTGGTCGTGGAGCCGGGCGATGGCCTGCCGGCGCGCCGTCACCGCGGCCACGTTGTCGGGATGGTCAGCGGGCAGGCTCTCGTCCTCGCCCTCGCGCCAGTCGAAGCCGCACACGGTGGCGGTGTCCGCCGCGCAGGCGTCGGCGCCCCCGCTGCCGAGGATGTAGTTGAAGGTGGCGTCCGGCGCGGGCCGGCCGCGGTCGGTGGGACCGGTCGAGCCCGGGGGCGGGGACGCGGTGCACCCGGCCGCGAGCGTGATGGTCAGGAGCAGCGTCGCCCCAGCGAGGTGCCGCATCCGAGTGATGTCTCCCATGGTGGCGCCTGCCGGCGCCGAAACGTAGCGAGTAACGGCCTGCCTGAGCGGTCAGCCTCCGGCGAGGATGGCGTCCACCGCGGCCACGTCGTCGGGGCTCAGCTCCCACTGGCCCGCGGCGACGTTGGCCCGCACCTGCTCGGCGGACGTGGCTCCGGCGATGACCGGGCCCATGGCCGGCTGGGCGGAGAGCCAGGCGAAAGCCAGCTCCAGGATCGTGTGGCCCTGGCCCTCGGCCCAGGCGCTGAGCCGCTCGACCAGGTCGAAGTTGCGCTCCGACAGCACCCGGTCGACCCGCTCGGAGGGCATCAGCGCCAGGCGGGTGCCCTCGGGCGGCGGCTCGCCCCGGGTGTACTTGCCGGTGAGCAGCCCGCTGGCCAGCGGGAAGTAGGGCAGCATCGCCAGGCCCTGGCGCTCGCACGCGGGCAGGACCTTCTCCTGGACCCGCCGGTCCAGCAGGCTGAAGTTGTTCTGGGCCGTGGTGAACGCAGCGCCGCCCGACTCGGCCGCGGTGGCCGCGGCCTCGTCGATCTGGGCCGCCGAGAAGTTGGAGTTGCCGATGCGCAGCACCTTCCCCGCCCGGACCAGCTCGTCCAGCGCGCCCAGCGTCTCCGCGATGGGCACGCTGTCGTCGGGCCGGTGCAGCTGGTACAGGTCGATCCGGTCGGTGCCCAGCCGGCGCAGGCTGTCCTCGCAGGCCTGGGCCACCCAGCGGGCGCTGGCGCCGCCTCTCCCCTCGCCCAGCGTCGAGCCGAACTTGGTGGCCACGATGGCCTCGTCGCGCCGCCCGGCCAGCGCCTTGCCGAGGAACTCCTCCGACCGCGTGCCGCCGTAGGTGTCGGCGGTGTCGAAGAACGTGATGCCCGCGTCGAGCGAGGCCCGCACCACCTCCGCGGCCCGGTCCTCGCCGATGCGCATCCCGAAGTTGTTGCACCCCAGCCCCACCCGGCCGGCGTCCAGCGATCCGATCGTCAGTGTGCTCACACCCTGACCCTAACTTGACCTAGGGTCAGGCCCGACGCCTAGCTCGCTCGGCGGGCGCGGAGGAGGTCGTCGATCTCGTCCTCGATGACCATGAAGCGTTGCTCGCGGCGGACCGCGGGGCCGCGGGTGCGGCCGAAGGGGACGTCGATGATCTCCGACACCGTGCCCGGGCCCTTGGTCAGGACCACCACCCGCTCGGACAGGTAGACGGCCTCGCCCACGTCGTGGGTGACCATCAGGACGGTGGCGCCCGTGCGCAGCCAGACCTTGCGCAGGAACTCGTGCAGGCTCTGGCGGGTCTGGAGGTCTAGGGCGCCGAACGGCTCGTCCAGCAGCAGCACGTCGGGCTCGGCCACCAGGGCGCGGGCGATGGCCACCCGCTGGCGCATGCCGCCCGAGAGCTCGCGGGGCAGGCGGCCGGCGAACTCGGACAGGCCGACGACGCTGAGCATCTCGGTCACCCGGCGGTTGCGCTCGGCCCGGCGCAGCTTGAGGCACTCCAGGCCGAAGGCGATGTTCTCGGCCACCGTCCGCCACGGGAACAGCGAGTACGACTGGAACACCACGCCCCGGTCCGGCCCCGGCCCCACCACGAGGTCACCGTCGACGGTGACCGTGCCCGCGGTGGGCTGGTCCAGCCCGGCCACGATGTTGAGCAACGTGGACTTGCCGCAGCCGGACGTGCCGACGAGCGACACGAACCCGCCCGCCGCCACCTCCAGGTCGATGCCGTCGAGCGCCAGCGTGTCGCCGTCCTTGGTGGCGAAGCGCTTCACCAGGCCCGAGACGATCAACTTGGGCGGGCGCGCCGCGGTGCTCACCGGTCCCATGGCGCCACCAGCCAGCGCAGGCCCCGCAGGGCCAGGTCGCTCACCACGCCGATCACGCCGAACACGACCAGCACCGCGAACATCGTGTCGAAGTGCAGGAACCGGCCCGAGCGCACGATCCGCACGGCCAGGCCCTCGTCCGACGCCAGCAGCTCGGCCACCACCAGCATCAGCCACGCGGCGGCCAGGTTGATCCGGGTCACGTCCACGATCCCGGGCAACGAGTGCGGGATCACCACCCGGGCCACGGTGCGCCGGCGGCTGGCTCCCAGGGTGGCGGCGGCGTCGATCAGCTCGCGGGGCACGGCCCGGGCGACGTCCGCCACCATCAGGATGTTGAAGAAGACCGTGCCCACCACGATCAGCGTGATCTTGGGGGCCTCGTCCACCCCGAGCCACAGGACCATGATCGGCGTCAGGGCGCTGGCCGGGATGTAGCGCAGGAAGCCGATGGGCGCCTCCAGCGTGCCCTCGGCCGCGGGGAACGCGCCCATGGCGATGCCGACGACCACGCCGATGAGCACGCTGATCCCGTAGCCGTACAGCATGCGCTCGCCGCTGGCCGCCAGGTCGGCGCTCAGCGTGCCGCTGCTCCAGAGCTCGCGCAGCGCATCCCACGTTGCCGCGGGCGTCGGGACCCGCACGCCGGTGTCGGCGCCCGCCGTCGCCCGCGCGGCGACGATCCACAGGACGATCACCCCGGCCATGCCCACCGCGCCGAGGATCAGCCGCCAGCGCAGCGGGAGCGTGCCCCGGATGCGGCCCAGCGTGCCCAGCGGCCGCCCGCGGTGCCCCGGGGGCGCCGCGACCGCGACGGGCGGGGCCGGGGCCTCCGGCTCCGCCGCGTCGACCGCCGGCACGCTGTCCACAGGGACGGTCACGTGCCCTGGCGATCCAGGTAGTCCTGCGTGAACGAGTCGTCGAACAGCCCGTCCAGCGACGGCGGCTCCTCCACCAGGCCGGCCGTGGGCAGGAACGCCGCCACCTTGTCGGCCATGGGCCCGAGGTCGGTGTCCCCGTCGCCGGTCAGGCTGGCCAGCGCATCGTCGGCCGAGAAGATGCGGGTCCCGTTGGCCAGCGAGGCGTACTCCTCCGGGGAGATGCCGGCCTGCTCGGCCATGATGGCGTTGGCCTCGTCCGGGTTGGCCTCGATCCAGTCGAGCGTGGCGTACCAGGCGTCGACCAGCTTTTGCACGTCCTCGGGCCGGTCCTCCACGACCTTGCGGTCGAGCACCAGGAAGTCGGGGATGGTGCCCGGGAAGTCGGACGAGTCGAACAGGACCTTGCTGCCCGGGCGCTCCATCGCCTGGAGCGTGAAGGGGGCGAACACGCCCGCCGCGTCGAACTGGCCGGTGGAGAAGGCCGCGGCCGCGTCAGCCGTGGGCAGGCCCTGGAAGTCGATGTCGTCCTCGGTCATGCCCACCGAGTCGAGGCCCTGGAGCAGCAGGAAGTGGTCGACGACGCCGGGCTCGGCCGCCACCTTCTTGCCCGCCAGATCCTGGATGGAGTTGATGGAGGAGTCGACGATGATGGCGTCGTTGCCGGCCGAGTTGTCGTTGACCAGCACGACCACCTGGTCGCTGCCGGCCGAGATCCCCACGAGCGTGTCGTTGAGCGTCTGGCTGTTGCCGTCGAGGCTGCCCGCGGTGAGAGCGGTGAGCGAGGCCAGGTAGTCGTCGAACCACTTGAGCTCGACGTTGACGCCGACCTGCTCGAAGATCCCCTCCTCCTCCGCCACCTTCCACGGGAACCAGCCGGGCCAGGCCGAGTAGCCGAGGACGATGGGGTCGCCCGACGACCCTCCCGACGCCTCCGTCGTGTCGCTCGCCGCCGAGCCGCCGTCGTCGTCACCGCAGGCGGCGAAGGCCGCGGTCCCGAGGAGCACCGCGAGCGCGGTGGCGAGCCCGCGGCGGCGCCGCGTACGGGTGAGGGGCGTGGCCATGGGGGGCGGAACCTCCGGGTGTCGGTCGTCAGTTGGGGCGACCGTAAGCACCGGCGGTCACAATCGAGTTTCCATAGAAATACGGCGGCATTGCCGTTCTCTGACCCGAAAGTGACCGGTGGCTAGCCTCCGGCTGCCTTCCGCACCGCGGCCAGGCGGCCGGGCCTGGCGAGCAGGCCGCGCAGCGTGAGGTCGGCCACGAACACGGCGATCTCGGGCGCCGCGTAGTCGCCCTCGGGCCGGCCGGCCAGGCGGCGCCCGTCGAGCGGGCGGTACCAGTTCTGCAGCCCCTCGTCGTCGGACAGCACCACCAGCGCGGCCAGCCTGGGATCGACCGGGCGGAAGGCGCCGGCCTCGACGCCGCGGGCGATGAGCCGCTCGACCGCGTCGTTGAGCGCCTGGCGCTCCTGCCAGTAGACCTCGAACGCCTCCGGGACCCGGCGGCTGAGCCGGTGGACCTCGTTGATGTCGAAGGGGAACCTGCAGAGCGCCTCGACGTCGAAGCGCACGAGCCGCCACAGCTGGACCGCGGGGTCGCCCGCCTCCTCCTCCAGCTTGAGCACGAACTCGAGCGGCACCCGGTTCACCTGCTCGACGATCTCGGCAAGGATCTCCTCCTTGCGCCGGAACCAGTAGTAGAGCGACGCCTGGCGCAACCCGGCCGCGTGCGCGATCTCCGACATGGTCACGTCGTGCACGCCCCGCTCGGCGAACAGGCGGGCCGCGGCGGCGAGGATCTCGTCGCGGGGCGGCAGGTCGCCGCTCCGGGGGTTGGCCCGGGGCCGCCCGACGCGCTTGCGCCCGCCGGAGGGCGGCGGGGGCGACGGCGGCGGGCCGGACATGGCAGGGAACGTACCGGAGCCGCGCGGGCTCCCCGGCGTTTCGTTTCCGGCCCGTGAATTGGCGCCCGGACCCGTTGACCCACGCCGGTCCGTCCCGCCAGCATCACCCGCACCCGGATTTCAAAGCACCGTTGAAAGGATCGCCGCCCCGTGCCCCAGACCGCCACCACCCACGGGGCCCGCGACCACGCCCGCGCCCAGGCAGGCAGTCCTTCGGCCACACAGCCCACCGTGCCTGCTTCTTCGCTGGCCGACCCGCCCCCGGGCGTGGCCGCCGCCGACGTCGTGTGGGAGGAGACGATCGGCGCCGGCGGCTACGCCTCCCGGGCCGTCGAGCGGGGCAGCCACGTGCGGCTGGTGGATGTGGACGGCGACACCTGCGCGGGCGTGCTGCTGCACCGGGCGGACCGGCCGGCCGAGCGGCTCAATGTGGCGGACACGGTCAAGCTCCAGTGGCAGGCGTACCCGGGGCCGGGATACCTGCTGCTGTCGGACATGGGCCGGGTGCTGGCCACGCTGGTGGAGGACACCTGCGGCTGCCACGACACGTTCACCGGCACCTCCAACCGGCTCGACAACGACGTGCGCTACGGCGCGGGCTCGGCCCACGGGCCGGCGCCCGCCGGGCGCGACCGGTTCGTGGTGGCACTGGCCAAGCACGGCCTGACCGAGCGGGACGTGGCCCCCAACCTCAACCTGTTCACCGGCATGCGCATCGAGCCCGACGGCGCGGTGACCCTGCGGCGCGACTCACGCCCGGGGGCGCACGTCGTCCTGCGGGCCGAGATGGACGTGATCGTCACCGTGGTCGCCGTTCCCCACCGGCTGGACCCGCGGGCCGAGTACACCGCCGGACCGGTCCGCATCACCGCCTGGCGGGGCGTCCCGGCGGCGGCCGACGACCCGGCCCGCACCGCGAGCCCCGAGGCACTCCGGGCGTTCGAGAACACCGAGGAGGAGCTGGCGTGACGGTCGTGCACGACGAAGTGGTCCCTGCCCGCTCGCCGTGGACATACCAGCTGACGGTGGGCGACCACCTGCGCATCGTCGACCTGCACGGCAACCAGGCCGTCGACTTCCTGGCCTACGTGGCCGCCGACCCGGTCGAGCGCTACAGCGCCCCGGACACGATCGCCGCCCAGGGCAACATCTTCCTCACCACCGGCAGCGTGCTCATGTCCAACCGGGGCCGGCCCATGCTCACCATCGTGGACGACACCTGCGGCCGCCACGACACCGTCGGCGGGGCCTGCTCGTGCGAGTCCAACACCGTGCGCTACGGCCACCACACCAAGCACCAGCACGCGTGCGTGGAGAACTTCCTGCTGGCCGGGGCGGCCCACGGCCTGGGCAAGCGCGACCTGCAGAGCAACGTCAACTGGTTCATGAACGTGCCGGTGGAAGCCGACGGCACCCTCGGCATCGTCGACGGCATCTCCGCCCCCGGCAAGGCCGTGGAGCTGCGGGCCGAGCTGGACGTGCTGGTGCTGGTGTCCAACTGCCCACAGATCAACAACCCCTGCAACGGCTTCGACCCGACGCCGGTGCGGATGGTCGTCACCCGGCCGGCCTGATCCAGGTGCCTGGTCCGTTCGAGTCCGTCCTGGTCGCCAACCGGGGCGAGATCGCCTGCCGCATCGTCGCCACGCTCCGACGCCTGGGCGTCGGCTCGGTCGCCGTGTACGAGCCGGACGACCGGGCCTCGGCGCACGTGGGCGCGGCCGATCGCGCCGTCGGGCTGGCCGAGGGCGGCTACCTGGACGTCGACGGGCTGGTGGACGCGGCCGTGGCCGCGGGCGCCGGGGCGGTCCACCCCGGCTACGGGTTCCTGGCCGAGTCGGCCGCCTTCGCCGGGGCGGTCGAGGCCGCGGACCTGGCGTTCGTGGGCCCCACGCCCGCCCAGATCGAGGCGTTCGGCGACAAGGACCGGGCGCGCGACCTGGCTCGGGCGGCCGGCGTGCCGCTGCTGGCGGGGTCGGGCGTGCTCCCCCACCTGGAGGCGGCCGCGGCCGAGGCCGGCCGCCTGGGCTATCCGGTGCTGCTCAAGGCCACCGCGGGCGGCGGCGGGATCGGCCTGGCCCGCTGCGACCGCCCCGAGGACCTGGCGGACGCCTGGGCCCGGGCCACACGCGCCGGCCGGGCCAGCTTCGGGTCCGACGCCGTGTTCGTCGAGCGCTTCCTCCCCGTGGCCCGCCACGTCGAGGTGCAGGTCCTGGGCGACGGCCGAGGCGGGGTGGCGGTCCTCGGCGACCGCGACTGCTCGGTCCAGCGCCGCCACCAGAAGGTGGTCGAGGAGGCGCCCGCGCCGGGCCTGTCCCCCGCCCTGCGGGCCGCGCTGGCCGCCGACGCCCGGGCGCTGGTCGCCTCGGTCGCCTACCGCTCGGTGGGCACGGTCGAGTTCCTGGTGGACCCGGCCCGCGGCACGCACCACTTCCTGGAGGTCAACACCCGCCTCCAGGTCGAGCACGGCGTCACCGAGCTGGTGACCGGCCTCGACCTGGTCGCCCTGATGCTGGCGGTGGCCGCGGGCGACACGTCCGCGGTGGACGCGGGCGACCGGTCCCCCGCCGGCCACGCGGTCGAGGCGCGGCTCTACGCCGAGGACCCGGCCCAGGACTTCCGGCCCAGCACCGGGCTGCTCACCGACGTGCGCTTCCCGGCCGGGGCGCGGGTGGACACCTGGGTGGACGCGGGCACCGAGGTGAGCCCCCGCTACGACCCGCTGCTGGCCAAGGTGCTGGTCCATGCACCGGACCGGCCCGCGGCGGTGGACGCCTTGGCGGACGCGCTGGACGGGACTCGCCTGGCGGGGGTGGAGACCAACCGCGAGTGGGTGGGTGCCGTGCTGGCCCACCCCGCGTTCCGGGAAGGCGAGCACGCCACCGCCACCTACGACGCCCGTGACTTCGACCCGCCCACGCTCGCGGTCACCGCGTCCCCGGGCGTGGTGACCGTGCAGGACTGGCCCGGCCGCCTGGGCTACTGGGCGGTGGGCGTGCCGCCCAGCGGGCCCATGGACGACCGCTCGTTCCGGCTCGGCAACCGGGTGGTCGGCAACACCTCCGGCGCCGCGGGGCTGGAGTGCGAGGTCCACGGCCCCACGCTGCGCTTCGGCCGCCCCGCGGTCGTGTGCCTGGCCGGCGCCGCCATGGGCGCCGTGCTCGACGGCGCGCCGGTCTCCCGCTGGGAGCCGGTGGCCGTGCCCGCGGGAGCGACGCTGGCCTGCGGCCCGGTCACCGGCCCCGGCGCCCGCGGCTACGTGCTGGTGCAGGGCGGCATCGACGTCCCCCGCCACCTGGGCTCGCGCTCGACGTTCACGCTGGGCGGGTTCGGGGGCCACGGTGGCCGGGCGCTGCGGCCGGGCGACGTGCTGCGCCTGGCCGGCGACGTCGAGCCGCGGCTGACGCCCGCGGCCCTCCCGGCGGACGAGCGCCCGGTGCTGGGCCGGGACTGGGACCTGCGCGTGCTCGACGGCCCCCACGCCGATCCCGAGTTCCTCACCGCCGAGGGCATGGACGAGCTGTGCGCCACGGCCTGGGAGGTCCACTACAACTCGGCCCGTACCGGGGTGCGGTTGGTCGGCCCGAAGCCCCGCTGGGCCCGGCCCGACGGAGGCGAGGCCGGGCTGCACCCGTCGAACATCCACGACACGCCCTATGGCCTGGGGGCAGTGGACCTGACCGGCGACATGCCGGTGATCCTCGGCCCGGACGGTCCCAGCCTGGGCGGCTTCGTCTGCCCGCTGACGGTGGCGGCGGAGGAGCGCTGGAAGCTGGGCCAGCTGCGGCCGGGCGACACCGTGCGCTTCCGCTCGGCCCGCTCCCCCGCGGTGCTGGCCGGCGCGCCTGCCGCCGGGGGGCGGCCCGCCGTGACGTTCCGGCGCAGCGGCGACCGCTATCTGCTGGTGGAGTACGGCGAGCCCGTCCTCGACATCGCCCTGCGGGTGCGGGTCCAGCGGCTGCTGGCCCGGGTGGAGGCGTCCGAGCTGGAGGGAGTGGTCGACATCACGCCCGGCATCCGCTCGCTGCAGGTCCACGTGGACGGCGAGCGGCTCACGGTCGAGCGCGCCCTGGAGGTCGTGCGCGACCTGGACGAGGACCTCGGCACGGGCGAGGACGCGCCCATCCCCAGTCGCATCGTCCACCTGCCGCTGTCGTGGGACGACCCCGCCACCCGGGAGGCCATCGCCCGCTACATGCGGGTCGTGCGCGACGACGCCCCCTGGTGCCCGAGCAACCTCGAGTTCATCCGCCGGATCAACGGGCTGGCCGACGTCGAGGCCGTCCACGAGATCGTGTTCGCCGCGAGCTACCTGGTGCTGGGGCTGGGCGACGTCTACCTGGGCGCCCCGGTGGCCACACCGCTCGACCCGCGGCACCGGCTGGTCACCACCAAGTACAACCCGGCCCGCACCTGGACGCCGGAGAACGCGGTCGGGATCGGCGGCGCCTATCTCTGCGTCTACGGCATGGAGGGCCCGGGCGGCTACCAGCTCGTGGGGCGCACGGTGCCCGTCTGGTCGCGGCACCGCCCGTTCCGCCAGACCACGGTCTCCCAGCCCTGGCTGCTGCGTTGCTTCGACCAGATCCGCTTCCACCCGGTGAGCGCCGAGGAGCTGGCGGACCTGCGGGCCGACATGGTCGCGGGCCGCGGCGAGGTCACGGTGGAGGACACGGTGTTCGACCCGGCCGAGCACCGCCGCTTCATGGCCGAGCACGAGTCGGGGATCGAGGACTTCCGGCGGCGCCAGCAGGCCGCCTTCGCCGAGGAGCGCCAGCGCTGGCGGGACAGCGGCGAGCTCGACCGGGCCGATCGCCTGGTCTCGGCGCCTCCGCCCGCGGTCGAGGCCGGCGACGACGCTCCGCCGCCAGGCGCGGCGCTGGTGGCGGCCCCGTTCGCGGCCAAGGTGGGCGACGTGGCCGTAGCGCCCGGCGCCACCGTCGGCGCCGGTGATCGGGTGGCGGTGCTCGAAGCCATGAAGACCGAGGTGACGCTGTACAGCGACCAGGGCGGCGTGGTCGCCTGGGTGGGCTGCCGGCCCGGCCAGCTGGTGGACGCCGGCCAGCCGTTGGTGGCGGTGACACCCGATGGCTGACCCCGACGCCGCGCTGGGCTCGCGGGGCGACGGCCTCGCTGCCGGGCGCTGGTCGCCGGTGGACGTGGAGGCTATGCCGGATGGATGACCTCGACGGCGCGCTGGGCTCGCTGGGTGCGCGGCGCGCCGGCCTCGCGGC